>NZ_JAHWXK010000006.1:2017-5658 GCF_023091155.1 Microbacterium sufflavum | reverse complement strand
TTGACTAAAAGGAGTCCGGCGGTGTCCTACTCTCCCACAGGGTCCCCCCTGCAGTACCATCGGCGCTGTGAGGCTTAGCTTCCGGGTTCGGAATGTGACCGGGCGTTTCCCTCACGCTATGGCCGCCGAAACACTATTGATGTTTCAATCAAACCTAGGTTCACACGTGTGTGTGATCGAAGGTGGTTCTCGACCGTACATCGAGAACCACTCAGTGGACGCAAGCACCAACGAACGGTGTGTTATCAAGTCATCGGCTTATTAGTACCAGTCAGCTGCACACGTTACCGTGCTTCCACATCTGGCCTATCAACCCAGTAGTCTGGCTGGGAGCCTCTCACCCGAAGGTATGGAAGTCTCATCTTGAGGCCGGCTTCCCGCTTAGATGCTTTCAGCGGTTATCCATCCCGAACGTAGCTAATCAGCGGTGCTCCTGGCGGAACAACTGACACACCAGAGGTTCGTCCAACCCGGTCCTCTCGTACTAGGGTCAGATCCTCTCAAACTTCCTACGCGCGCAGCGGATAGGGACCGAACTGTCTCACGACGTTCTAAACCCAGCTCGCGTACCGCTTTAATGGGCGAACAGCCCAACCCTTGGGACCTACTCCAGCCCCAGGATGCGACGAGCCGACATCGAGGTGCCAAACCATGCCGTCGATATGGACTCTTGGGCAAGATCAGCCTGTTATCCCCGAGGTACCTTTTATCCGTTGAGCGACAGCGCTTCCACAAGCCACTGCCGGATCACTAGTCCCGACTTTCGTCCCTGCTCGACCTGTCAGTCTCACAGTCAAGCTCCCTTGTGCACTTACACTCGCCACCTGATTGCCAACCAGGTTGAGGGAACCTTTGGGCGCCTCCGTTACTTTTTGGGAGGCAACCGCCCCAGTTAAACTACCCACCAGGCACTGTCCCTGAACCGGATTACGGTTCGAAGTTAGATATCCAGAGTGACCAGAGTGGTATTTCAACAATGACTCCACGGTAACTGGCGTCACCGCTTCAAAGTCTCCCACCTATCCTACACAAGCCACACCGAACACCAATACCAAGCTGTAGTAAAGGTCACGGGGTCTTTCCGTCCTGCTGCGCGTAACGAGCATCTTTACTCGTAATGCAATTTCGCCGAGTTCGCGGTTGAGACAGTTGGGAAGTCGTTACGCCATTCGTGCAGGTCGGAACTTACCCGACAAGGAATTTCGCTACCTTAGGATGGTTATAGTTACCACCGCCGTTTACTGGGGCTTAAATTCTCAGCTTCGCCTTGCGGCTAACCGGTCCTCTTAACCTTCCAGCACCGGGCAGGCGTCAGTCCGTATACATCGTCTTGCGACTTGGCACGGACCTGTGTTTTTAGTAAACAGTCGCTACCCACTAGTCTCTGCGGCCTCCAAACGCTTTCGGAGCAAGTCCTAATACGTCGAAGGCCCCCCTTCTCCCGAAGTTACGGGGGCATTTTGCCGAGTTCCTTAACCACGATTCTCTCGATCTCCTTGGTATTCTCTACCTGACCACCTGAGTCGGTTTGGGGTACGGGCGGCTAGAACCTCGCGTCGATGCTTTTCTCGGCAGCATAGGATCATCCACTTTTTATCCGCATCGTGTCTCAGCCTCATGAGTCACGGATTTGCCTATGACTCGGCCTACGCACTTGCACCAGGACAACCATCGCCTGGCTTGGACTACCTTCCTGCGTCACACCTGTTAATACGCTAACCGCACCAGCATGGGGTCACGTGCTCCCCTCCACGGTGTCACCCGAAGGTGACGATGTGAAGGCTCGGACGTTTAGCACCACTGGATTAGCTTGGGCGGTTCTTCGCCGGTACGGGAATATCAACCCGTTGTCCATCGACTACGCCTGTCGGCCTCGCCTTAGGTCCCGACTTACCCAGGGAAGATTAGCTTGACCCTGGAACCCTTGGTCTTTCGGAGGACGTGTTTCTCACACGTCATTCGCTACTCATGCCTGCATTCTCACTCGTGTAGCCTCCACGGCTGGTTTCCACCGCCGCTTCGCTGGCCACACGACGCTCTCCTACCCATCAACACGGCTGGACCACGAAGGCCTACCAATAATGTCAATGCCACAACTTCGGTGGCGTGCTTGAGCCCCGTTACATTGTCGGCGCGGAATCACTTGACCAGTGAGCTATTACGCACTCTTTCAAGGGTGGCTGCTTCTAAGCCAACCTCCTGGTTGTCAGAGCAACTCCACATCCTTTCCCACTTAGCACGCGCTTTGGGACCTTAGTTGGTGGTCTGGGTTGTTTCCCTCTCGACTATGAAGCTTATCCCCCACAGTCTCACTGCTGCGCTCTCACTTACCGGCATTCGGAGTTTGGCTGACGTCAGTAACCTTGTAGGGCCCATCGGCCATCCAGTAGCTCTACCTCCGGCAAGAAACACGCAACGCTGCACCTAAATGCATTTCGGAGAGAACCAGCTATCACGAAGTTTGATTGGCCTTTCACCCCTATCCACAGCTCATCCCCTCAGTTTTCAACCTAAGTGGGTTCGGTCCTCCACGACGTCTTACCGTCGCTTCAACCTGGCCATGGATAGATCACTTCGCTTCGGGTCTAGGACATGCGACTGAATCGCCCTATTCAGACTCGCTTTCGCTACGGCTACCCCACACGGGTTAACCTCGCCACATATCGCTAACTCGCAGGCTCATTCTTCAAAAGGCACGCTGTCACACCTACCAGGGGTGCTCCAACGGTTTGTAAGCAAACGGTTTCAGGTACTATTTCACTCCCCTCCCGGGGTACTTTTCACCTTTCCCTCACGGTACTTGTCCGCTATCGGTCATCTGGGAGTATTTAGGCTTATCAGGTGGTCCTGACAGATTCACACGGGATTTCACGGGCCCCGTGCTACTTGGGATACTCTCCACGCCAGAACACGCATTTCGACTACGGGGTTGGCACCCTCTATGACCGGCCTTTCAAGACCGTTCGTCTATACGCTTCTGTAACGTCGCCAGCTCGGCAGAACTGACTGGTGAGTCCCACAACCCCGAATATGCAACTCCTGCCGGATATCACACACACTCGGTTTAGCCTGATCCGGTTTCGCTCGCCACTACTAACGGAATCGCGGTTGCTTTCTCTTCCTGTGGGTACTGAGATGTTTCACTTCCCCACGTTCCCTCTACCCGCCCTATATATTCAGGCGGGAGTCACTAGGTCGGCACGCCGCCCAGCGGGGTTTCCCCATTCGGACACCCTCGGATCAAAACTTGCTTATCAGTTCCCCGAGGCTTATCGCAGATTGCTACGTCCTTCTTCGGCTCCAGATGCCAAGGCATCCACCGTTTGCTCTTAAAGACTTGAAATCACATGAGTTCGAATCAAAAACTCGACCCCACCCGAAGGCGGGATCAGAAATTGACTAATGATCTTTAAGATCATCTTGCGCAACCAATCCGAAGATCAGTTGCAAGATGCTCGCGTCCACTGTGTAGTTCTCAAAGTACGGGCGGTACCCTTCACCGCTTCCCCACCGGGGAAACAACGAAAGGCCCAGAGTAACCAAATGCTTCCAACCCGAAGGTCAAAGCGCATCCGGTCCCTCAGGACCCAACAGCGTGCAGGTGCGACATCCGTCACCCTCCCCGTTCCAACCACCGAAGC
>NZ_JAHWXK010000006.1:0-1917 GCF_023091155.1 Microbacterium sufflavum | reverse complement strand
GCGTACTGAAGAAGAACAACATCCTTCGCACCATGTCAAATGTTCCACCCATGAGCTCCCAGCGAAGAACGTACGCCTTCGATCTGGGTTCTGGACACCCGAAAGTGTCAGATGCTCCTTAGAAAGGAGGTGATCCAGCCGCACCTTCCGGTACGGCTACCTTGTTACGACTTAGTCCTAATTACCGATCCCACCTTCGACGGCTCCCTCCACAAGGGTTAGGCCACCGGCTTCAGGTGTTACCGACTTTCATGACTTGACGGGCGGTGTGTACAAGACCCGGGAACGTATTCACCGCAGCGTTGCTGATCTGCGATTACTAGCGACTCCGACTTCATGAGGTCGAGTTGCAGACCTCAATCCGAACTGGGACCGGCTTTTTGGGATTCGCTCCACCTCACGGTATTGCAGCCCTTTGTACCGGCCATTGTAGCATGCGTGAAGCCCAAGACATAAGGGGCATGATGATTTGACGTCATCCCCACCTTCCTCCGAGTTGACCCCGGCAGTATCCCATGAGTTCCCACCATTACGTGCTGGCAACATAGAACGAGGGTTGCGCTCGTTGCGGGACTTAACCCAACATCTCACGACACGAGCTGACGACAACCATGCACCACCTGTTTACGAGTGTCCAAAGAGTTGACCATTTCTGGCCCGTTCTCGTATATGTCAAGCCTTGGTAAGGTTCTTCGCGTTGCATCGAATTAATCCGCATGCTCCGCCGCTTGTGCGGGTCCCCGTCAATTCCTTTGAGTTTTAGCCTTGCGGCCGTACTCCCCAGGCGGGGAACTTAATGCGTTAGCTGCGTCACGGAATCCGTGGAATGGACCCCACAACTAGTTCCCAACGTTTACGGGGTGGACTACCAGGGTATCTAAGCCTGTTTGCTCCCCACCCTTTCGCTCCTCAGCGTCAGTTACGGCCCAGAGATCTGCCTTCGCCATCGGTGTTCCTCCTGATATCTGCGCATTCCACCGCTACACCAGGAATTCCAATCTCCCCTACCGCACTCTAGTCTGCCCGTACCCACTGCAGGCCCGAGGTTGAGCCTCGGGATTTCACAGCAGACGCGACAAACCGCCTACGAGCTCTTTACGCCCAATAATTCCGGATAACGCTTGCGCCCTACGTATTACCGCGGCTGCTGGCACGTAGTTAGCCGGCGCTTTTTCTGCAGGTACCGTCACTTTCGCTTCTTCCCTGCTAAAAGAGGTTTACAACCCGAAGGCCGTCATCCCTCACGCGGCGTTGCTGCATCAGGCTTCCGCCCATTGTGCAATATTCCCCACTGCTGCCTCCCGTAGGAGTCTGGGCCGTGTCTCAGTCCCAGTGTGGCCGGTCACCCTCTCAGGCCGGCTACCCGTCGACGCCTTGGTGAGCCATTACCTCACCAACAAGCTGATAGGCCGCGAGCCCATCCCCAACCGAAAAATCTTTCCAAACGCAGACCATGCGGTCACGTCACATATCCAGTATTAGACGCCGTTTCCAGCGCTTATCCCAGAGTCAGGGGCAGGTTGCTCACGTGTTACTCACCCGTTCGCCACTGATCCCACAGAGCAAGCTCCGTGTTCACCGTTCGACTTGCATGTGTTAAGCACGCCGCCAGCGTTCATCCTGAGCCAGGATCAAACTCTCCGTAAAAAGAAATTGCATACAACCCGGGGAAAAACCAGGCCGCAGCGAGTTTGAAACTGACCAAAGAGATGACATCATTGCTGACTTCATCCGAATGCCAACCCCCCAAAAGGAGTTGGTCTTTGATCCAAAGGAATTCTCACCCAGCCGAAGCTGAACGAGGATAATTTGGCATTTGACAAGTGCACGCTGTTGAGTTCTCAAGGATCGGATGCTCCCACGACCCAGCCATCACAACCAGGCCCGCAGGGCAACTTCTCTATCTTAGCCATCCCG
>NZ_JAHWXK010000005.1 GCF_023091155.1 Microbacterium sufflavum | reverse complement strand
CACCGTGGATGTCGTCGGTTCGATCCCGGCAGGGCCCACCGGATTCCGCGGGGCGTCACCCGACTCCAGCCACTCGACATCGACGCCAGTGGCCATAGCCCAGGCCAGCAGCACGGCCCGCCGTGGTGCGGTGAAGCCACGCTCATAGTTGCTCACCGTCTGTCGGGACACGCCGAGGTCCTGCGCCATTTTGGCCTGCCCGATGCCGGCGACCTCGCGTGCGAGGGCCATGCGGTGCTGAAGACCGAACTGGGGACGTCGGCGACGCTCTTCGATACTGGCGATGCTCATGTGTCAAACGATAGGACATGAGATAGGCAACACGCAAGTGTGCCGTGCTTTGACATTGACAAAGGTGTGTGGGAAGCTTTGACAATGACAAACGAAGCGACATTCGCCACGACGGCGGAGGCAGCAGAAACGCTCGGCGTGTCAGTCAAGACGATCACTCGATGGGTGGCATCAGGGAAGCTCTCACCCGTCAAGCGACTCCCCGGCAAGCGCGGAGCGATGCTGTTCGCCGGCGCGGACATCGAGGCGATCCTCGCCCGCGAGCCGTGGGCTGAGTCATGAGCCTCGAAGCCTTCATCTGGGTCTCCAAGCTCCCGCTCGACGTCGTTCCGCCGACCGCCTTCCGCGTGCTGCTGCTCCTCGCGAATCACGCCCACAGCGACGGACGCAACGTGTGGCGGAAGAAGTCCGAACTCGCGAACGAACTCGGGTGCTCGCTCAGGACCGTCGAGCGAGCCTTCCGCGACCTGCGGGTGCGCGGGCTCATCAAGCACGGCGACCAGCGCCTCACAGAGCACCTGCGCAACGACCGCAAGCCCGTCGTGTTCGACCTCAATTTCGAGTTCGGTCGCGAATACTCCGAGGCTCCGCTCTTCGCCAACGGCCCGACAACTGCTGTCGGTGCGTCGGCCTCTCACGACCCGACAACTGTTGTCGGGTCGCACGGCCCGACAAATCTGTCGCGACCCGACGAGATCAGGACCAACGACCCGACAACTGTTGTCGCACATAGAACCGTAATAGAACCGTCTAACTCATCTCTCGTAAGTACCTACAGAGCTGGTGTCGGGTCGTGCGGTCACGTGCTGATCGATGACCGACACTGCGAGCGAGGATGCTCCGCAGCCCGAGTGCAGGGAGCAGCATGAGAATCCACACCGGCACCATCACCATCACCGACCGCGTCGCTCTCAGCAACGACCTGTTCGAACTCTCCGAGTCGTTCGCCGAGGAAGCGAAACGCTGGAGGCCCACAGCGCGCCGAGAGCTGGAACGCAACTCCCGTCTCCTCGCCGAGATCGGACGTGGCGTGCTCTCCGGAGCAGCGGACTTCCAGCGGGCCGAGGCCTTCGCCGATGCAGGAGCCACGACACTGGCCGGCACCCAAGAGCAGCGTCACGCCCTCACGGCCCGCGTCACTCGCCGAGTGAAGCGCGGAGGCCTGTTCGCATGAACACTCCCGACTACATCGACCCCGCGGTCGGCATCCCGCTCGCCGCGATCCTCTACCTCGCGTGGTGGCTCACCGAACGCCACCACGCGCACAAGACCGGGGCGGGAGCGGCTGGGGCCGCTTGTGGGGAGCGCGCACGCACCCGCCCCGACCGGCCTGCAGGAGGCGACGATGCCTAGGCTCCTGGACGACCTCTTCTGCTGTGAGGGCGGCATGAAGCGCGACGAGCTCGCGCAGGCGATCCCGCCGGCGTACGCAGAGTGGATCGGTGCTCAGCTCCTCGCCGAGATCGGCGTCCGAGCATGACCGGCCTCGCGTGCCTGTTCGGCATCCACACCCCGATGCTCGTCCGCATCGTCGAGCACCGCGGCGGGCGCATGGTAGTCGTCGGCATCACGCGGTGCGAGCGGTGCGGCGTCCGCATCGCCGAGGAAGTCCGACCCGTCGAGGAAGAGCCGTGAGCGGCAAGCACCGCGACCCCGAGTTCCTGGCCAATGCCCGGGTGCTCCGGTCTCAGGTGCGATCGGCATGGCGACACGGCGAGGACGTGCACTGCTGGCGGTGCGGCAAGCTCCTCATCCCGGGCCGACCGTTCGATGCCGGCCACCTCGACCCGAGCGGCGGCAACGGGCGAGCCAACCTCGCGGCCGAATGCGTGGGATGCAACCGCTCTGAGGGTGGACGCCGCGGCGCCGCGATCACCAACGGGCGAGCGGCTCGAGCACCGCGACTCCCGACCGCTCGTCGTGCATCTCGTGAAGGCCTCGCACCTTGGTGACCGCGTCTTTTTTTGAGGGCCGGTGCAACCCCCGCCTTCGGCTCCAAGAGCAAAATCCCCCCCTGAACTGGAGAAAATCATGACCGTTCTGCGCATCCTCTGCCTATTCGGCATCCACCCTCGCCGCGGATTTGCGTTCGTCGGCGACGGCTGGAACGACATCTGGATTCGGGTGTGCCGTGAGTGCGGACGGCAGATGTACGGTCGCGAGGCCGAGCGCGCCTACGCCCGGCTCGACGCTGAGCGCCGCGCTGAGAGCGAGCACGAGTGAGCGCGCCGCCGACGCTGGCCGACCTGTGGTCGGAGGCGAACTGGCTGGAGTGGCGGTCGAAGATCGAGCACCTCGCGCCGATCCGTCTCGACGCGCTCGCGACGACGGAGCGCTCGCGCGGCGAGTTCATCCAGGGCGCGCACCTCCTGCGCCTCGACCACCGGGAGCGCGCGGGCGACGGCGGGAAGGGGCCGTCGCCGATGCAGCTCATGGTCGCGGACCTCCTCGCCGCGGGGAACTTCATGAACGTGATCTTCGAGCCGCGCCGTTCGACGAAGACGACCGCGGTCCAGGCGGTGATGCTCGGGCGGTGCTGGTCGCGGGAGGACTACACGATCGGGTGGACGATGTTCACCACCGGCTTCAAGGCGGGGCAGCGGTTCCGCGAGGACATCGTGAAGCACCTCGACAAGCTGTGGCCGGACCGTCGCACGAGCCCGGTCGCGATCGGCCTCTCGAAGGGCGGCGAGCAGCTGTTCTTCCGCGACACCGGATCGCTGCTCCTCGTCGGAACCCCCAACGGTGACATGTTCCGGTCGGGCGGCTTCGACATGGCCTTCGGCGACGAGGCCGGTGAGGCCGACGTCGACCAGGGCGAGGACGTGAACCGCGCCGTGATCCCGACGATGGACACGAAACCGGGCGCACAGTTCGTGCTCGCCGGCACCGGTCAGAAGTGGCGCACCGGTCAGCTGCTCTGGGACAACCTACACGACGAGGATGCCGCCGTCATGTGGCACGGCATCCCGGAGACCGTCAACCGTGCAGAGCTCCAGTCGTGGGAGCCAGATATCCCGCACCCGAAAACCGGCGCGACCGGTGGGCGTATGCGGGAGTGGATCGAGAAGACACACCCCGGCCTCGGATTCACCACGCTCGCCGACGCCCCGAAGCGATCGTTCGACAAGTTCCCGCTCGACGACTTCCTCATCGAGTACGGCGGCCAGTTCGGCACCGAGGGCGCCGCGGATGTCGCGCTCGCGCCCGCGCTCGTCGACCGCGCACTGCGCAAGCTCGCGTTCCCCGAGGTCGCGCCGGAGCGCTTCGCCGCGGCGCTCAAGGTGCACCACCTCGGCACGGCGTCGTCGCTGGCCGTGGCGTGGGAGTACGACGAGCCCGGTGACCTCGTGACCGAGGCGCTGGAACAGGCGGGGGAGACGGTGCCGAAGCGGAAGCGCGCGGTCGCTCTGTGGCACTGGCAGGAGGGACACACGGGCGTTGAGCGCGAGGTGCTGCTCCGGCTCCGGCGTTCACCGACCACGCTCTACTACGACGCCTACGGGTACACCGAGACCGTTGCAACGAAGCACCTCGCGAAAGCGAACCCCCGCCCCGTGATGAAGCCGACCAAACCCGGCGACATCCCGAGGTCGACCGCCGGTTTCATCAAGGCGCTGACGGACGACGACCTCGTGATCTTCCATCACGACAAGCTCGAAGCCGCGCTCCGCATCGCCAAGCGGCAGAAGTTCGGTAACTACGGCACGTTCCGATTCGGTCCGCCCGATGCCGATCCCGAGGCCGACGTGTCGCCGCTGGAGGCCGCCGCCCTGGCGCTGCACTTCCTCGACGAAGTGCCCACCGCCATGAAGCCCACCGACGTATTCGAGGAGTGACCGTGACCCGTCCAAGCATGATCGTCCTGGAGAAGAACCCGAGTGGCGTCATCGTTCGGTGCCGTGCGTGCGACTGGAATGCCTTCCGGTTCGACATGCAGGAAGCCCACGGGACAGCCGGCGCGCACGAGAAGCGAGCGCACCCCGGCGACTATCGCGCGCGCAACGCGGCCCAGATGTATAGACGGCGACACGCCGATACCGCGGGGAATGTGTAAGGTGCCCCTCACGCTCTGAGCGTGGGAATCTTCAAGAAGCAGATCGCGGCCGCGTACCCCGCCCCGGCGGTGCCCATCGCCGTGGCGTCGCCGTGGCAGCCGTCCGACGCTCTCCTGCAGATCACCGTCGACCAGCTCATCGCGTCGGAGATGCAGCAGGGCGTCGTGCCGATCACCCGCGACATCGCCCTCCGAGTCCCCGGCGTTCAGCGCGCGCATGGCGTCCACGTCACCATGTTCGCCGAGACCGTCTTCAAGATGATCGACCAGAACGGCGACCCGCTGAAGACGCAGCCTGAGTGGCTGGTGAACGCGCCCGAGAGTGGCGTGTCCCCGTACCACCGGAAGTTCGGCATCGGCTCCGACCTGTTCTTCAACGGGTGGGCCGCGCTCGGCTTCAACGACGACCCGCACGTCGCGACCGACGCGCTGCACATCCCGTTTGGGGCGTGGTCGGTCGAGGGCGGTCAGATTCAGGTGGACGACAGCATCGTCCCGGCAGCGTTCCGCCGTCACGTCGTCGCGATCCCGCTGGGCTACGGCGCGAACGGCTTGCTCGTCGATGGCATCGACACGATCCGGGAGGCGCGCCTCATCGAATCGGCGTACATGGACCGCCTGGAGAACCCGATCCCGCTCACGGTCCTCGGCATCCCGCGCGACGTGTGGGAGTCGTGGGGACCGGAGGAGCGCAAGGAGTACAAGGAACAGTGGGCGGCCGCGCGCAAGGCCAAGGGCGGCGCCGTCGCGCTCAAGGTCTCGGAGTTCCCCGTCGACTTCCCCGGCGACGTGGAAACGAACCTGTTCGAGTCGGGTCGCAACGCCGTCCGCCTCGACATCGCCAACCACACCAGCAGCCCCGCGAGCTTGATCGAAGGCGTGCGCCAGGGCGGCAGCGGTGGCGGAACCGAGATGCGCTATCAGGGCGTCGGCGAGGGTGGGGCGTCCCGCTCCGACCTGTGGGAGTTCGGCCTCGCGAAGCGGTTCGTCAACGCGTTCGAGGCGCGGCTCTCCCTCGACGACGTGAGCCCCAAGGGCCACACCATCCGCGGCGACCGGGCGCACGTCGTCGCGATCCCCGCCCCGACCACCAACCCCGCGAGTGAGGCCTGACCATGACCGTCCAGATCCCCATCACTACCGCTGACATGGAGAGCGCCGTCATCATCGACGCCGGCACGCTTGAGTTCTCCGAGCAGGACATGACCGCGACCGGCCTGCTTATCCCGTTCGGCGTCCCCGCCCGCTCCAACCTCGGCACGTTCACGTTCAGCGCCGGAGACATCGCACTCCCCGCCGATCTCACTGGCATGTCGCTGAACATCGAGCACAAGCGTGAGGAGGTCGTCGGCGGATTCACCAGGGTGTGGGAGCAACCGGACGGCGTCATGGCGACGTTCAAGTACCGCAACACCCCGGAGGGCCGCCAGGCGTTCGAGGACGGCAAGAGCGGCAAGAGGAAGCACCTCTCCGCCGAGGTCGCGAAGGTCCGCATTCACGACAACAAGGCGCTCCCCGGCGCCGTGCTCTTTGCCGGCGCCCAGGTCGAGCGCCCCGCGTTCGAGGGTGCGACGCTCCTCGCCGCCGAAGACACGCCCATCGACCTCGACGGCACCCTCGGCCCGGACGAGAACGGGCACCTCTCCGTCCTCTCCACGTCGCTCCCCGCAGACATCACCGTCTCCACCCCCGAGGGTGAGCAGGCGAACTACACCCCCGAAGCCGTCCCGGCCGAGGTCAACACAGAAGGAGGGTCCACCGTGACCGCAACCGCAACCGAGCCGGGCCAGGCCACGGCACCCGCCGTTCCGAGCACCCTGCTCGCCACCGCCCCCGGCCAGTCCGTCGAGCAGATCACCAAGGCCTACGAGCTCGGCACGATTTTCGCGTCCATCGCCGCCGTGAAGAACGGCGCCCCGGACAAGCACGAGGCCGAGACCCTGCTCGCCGCGCTGTCCGACATCAAGGTCAACGCCACCGGCGGACTCACCACCGCCACGAGCGGCGTCATCCAGCCCGCCTGGGTCGGCAAGGTCTGGCAGGGCCGCACCTACGCCCGCCGATTCATGGACCTCGTCGTCCACGCCTACGGCATCAACGTGTCCGGCCGGAAGGGCTGGAAGCTCGACCAGGGCACCGGCCTCGTCAAGCCGTGGGCGGGGAACAAGACCGAGATCGCCTCGGGCACGGGCAGCACCTCCGTGATCTCCGCCACCCGCCGTGCGTACGGCTGGGCAGCGGACTTCGCCCGCGAGTTCTGGGACCTCGACGGCGGGCAGGAAGTCGTCGCCGCGTTCATTCAGGGCGTGGTCGACTCCTACGCCAAGATCACCGACCTCGACGCGCTCAGCGACATCCTCGGTGCAGCGTCCGGCACGGTCAACCCCACCACGGGCGCGATCACCGCGGACGGGTCGCGCATCGTCGCCCCCGCCACGGACTACCCCACGGAGTACCCGGAGGCGATGGGGCTCGTCATCGACGCCATCGACGACGTGACCGACGCCGACGACGACGCCGCGTTCGTGCTCGTCAACAGCGCCGCGTGGCGGCAGCTCCGCTTCACGCCCAAGGACCTCGTCCCCGAGTACGTCACGTTCGCCGTCCGCGGTGACGGCACCGGCTCCGGCGACGGTGTCACCGTCAAGCGGGCGCCCGACGAGAAGTTCGACGCCGCCGGCTTCGACAACACGCAGCCCGCGGTCGCCGCGGGCGCGCACAACGCCATCGAGTTCCGCGAGCAGGGAGAGACGCCCATCAACCTCGAAGCGCTCGACATCGCCCGCGGCGGTATCGACAAGGCGGTCATCGGCTACCTGGAGACGTTCGTCGTCCGCCCGGAGTCGCTCGTCGCCCGCGGCACCGCCAAGAGCGCCGGCTGAGCAGGGCGGGAGCGTAGGCCATGACCGCCTGGTACAGCACCACGGATCAGGAGCGCCTCCTCAGCGCGTGGGAGGACGCACCGATCGAGGACGAGGAGACGTGCGGCTTCCTGCTGGAGACCGCGCGAATCCAGGTGCTGGCCTACGCTCCCGAGTCCGCCACCCTCGGCGCCGCCCTTGAGGAGACGCTCGCCCGGTTTGGCGCCTCCGAGCACCTCGCAGCGGTGCTCGCGCTCGTTGGCGCCGACCGCGCCGACCCGCCGTTCAACTACGTGTTCGCTCAGCTTCGGCAGGCGCAGAACCTGTGGAAAGCCGGGTCGGTCAACTCTCAGGGGCAGCAGGGCGTGGAGCAGTTCACGTTCACGCCCCGGCCGCTCGACAAGACCATCCGCGGCATCATCCGCCCCACGGATGGGAAGCCCGATGTCTACTGAGACCGTCCGCGAGTACATCGCCGCACAGGTCGCCCCCAACCTCCCCGACGACTGGAAGATCGACGCCGGCATCCCCACGCTGGGGGCGCTCTCCAAGCCGCTCCTGTGGATCGAGTACACCGCGTTCGAACCGCTCCCCGAGGCTCCGCTCTCGTCGATCAAGGTGACGGCGGACCTCTGCATCGTCACCAACCTCACCGACGAGCGCAAGGGCGAGGACGCCGCCGACGAGCACGTCGCCGCGCTCTACGAGGCCGCGCTCAGCGCGCGCACGTTCTACAGCATTACCGCCCGCAAGGCCGTGTTCGCCGACACGTACTTCGGGTGGCGCCTGTCCATCCAAGTCGCTACCACCAACCCCGCCACCACGGCACCCGCAACCGAGGAGTAACGCATCATGCCTCAGATCGAAGTCAAGCCCATCGTCCTCCGGGACTGCCTCCTCCGCGTCGCCACGGCCGACTACGAGAAGCACGTGTCCGGCGTCACGATCACGCCGACGACCGGCTCCGTGAACTGGGCGGGGCTGACGCCGGCCGCCGTGTTCAACTTCCCGGCCGCGACGACGTGGGGCGCGCAGCTCGACTACGCGCAGGACTGGGAGACGCCGGACTCTCTGTCGCGGTTCCTGTTCGACCACCAGGGCGAGGAGGTCACGATGCTGTTCGAGCCCGTCAAGGGCGGCCTCGGATGGGAGATCGACGTGGTGATCGTCCCCGGATCGATCGGCGGGCAGGTCAACGCCGTCGCCACATCCTCGGTCACGATGGGCGTCAACGGCAAGCCGCGCCCGGTCCCCGCCGCGTAAGGGGTGGTCGCGATGCGCCTGGACGTTCGCCGCAGCCGCGAGCTGACCGCGCTCATCCAGGTGCTCGCGACCATCCCCACCGAGGTCGCGAAGGAGGTACGGGCGCGCTCGAAGGCGGTCATCGTCCCCGAGTGGCGCAAGGGCCTTGCCGAGCGCGCACCGGGCGAGCGCATGTTCCATGACCGCCTCGTGAGCCCCTCGACCGCCTACGTCTCCGACCGCAACGTCAAGCTCATCGGCGGCGCCAACGGCAAGTTCCCGCGCGAAACCGAGTTCGGCGCGTTCCGCGAGGAGTTCACCGAGTACACCGGCCGACGCCGCGGGCGCACGTTCCCCGTTCGCCGCCGCGCACAACGGCAGTTCTGGCACTTCACCAAGAAGGGCCGCGTCGTGTGGCCGACCGCAAGCGACCTCATCCCGAGAATCGCCTCCCTGTGGATTCAGACCACCATCCGCACCGTCCACGAGACCATCGAGAAGGGCACCCGCTGACATGGCTGGCAGCAACCGGTTCGAGATCGACGGCGTCCTCAACGCCTCGGGTATCGCTAAGGGCGCCAAGGACGGCGAGAAAGCCCTCTCCGACCTCCAGGACGCAGTCGGTGACGTGGCCGACGAGAGCGGGCGCGCAGGCGGCAAGGTCGACTCATTCGCCTCGAAGCTCGTGGACGCCTCCCGGAAGGCGGGCAAGTCCGACGACGACATCAAGGACGCCCTGCGCTCGATGGGTCTCTCCGCCAAGCAGGCGGAGCGTGCTGTGGAGGAAATCGGTGACGAGTTCACCGAGACCGGGCGCGAGGGCGACCGTGCCGGCCGGAAGCTGGAGGACTCACTCAAGGACGTGCAGCGGCAGGCTGAGCGCGCGGCCGACGACGTGGGAGACGTAGGCGGCAAGGGGTTCGGCAAGCTCTCAGACGGCGCCAAGGAGGTCACGCAGGAGATCGGGCAGAACTTCGGTGAGGCCGTCTCCAGCATCCGTGACAACCTCGGTGACCTCGGCCAAGTCGGGCAGGACACTCTCGGCGGGCTCGCCGCCACGCTCGCCGGCACGGGACCGACCGGTCTCCTCGGCGCCGCCGCACTGGGCGCCGGCGCGGTCGGCCTCGGCCTGGTGACCGCCGAACTGCAGAAGCAGCAGGAAGCCGCCGACGAGATGCGCCGCCGGATCTCGGCCGCGTACCGCGGGGCGGCTGAGGACGGGCGTGCGTTCATCGACACGCAGCAGATCATCGCCGAAGGGCTCGACCTGATCTTCAACCCGGATCGGGCAGACGAGTACAAGAAGGCAGTGCAGGACGCCAACACGCTGGGTATCGACCTCTCCGACATCATCGCCGGAGCCAACGGCGACCTGGAGGCGCAGCGTGTCATTCAGGAGCAGATCAACGCGCTGCTCGCCGACGCCAGTTCCTACGAGGCGACCGGCACGACCAACCGCAAGACCCTCAAGGGTGACGTGGCCGAGATTCGTGACCGGTGGCGTGAGATCACGGACACCACGCAGGAGTTCAACGACAAGCTCCAGGTCGGCACTAGCTACCAGTCCGAGATGCTGCTCCGCATGGTCGAGGACGCCGGGGCCGCTCAGGAGGAGGTCGACGCGCTCGGCAACAAGCTCATCACGATCCAGACGGAACACGGTCAGGTGCAGGTCGTCATCGACGCCGAGACCGGGCAGGCCACGCAGAACCTCGCCAAGTTCCAGGGCGACGCAGACGGTGTCATCGCGAGCGTGAACGGCAAGCAGGTGGTGCTCCGAGCACGCGCCGCGGTCGATGAAGCACAGCGGCAGCTCGACGGGTTCGTGACGCGCAACAACGGGCGAGAGATTCGTGTCCGCGGTCGGCTCACCGTCGACAGCGGCGGGACGGGATGGGACTGACATGGCCTCGACGATCACACACGCCGCTGGCTCCATCACTCCCCGCGTGATCGAGGGGTACACCGCGACCCGCGAGGCGCGCACCGTCATTCACGACATCTTGAACCAGTCGAACCCCGACGTGACGCTCCGCGCCGCTGGACCGCGGCGGGGCTCGCTCAAGTGCGTCTTCCCCACAGAGACGGAGGCTGTCGCCGCCTTCGGCGTGTTCAGCGTGCCGCAGGTGCTCCTCCTCACCGACGCCGCCGTCCCCTCCGTGGGCATGTCGTTCGTGGTGGCGGAAGGAGACCTGACTGTCTCTCTCGACCCCGACACGCGCGTCGTGTGGATCGTGAACGTTCCATTCGTTGAGGTGACGGCATGACCCTCGCGCAGCCGTACTACGCCGCCCGAGTGCTCGGCCTCCCCGACGTTCCCGTCGCCGTGCGCGAGGACGCCGGCCGCATCGCGCTTGACTCCGCGCGCGCTCCTCACCTCACGGGCAGCGTGGTGCTCTCCGTGCCCGACCCAATCCTCCTCGACGACCTCGACCCGAGGGACGCGCGTCGGCTGGTGCTCGACGTGTATCCGGAATCGCACCTCGAGCCCGTGTACACGCCGTGGGTCGAGCAGCGTCGTAACCGGGCACTGAACCCGCGCGCGACGAACACCACCGGGTGGCTCAGCAACCAGGTGACGACGAACCCGTCGATTCGCGGCGTGACACCTCCTATCGCGCACCCGCTGGGTATCGCAACGGCGGTCGAACAGCGCTCGACCGGGACGAACTCGGCGCTCGTGACGCTCTACAACCTCGACTCGCTCGCCAATACAGGCACTCCCGCCCGCGCGATCGGCGCATGGGTTCTCGTCACCGAACCCGGCTACCGTGCGTACGGCGTTGACCTCCCGGCGAACGCATGGATGTTCATCCGAGCCACCGCCATCATCGCGGCGGGCGCGTACTCGTCGTTCTTCGTCAACCGAGTCAGCGGTTCGTCGTCGACCACCGTTCGCGCATACGTCACGGGTGCCGTCGTGGAGACCGGTGTGACGGCAGTAGGGGAGCCCTTCGACGGCGGTACCGATCCCTCCGGCGTCCTGAGTCGCACCCGCTGGCTTGGCGCAGCGAACGCGTCCGCATCAGTCATGGAAACCCGCACGCAGACGGGCTGGGAGCAGGTGCCTGACGGCTCGCCACGCTCGTTCGACCTCGGCATCCGCGAGGCGACGCCAACCCGCGAGTCCGCGACCGTGACGCTCCAGCTCGCATCCGACGAGGCCGTGCTCGACGACTATGCGCAGCTCGCCGACGACAAGGGCCCGCGGGCGCACCAGGCGTCGCTCCGCGGCGTGGTCAACTACGTGCTCGGCAAGATCGGCGCCGCATTGCAGCCGGGCCCGACCGACGCGGACGTGACCGCGTACTGGCAGGTCGTGAATCAGATCACGAACCCGAGGCTTGCCCTCGACGCCGTCGGCTGGCAGACAGGCTCTGGCGCATCGTCCGGTGGCCGGGTGGTGATGAACACCCCGCTTCCGCCTGTCGGCAACACCGCGTATCGCTGGACGGCGTCCGCCGGTGAGTCGAACGTCGTCCCGGTGACCTCGCGGTACCGGGTGACGCCGGGCAAGTGGTACGTGTTCTTCGCGTACATCTGCTCCGGCACCGCCCGCCAGGCGCGCGCCGCGATCCAGTGGTGGAGCGCGGGCGGCTCGGTCGCATCCTCGACCGCGCTCGGCGCGCTCGTCAACTCCGACGTGACCGCATTCCGACAGGTCGCCGTCATCGCGAAGTGCCCGCCCGGTGCAGAGGAGGCCGTGCCCTACGTCAGCACCCTCGCCAACGCCGCCGGCAACCTCCACTACGCGACCATGTCGATGCTCTACGAGGGCGACGAGCTCGTCGAGTACTTCGACGGCGCGACCCCCGACACGGCGCGCTATGAGTACGAGTTCCAGGCCGCCGCGCACAACTCCACGTCCACCCGCACGCCGACCGTCGAGCGCCCGCCTGCGGCGCTCACCTGGCGCGCCGGCGTCTCCGGGCTCCAGTTCCTCGCGCCACTCGTGCAGGCGTCCGGGTTCCGGCTCGTGTGCGACGAGCGGCGGCGGTGGACGCTCCGCGACGCCAGCTACCGGGAGACCGGCACACAGACCTTCCGCGAGCGGGTGAACATCACGCAGGCGAGCGAGCAGCTCTCGCGCTCCGCCGAGGACTGGTTCGACGGCATCGTGCTCGCGTACACGTGGACCGACGACGACGGCATCGAACAGACCATGTACGACACGTACGCGATCCCCGGTGCCACCAAGATCATCCGCCGCGAGATTCGCGCGCCCTACCCCGGCCCCGGTCGCGCTCAATACGCCGTCACGCGCGCGCAGGGCCGCGGGCGCACCGTCACCGCGACCAAGCAAGCCGACTGGACCGAGCACGCCGAACAGACGTTCTCCGCGCTGCTGGACGGCACGCCCATCCAGATCGGCACGGCCGACCGCGTCGAGTTCGACATCGGCGCGAACACCGTCACCACCACTTCACGGACCACCGACACGCCCCCGTCCGCCTGGGTGCTTATCCCCGCGGGCGATTCTTGGCTCGACTCTCCGGTCGGAGAGTCCTGGACAGAGGAGGCCATCTAATGGCAAACGGAGACGCCGCGTTCGCCGCCGGCATGGACATCCTCGACGGCAACGAGGACCGCCGCGACGGATGGGACGAGATCAACAAGAGTCGCGACTACGTCGCGCAGTTCGCCGCTGGCATCCGGTCGATCGCCGCCGGAGGAACCGGTGCCAACACCGCCGTGCAGGCACTCATCAATCTCGGCGCGCTCCCGAAGGCGGAAGTGTTCGACGGCACCGGCAGCGTGTTTAACAAGGTGCCCCGGTACGACGCCGCCGGCCGACTCATCTGCGCCGCCCCGACGGCCGCGAACCACGCGGTACCGCTCGGCACGGTGAACAGTCTCTTCGTCAACTACATCGCCCGATGGGGCGGCACCATCGACCAGGGTCCGCTCTACATGCCGGCGCTCACCGCGGTGACATCGTCGTACGTCGCCATGTACCGCAACGGCGACGGCCGCGTCGGCATCAGCCCGTCGGCGCGCCGGTTCAAGAAAGAAATCAAGGATCGGACGTACACGCGCGAGCAGCTCCGCGCTATCCGCGTCGTCTCCTACCGGCTCCGCGCGGACGTGTTCGGCGAAGGCTGGGAGGAGGCGCCCGTCGATGTCGGCGTGATCGCGGAGGAGCTGATCGACGCTGGCCTGTCCGAGTTCGTCGTGTTCGACGAGAACGGCGACGCGCTCAGCGTGCACTACGAGCGTCTCGCGCTCGTGGCGATTGGCGCGCTCCAAGACGCCCTCGACCAGCTCGACACCTTCGAGGACCGGCTCGCAGCCCTGGAGGCCGGCCGTGCCTAAACTCCCCGTCCCGTTCAGCAACCCGACCACCTACGCGGGTCACTCCGGCGTCGACTATCCGCAGCGCCGCGGCGCAGTGATTCGCGCATCCGGGCCGTTCACCGTCGAGTCTCTCGGGCACAACTCCCGAGGCGGGTTCTACATCTGGGTGCGCTACGACGGCGGCCCGCTGGTGGGCTACCACCACATGGATTCGCACGACGGTTGCCCCCGGAAGGGCTCGCGCGGAGTCGAGGGCACGCAGCTCGGTTACGTCGGCAACTCCGGTAACTCCACCGGCCCTCACCTTCACAGCGAGGTATCTGGCCACGCCACGACGGAAGGGTACTGGCGGTTCTTCGACCCCGACCGCGTCGTCGGTGCCGGCCACGCCGCCGGCGGCTCCGCCACCCCTACCCCCAGCCCCAACCCCATCGAGTCCGAGGAGGACGAAATGACCGCCACCTACATCAACATCCAGGGAAAGGCCGGCTCCCACCGCGGCGGCTGCTACGCGATCATGCGCAGCAACGCCGGGGTGCTGTTCGCCCGGTTCGTCTCGCCCAACTTCCTCGCGAGCGCACCCACGGTGCCCCTTGAGGAGTTCAAGGCGTGGTCCGACACCATGCCCATCAAGTAAGGACACCACTCAATGAACAAGCAGCTCATCTTCATCATCATCGCGTGCATCGCTGGCGTCGGGACGGTTGGCGTGTTCGTCATGCTCCTCATTCGGCCCGACGCGACCGCCACTCTCGTCAACTTCCTGTTCCAGCTCCTCGCCCTGCTCGGCGGGTTCGGTGGGCTGGCAGCGATGCAGGCTCAGCAGAACAAGGAGATCGAGACGATCAAGACGAACACGAACGGCACGCTCTCGCGCAAGGATGACGAGATCTCCGCGCTGAAAGCGAAGCTGGCCGAGCACGCGCCGCAGGCACTCGTCGAGGTCGATACCGGCCCGATCGACGTTAGCGACAAGCTCCGCCGCGACCTCTAGAACCCGCGCGCATACTCGGCCACCCGGTCAGGATCGTTCCAGAATGCCGTGAACTCGTCCTGACCGCGGTGGCCGATCATGTTGTGACAGATGCGCTCGCTGTCGAACGTGTCGCCGCTCTCCGCGTCCACGATCCCTTCGGGCTCGTGCTCGTCGTAGAAGGCGATGCACTCGGACCACGCGGCGTCGTCGGGGCTCGCCGTCGGTGCACACCCCGCGGCAACGAGCAGCGTGCCAGCAGTGACCAGGATCGCGGAGACTCGCCTCATGCCGCGATCTTAGCGGCAGCCCTCCCGGATCGAGCGGGCACCTCGCGCGGCGCGAGCGTGCGGATGCCGTCCTGCTTGCGGCGGTCGCTCACCTGCGTGTAGATCTGCGTGGTCGAGAGGTGCTCGTGCACGAGCAGCTCCTGCACCACCCGGATGTCGACGCCCTGCTCTACGAGGTCGGTGCCGAACGCGTGGCGGAGTGAGTGCGGGGTGAGCCTAGGGTCGAGGATGCCGGCGCGGAGCTTCGCCTTCGTGATGAGGTCGGTGACCGACGACGGGCGGACGTGCCCGGCGGAGCCATCGCGGGCGGGGAACCAGTACCCGTGGGGTGGCATCGACTTCGAGAGCTCGGCGATCACGTCATGCAGCGGGAGCAGGCGCACCTTGCCGCCCTTCACGGTCGTGCTGATCGTGCGCGCGGCGAGGTCGATGTCCTCGCCGCGGACGCGCGCGATGGACGACACCCGGAAGCCCTGGTAGTACCCGAGCAGGATCATCGCGCGCGTCTTGGCGTAGGCGCCGGAGTTGAGCATCGCGTCAATCTGTTCGGGCGTGAACGGCCGGGGGAGTCCCTTGGGCACGCGGACGACGGGCAGCTTCGTCGTGGGGTTGTCGGCGCGGAGGCCCTCGTCGTGCAGGAAGGTGTAGAACGCGATCAGCGCGCCGCGCTCGGTTCGGCGAGTGCCGGGGCTCACGTCGTCGTCGCGGCCGATGTACCGGCGGAGCGTGAACACGTCGGTGTCGACGAGCCCGCCCGTTCTCCGGGCGAAGGTCGTTAGGATGCTCCGGCGGTTGCGGATCGTGGTGGCGGCGAGGTTCTGGGCGCGCTGGTAGTCGATGAACAGGTCGAGCGCGTTGCGGTCCTTGTCGTGCATGGTCACTCCCTCGTGTGGTGAGGCCCCCTCTGAGCCTGTGATCTGACCGTATGGAGGCGCGAAATCGGCTCGCGACGACCGACGCGCCCAGGAATCACGGCGATTCGCTGAGCGCGTCGTTCACGCATGCCGGCGGCGGCTACGGTGTACGCAGTTGCCGCGCCTGGCGCTGTGTTCGGCGGCGGTCCGACACGCACTCGGGTTCGCGGCAGTAGAGCTGCCGCATGAAGCCGCTGAGCGACTGGGCGGGCTCGCGGTAGAACTCCGCGCCGCAATGAGTGCACGTCGACGCCATGTACATCAGGACGCAGCCCGTTCGCCGAAGAGGTCTACGATGGGTGCCAACCGTGGGGACTCCACCGTGGATGTCGTCGGTTCGATCCCGGCAGGGCCCACCG
>NZ_JAHWXK010000004.1 GCF_023091155.1 Microbacterium sufflavum | reverse complement strand
CCCTCCAGCATGTTGAGGCGGTGGAGAACGGCGCAAAAGTCCGTACCCCCGACTCGGATCTGGCGAAAATCCAGTTCTTGGGCTACCGCATCGTCGCGTTCGACGGAGATTCTGCCGTGGTCGAGCTGCGCGCGGGAGTTCCACAGAGCGCTCCTGGCTCGTTGACGGTGAAGCTCGTCTGGAAGGACGGCGACTGGCGGATCGATCCGGCCTCCGGGTCTGACTGGGTGTCGAGCGATCGCAACGTCGCTGCACAGGGCTTTGTGCCGTGGTCCTCGCTCTCGGACGGTCAGTGACATGCCGCAGGGAATCCGCCCCGCCTGGGGCTTTGACGACATTCTCGACGGCATCGGTGACTGGTTCACCGATGCGCTGAGGAACACGGTGTCTGCGCTGATCCAGGGCGTCTCTGAGGCTGTGAAGTGGGTGTCGACGTACTTCCTGTACCTACCGGCGCCGGTGCTCGAGGGCGAGGGCGCGGGTTACTCCCCGGCGGAGCGCGTGCAGGCCTACACGGACTGGGCGGTGATCATCGGCGGCATGATCGGTATGGCGTTCGCGCTGATCATGGTGGCGCGTCGGAAGGATGCCGATTCTGCGGTCGACGTCTTCATGGGCTTCTTCCGGGTGATCCTCGTGACGGGCGCGGGTATCCCGACGATCTCTCTGCTGGCGAAGTTCTTCGACCAGGCGTCGCCCTGGCTGATCAACAACATTGGTGGCGGGACGTTCGAGGACGGGTCGGGAACGCTCGTGGGTGTCGACGCGGCCGCCGCGTCGAGCATGGGTGTCGGCACTCTGGTGCTGATGCTCGTCTCTCTCGTTTTCGGCGTGCTCGGCGGCATCCTCAACCTGTTCATGGTGATGTTCAACTGGGGCGTGCTCCCCGTCGTCGCCGGTCTCCTTCCGGTGCTCGCGGCGGCCGCGATGTCCGAGCGGGGCCGGAACGGCTTCAATCGTGTGCTCGCGTGGACTGCTGCGATCTTGCTCTTTAAGCCGGTTGCGGCGGTGATCTACGGCGTGGGTATCGCCAGCGGCCGGATGATCACGGGCGGGGTCGAGGACGCCGGGCAGATCGTCCTCCAGTCGATTTATGGGACGGTGCTGCTGTGCGCTGCCGGGATCGCCTTGCCGGCGATCGCGCGTATCGTCGCGCCGGCGATCGCGGCGGGCACTCAGGGCGGTGGAGCTGGCTTGCTGATCGGCGCGGGGATGGTCGCCGCTGGAGCCGTCACGGGTGGAGCTGCGGCAGTGGCGGCCGCCGGAGCCCGTGGAGCCGGTGTCGCCGCAGGCGCAGGGAAGGCCGCGACTTCGGACGCGCCGGCCCCGAGCGGTGCATCGTCGACAGCCGGGACGAAGGGTGGCGCATCTAGCGGCCCGTCGGGCGCCGGCTCGGGATCTGGCAGCGGCCCGTCGGGCGCTGGCTCTGACGGTGGCAGCTCGTCCGGTGGCGGCGGCGCATCTGGTGGCGGTGGTTCCGCTGGTGGCGGCGGCGGTGGAGGGGCGGCGCCGTCGGGTGCGGGCCCCTCGGGTGGTGCTCCCGCGACTCGCGGGTCGCAGTGGGCGAAGCGCTGGGCGGCGAACGGCGCGTACCAGACGCAGGCGCAGATCGGCGCAATGGAGCAGGCAGTGGAAGCGGGGGATGAGCGATGACTGAACAGCTTTACGGGAACGTGCAGGAGCCGCGTTACGCGCGCACGATGGGCCTCTCAATGGCCTCTGTCGCGCTGGTGATCGCGGGAGGAGTGTCGACGTTCTTCCTGATGCAGTTCTTCGCTGTGCCGATCCACTTCGCGGCGATCGCGCTGTTGGTCGCGATCGCCGGCGTGTGGTTCTTGGAGACGGGTAGGAAGCAGGGGCGTACGCGCCTGGAGAGGGCGGTAGGTGCACACATGTTCCGCAAGTCGAAGAAGAAGGGCGCGTCGACGTATCTGAGCGGCCCGACGTCGCGGATGCCTGACGGCTCGCACCGCGCGCCGGGACTGCTGGCGTCGACGGAGATGTTTGAAGGGACCGACCACCTCGGCCGGCCCTTCGCTTTCCTGTGGGATCGAGTGAAGAAGACGGGCACGGTGTTCTTCACCGCGTCGGCGTCCGGGCTCGATCTCCAGGATCAGGAGACGATCGACTTCCTGGTCTCGGGGTGGGGTGGGTATCTGCACCAGGCGGGCACGCTGGCCGCTCTGGAGCAGGTATCGGTGACGGTGACGAGCATGCGAGACACGGGCGAGCGGCTGCCCTCCGCGGTGCAGGAGCAGCGGGCGCGTGTGGATGCCTCCGCGGTGTCGACCTTCGCGCGTGAAGCGGTCGACGAGATCGTCGCGGACGTGAACGCGGGGGTCGGGCGCATCGATGCCCGGATTGCGGTCACGTTCTCCGGCGCTCCGAACCCGGACGAGGGCTTGGACGCGCGCAGCCGTGAAGACCTGATGGGCGAGGTCATGGTGCACCTGCCGGCGATGATCGAGCAGCTGGAGCTGTCCGGCGGTGGTGTGGTGTCCTACCTCGCCGCGCAGGAGATCATCGACACCACGTACGTGGCGTACAACCCGGAGGCCGCGGTCGCGGTCGAGCAGGCGCGGTTGTCGGGTGTCGGCACTGGTCTCACCTGGGAGGAGGTTGGCCCTGTTCACGCGGTGAACGAGGTCGACCGTTACGAGCACGGCGGCGGGATCTCGCTGTCGTTCCAGGTGTGGAGGGCGCCGGCCGGGGTGTTCCGGGAAAGCTCGCTCATGGCGTTGTTGAAGGCGGATGACGTCAGTGAGCAGAAGCGGGTCACGATCCTCTACCGGCCGCTGTCGGCGGAGCAGAGCCAGAAGCGCGTGCAGACTGCGGTGGCGGATGCCGACTACGAGACGAACCAGAAGGGCCGCAAGGCGACGGGCGCGCAGCTCGCGTCGGCCGCGCGGGTGAAGCAGACCGAGGCGGAGGTGTCCGCGCGGGGTGCGTCGCTGATCCGGTTCTCGTTCATCATCACCGTGACGGTGATGGACCCGGCCGCGCTGCGGCGGGTGCCGGCGATGGTCCGCAACGCGGCTCAGACCGGTGTGCAGCTGAGCGTGCGCCCGTCGACGGGCAACGAGGATGCAGCGTTCGCGATCGGGCTGGGTCTCGGCATCGTCCCGGCGAAGTGGGCTTCGGTATCACCGCAGCTGCGACAGGCGCTCTAGGAGGCGATGACATGGGTGTTCTCGATGATGTATTCGACAAGGCGGTCAGCAAGACGAATCGGCTGCTGGGCCGTCAGCCGGCGCCAACAGCGGTCGATGTCCCGTTCCCGGGACTGACCGCAAAGGGCGTGGAGGGGCCGACGCTCGGCGCGCACGTGTTTGTGGAGGCGCCGCCCGAGTTCGAGGCGTCGAGCATGCAGGTGTGCGGGTTCTGGCCGTTTAGCGTCGGGGCGTCGACCCCGCTGGTCGGTGCGGTCCTCGGCAAGCACTTCTTCAACGGCGGACCCGTCTGCGGCGATCCGATGACGCTGTTCAAGCGCGGCATCATCTCCTCGCCGTCCGGGTTCGTCCTCGCCCTCAACGGGCGAGGAAAGTCGTCGTTCGTGGTGCGGATGCTGCTCGGCATTACCGACGGTGGAGATCTCCCGATGATCCTCGGGGATCTGAAACCCGACTACGTGGGCTTCAACCGGGAGATCGGCGGATTTGAGTTCTCTCTCGGGCGTGGCATGGGCGGCATTAACGTCCTGGACGCGGGGCCATGGGCGGAGCATCTGCCCCGGCTAGACCCGTCCCGGCGTGAGGGCCTGGACGAGCTGGAGTACGCGCAGCTCGCCAAGCGGTACAAGGAGGTTGTGGGGCGCGTGCACGGCCGCCGCCTGAACGCCCTGCGCGGCCTCGTGGAGATGGTGCTGCGTGAGGAGCTGAGCGAGAAGCGGTCAGAGGTCACGGTGCTGTCGGTGGCCGTGGAGATCGCCGCTGAGGAGGCGGCCGCGCGCGGTGAGCAGCCGCTGCCGGCCGATGTGCTGCGCGTCATCACCGAACGACACCCGCGGGTGCGGGAGAACATTCTGCCCGTGAGCGACGAGGACTACGACAAGCTCACGTCGAACCTGCGGACCGGGCTGAATGGCCTGGGTCCGCACGGTCCGTTCGGGGACGTGTTCTGCCGGCAGACGACGGAGAAGGTGCCGATCGATCGGGCGCTGTGCTTCGACGTGTCGAGCATCCCGTCGACGGACGCGCAGCTGCGTGCGGCCGCACAGCTCGCGTGCTGGTCGTACGGGCAGTCGGTCTCCGAGTGCGCGAAGATCCTCGCGGAGGAGGGTCTGGAGCCCGAGCGTCACCATTTCATGGTGATGGACGAGCTGTGGCAGATCCTCGAGGCCTGGGACGGCTCGGTGTACCGGATCAACGCGATTACTCGCGTGAACCGCACCGAGGGTCTGGGGCAGATCATGATCACGCACTCTATGAAGGATCTGGAGCTGTCGACTCCGGAGCGGACGAAGATCGCGCGCGGGTTCGTCGAGCGCTCGTCGATGCTTTACCTTGGCGGGCTTGCTCGCAACGAGATGCCCGACCTGCTGAGCGTGCGGCCCTTCTCCAAGAAGGAGCAAGAGCTGCTGGTCGCGTGGTCCGCTGAGGGGTCGATCAACCCCGTGACCGGCAAGCCGACGGCGCCTCCAGGTCGCGGGAAGTTCCTGATGAAGACCGGCGACATGGCGGGAGTCCCGTTTAGTACGGGGCGCGGCCTGACGGCCCATGAGAAGCGGATCCACGATACGAACGCCGCGTGGGCTGCCGCGATCGGCGCGCACGGGGACAACTGATGCACGGGCGCAGGTATCCGGTCGGGCCGTACGTGATCACCGTGGCGGTCGCCGCGGTGATCTACGCGGCGATCTATCTGGGGCAGCTGATGTGGCCGGCCGACGGCGGCACGCTGTCGTGGAACCCGCTCGCGGCCGCGATCCAGCTGGTCACGGGGGAGAGCGCATGGCCTCCCGGCGCCACGGTGCTGCTTCTGGTCGCCGCCGCGCTCCTCGTGGTGGTGTTGGTGGTGCTGTGGAACCGCGGCGGGAAGACGACGGCCGGGAGAGGGCCGCGCCGGATGACGGAGTTCGAGCGTCGCGTGAACGCGAACCAGAACACCGGCCGCATCCAGGAGCGCGAGCGTCGCGCGGAGATGAAGCACCTGCACCCGGACGCCGAGATCTCGGAGGTTGGTGTGCAGCTCGGGCGGGCGCTCGACCGCGGCCGCGGTTGGGTGCTCCAGTCCTATCGGCAGTGCTCGGCGCACATCTGGGGGCCTGGTCGCGGCAAGACGCTCACGCAGGTGGTTCGCCATTCGTACTACGCGCCGGGCGCGTACGTGATGACGTCGAACAAGACCGACGGCGTGAAGTACGTTCTCGCGGCGCGGGCGCTGCGCCACCCGGCCGGGCGGGTCTGGATGTTCGACCCTGACCGCATCTTCCGGCGCGGCGAGCGGCCCGCGTTCACCGTCGAGCTGCTGGACGCGGTGAAGGACACGAAGTCAGCCGAGAAGCTGGCCAGCCTGTTCGAGAAGTCGGCCCCGACGGCGGCTCAGACGGGCGGCGATGCACAGTTCGACCCGCAGGGGCGGGAGTTTCTGGCGTGGTGCATGCTGGCGGCCGCGGTCTCCGGCAAGACGTTGCGACAGGTGCACCTCTGGGTCACCGAGGGCAACACTAGCGACCCGGCGGAGCGCCTGGTCGACGCGGGCTTTGTCGGCCCGGTCGCTGCCCTGCGTGGTCTCGGCAAGCAGCCGGAGCGCACCCGCGGGAGCGTCTTTGCGACCGCGCAGCGCATGGCGTCCGCGATGGTGCACGATCACCTCATGGCGTGGGTGACTCCGACGCCCGGTGTTCCCGTGTTCGACCCGGAACGGTTCGCCACGTCGACCGACACGCTGATCCTGCTCACGCACGACAAGGCTGGCCCGCTCGCTGCGTACGTGTCGAGCCTCGTCACGCAAACCGTGAACGCCGCTCTTGCGGAGGCTGGGAAGCACCATTCAGAGAGGCTTCCTGTGCCGATGCTGATGGATCTCGACGAGTGCGGGAACAGCGTCACGCTGCCCGACCTGCCCGACTGGTTCACCTACGTGGGCTCCAAGGGCGTCATCATCAATGCCTACTACCAGTCGCCCGCGCAGGGTGAGAACGTGCACGGCAAGGTCGGCTTCGCGCAGCTGTGGGACGCGGCCGGCGCCCGCGTCTACGGCGGCGGCATCGATAACGAACCGTGGCTGCGTCAGCTGTCGGATCTGATCGGCACGTACGACAAGACGATGGTCTCGACGGCCACAAGCCAGGGGTCGCGGTCGCGATCGGAGTCGACGCAGAAGGAGGCGCGCGCGAGCGTTGCCGATCTGGCCAACCTGCCTGAGTGGCGGGCGATCGTGCGTACCAGCAACGGTGTCTCGGTCGTTGTGGAGACGGTGCCCGTGTTCAACGATCCGGCGTTCGCGGAGGTCATGCGCGCCGGAGATCAGATCGGAGCGAGCGCATGAGCGATCAGACCACTCCCGCACCCGATCCTCGGGGGATCGAGCGCGCGGAGGCTGCCGTGGCGGCCGCCACGCGCGCCGTCGTCAACGCGGAGGCCAAGGCGACCGCCGCCGCCGACGTCCTCGCGGACGCGGCCGACGCCGTCTCGGTCGCGGAGACGAAATTCGACGACTTCCGCGGAGAGGACACAAAGCTGCCGTGGCAGGTCGCGGCCGCGGAGGCAGACCTGGCCAAGAAGAAGCGAGCTCACGCGCGGGCGCAGGCGCGCCACGCGGCAACCGCCGAGAAGGTGGCCGCCGCGTGGGAGATGCTGACCGAGGCGCGCGCCGAGCTGGCTCAAGCGCGCGTCACGCCGGCCCAGCCGATCCCCGACGACGCCGGCATGCCCCCGGGCGCCCCGCCCGAGGTCGTGGCGTGGGTCGAGAAGCTGACCCTCTACCTGGAAAGCCAGGAACGCGACGACTCGGTGTGGTGCCCGCAGTGGCAGGAGCACCCCGAGGCGGTGTGGCGGTTCACCGCCCTGCATCGGGAGTTCGAGATCTCCTTCCAGGACGACACGATGTCGAGCTGGTGGGTGAACCACTTCGATCGGCACGCGCCGTTCCTGTTCGGCCGAACGGGGATCTTCCAGGCGTGCGAGACCACTCACGACCCCGACCGGACATTCCGGTTCGCTCGGAGGGCGTGAGCGATGTCCAAGGTTCTCAGCAGCGCCGGCGTCCTCCTGATCGCAGGGCTTATCGTCGTGGTGCTGATGTTCGACTCCTTCGGGAATCAGCAGGCATGCAACCCGTCCGCATCGGTCGTCGACCCGACGTCGGTTCCCGAGGGACCGGTGAGCGGGTACGGGCACGAGCAGCTGGTGAATGCGGCGATCATCGCGAAGGTCGCCGCTGATCGAGGGCTCCCCGCCCGTGCGCAGCTCATCGGCATCATGACCTCTATGGGGGAGTCGTCTCTGGTCAACGTCGGCTACGGCGACGACATCAACGGCGTCACCAACCCCGACGGCACGCCCACGTGCTCGCTCGGGTTGTTCCAGCAGCAGTGGTGCTTGGGGTGGGGGACGCGGGAGCAGGTGATGGACCCCGTGTACGCGGCTGGTGCGTTCTTCGACCGTCTCGCCGGGATCTCGGGCTGGGAGACGATGGAGCCGACGCTGGCGATCAACCGCGTGCAGGGCAACAGCGACCCGTACCACTACGCGAAGTACGAAGCCGGAGCAGGCGAGATCCTGACCGCGATCGGCGGCGCGAAGCCGGGCGCCGGCTGCGTCGGTGACGGGCAGTGGACGTCCTCGTTCGACAACAAGGCCGACGTCGATCTATCCGACGTGTACGGCATGCGGACCGCGACGCGCATGCACAACGGTATCGACCTGGCGGCGTCAGAAGGTACACCGCTCCTCGCGGCATCCAGCGGGACGGTCAAGAGCCTGTCCAAGGTTGATGCCTCTGCGATGGGCATGTACGTGCGGATCGAGCACAGCGACGGGATCGAAACGCAGTACCTGCACCTGAGCAAGGTCCTCGTGAATGCCGGCGACAAGGTCTCGGCTGGACAGCTCATCGGGGAGGTCGGAAACACCGGGAGATCGTACGGTGCGCACCTGCATCTCGAGGTCCTGGTCGATGGAGAGTACGTTGACCCGCTCCCGTTCCTGCAAGCGCGCGGCGTCGACTACTGCACGCTCGCGACTCCGACAGGCTCCAAATCGTTGAACGCCTGCAGAAAGTGACGAAGGGAATGACCATGACCACTCGAACACAGGCAGCCGCAGTTCTCGTCGCGGCCACGATCGCTCTGAGCGGCTGCGCGCCGGGGCCGACATCGGACCCGGCCCCGACGACCACCGCAAGCCACGGGGACCACGACCACGGAGACCACGACGTGATCGTGCCCTCTCCGACCTCGACGCCGGACCTTGAAGCGGCCGCCACGGCCGCGGTCGACGCGCTTAAGGCGTACGCCCAACGGGATCTCGACTACCCGACATGGTTCGAGCAGTTGAAGCCGCACCTGCACTCCACTGCGATTGAGGCGTACAGCACGGTGCAGCCGTCCCGTATCCCGGCGATGACGATTCAGGATGATGCAGAGGCCGCGCCGACGTCGACGGACGTCTACGCGGTCGTGTACGTCCCCACATCGGTTGGGGAGTACACGATCGAGCTGCGCCGCGACGATCCCTCCGCTGAGTGGGGCGTGACCCGCTTCCAGCCCTCGAACTGATCCAGGAGAGGACACCGGTGTCTGTCTACGACCACGACGTCATCACCCGCGCTCGGATCGTCCGTGAGCGCCTGGCGCAGCTGCGGTTGCATCAGACGGGGGAGCGGCAGCGCCTCCACGCGCTCGCCCTGCATGAACTCCTCGATGAGGGGTACTCGACGCGAGAGGCCGGCGAACTGCTCGGCCTGTCACGCACGTTCGTCCACCGGGCCGCGTCCGGGCCAGCGGAACCGCCCGAGGAGCGCCCCGAGTTCGACGAAATCGACGCCGCCGTGGAGCAATTCGTCCTCCGCTGATCCGCAAAAAGCGGATTGGAGGATTCACACAGCACCACGGCGCCGGCGGCGCAGCAGTCGACGTCGACCAGGTGCACCTCTGTCGCCTTCCGACGACGACTCGGCCGAGCTCAAAGGCACTGGGGTTTGTAGGATGCGAACAGGCGGGATCAGCGGTCGATGCCACGCTCGCGATCGCGATTCTTGGCGGCGTCGTGCGCGATGGTCGTGGCCTCGGTGTCCCTCGCGCTGCGGGCCGCGATCTCGCTCGGTGTGCGAGTGGGGCCGTGGTCGACGTCGACGCCCCACCAGCGGGCGTGATCCTTGCTCGTCGATCGATCCGGCGATGCGGCGGGGATCTCCGCGGCCACCACGCTCTCGCGGCCTGCGGCGCGCAGGGCCGGTTCGTAGGTGTGCCGGATGATCTCGCCCGATGCGGCGGAGAGGCGCCGCATTGTCTCGTGGAGATCTTCGGACACCTGGGGGAGGTGCGAGACTCTGGCGGCCGCCACGACGAACTCACGTACCCACGCTCGTCCTTCACTGCTCGTCATCGCGGAAGCGGCGCGGCCGGCCTCAATCGCCCGTCGCGCGTCGGCGGCCGCGGTCTGGGCGACGTCGGCAGTCACAGCGCGGTCGTAGAGGACTCCTTGGACACGTGTGGCGACCGTGATCCGGTCGACGAGGCCACGGGCGACCAGCTGCTCCACGGTGATGGGCATGGCCTCGTAGGCGGCTTCGTGCGCCGCTGAGGGCGTCCATCGATTCTGATCGTTGCCGGCAGCCTGCCCGAGGTAGCGGGTCACCGTTCCGAGCGCAGAGACGGCGCCGGGGACGGCGAGCACGTGCGCCTCGACCCGGTAGCCCTGCGCGCGGAACGCGGCCGCGGTGGACTCGACCACCGGGAGCTGTCGCATCGTCGTCTCCATGATGACGCTGCGCCGCTCGGCGCGGAGATGGTCGGCGGCCATGCCGACCCACGGCCCGGACGCGTGCGCGGTGACGTGCGGCATCGCGAGCGGATCGGTGCGCATCAGATCCCGGTAGTCCGGGTGGAACCTGCGCGGAGGTCATCCCCGACGGTCTGGCTCACCTCGAGGCATCTGAGGGCTGTTTATCGACAAGCGGTCCAACTTTGTCCCTCAGCGGATCGGTCCTGGTCGTCCTGGACCACTTGGCACCTTCGTTGAGACAGCTCATGTATCCAAAGGAGGCCCGTGTCGTCGTCGCCCGCACGGAGGAAGCAGTCTTCGGCCGCCACAGATGGCAAGAGGCCGGACACCCGAAGGGCCGGCCTCTTGGCAAGGGTGCATCCGGGACGTAGCAGAGGCGGTGAAACACCAACCACTTACCGTGTGACGGAAATGCTTTCCCGTCTCTGCTGGGGACCACATACATGGCGACCCACCATCGACGGAGGCTGTCCTCGTTGATGCCAAAGGCCGAGAACTTGTCCTTGCGTGATCAACCCTAGCGTAGGAAAGTCCACCGAAACGAAAGAAACGGCGGTAGAATCTAACTGTGCTTCTTAGCGCACCCTGCGTATAGCACCCAGCGAAGCCCGCGTATCTACGCTAGCGCAACCTCCTAGGAGATCTCCTCAGATGCCAGAATATACCACACGCCAGGAGCTTCAAGAGCGATCGCTTCCTCGATTTGCAGATGTCGAAACTTCCAAGGTCTTCGGCAGTCGCAAGGGGGCTGGGGCCCCGGTACGGCGAGGATTTATTGAAAAGGAAGGAGATAGCCCTTCACCTCTCAGTCTGTTGCTCAGTGGAGCTAATGCCAGCCGCGGGGGAGGAGGACGAGGGGGTCGCCTACGAGTCGCGCTCGTTCTGACCCTGCTTTGGCAGCTCGCTAAGAGCCCGCATACAACTATCCGACCCGCCCGGTACTGGGCGGACCTGCTTCAGCTCGAGGACCCCGACCGCGCCGGCTCTCGCGCCATCCGCAGCACGCTCCTGGAGATCGAGCGTCGCGGGTTCATTCGCACCGAGGAACGCGGACCCGGAAAGGTGCCGGAGATCATCCTGCGGGACGAAACCCTCCGCGGAACTGACTACAAACTTCCGTTCCTTCAAGCGATCGAAGAAGGGTCCGCAGGAGGAACCCGTTACTTTCGAGTGCCCGAGTCCTTCTGGTCATCCGGGCTATGTGCGAAGCTCAGCGGGGCCGGTATCGCGATGTACCTCATCGCGATGTCGCGAGGAGGTTGGGGAAACGAGCCATCATTCTGGATCTCTCCCAGCAGGTTCAGCGAGGAGTACGGGCTGGGGGACTCTACGCGGAAGAAGGGGCTGAAAGAGCTCGTCGAGCATGGCGTAGTAACGCATGAGCTGCAGTCCATCGATCGCAGCGGGCATGCCGGCTACAGGCGATTCCAGCGCAGCGTTTACACCGTCGTCGCCGACTATCGCGTTCTGGGCGCTACGGAGCCGCCCCCTCCGTCGATGCCGGAGCAACCCACCTTTGAGGAGCTCCTAGCATTCTTCAAAGCCAGCGCGCGAAAATCGGAGAAGGGGTAGGCACCTCTTTCCCCTCGCAGAAGGGGGACAGCTCTCGAGCATCGAGGCGCGTGGAACCGTCATACCTCGCTCTATCCACGTAGCTGCTGAAAGAGCTCCCAGGTGAGGCCACGGCTTGCTGTCACCGACACTTGACCAGGGTCGAGTCGGCCTTCAAACAGAGTTAATACGAGCCCGTGGCCACTCGCTGAGGGTGCGATGACCCCTTGAAGTCCCAGGAACCATGCAGCGTGGCCGACCTGTTGGCAGATGGTCCAGTCGCTGTCGGCGATGTCGGAATCTTCGAGCCCGATAGCAGTGCGAGCTGCAGGGGTCGTGAGATCCAACACGCGGGCCTCGGAAACTTCGATCTCGTGAAGAACGCGCGGCACCTGCAGGAGAACATCGATCGGAACTCCTTGGCTTTGAGCCATGCGAACGAGTTCACCCATGCACGCTTCGACGGGCGTGGCGAGATACAGCGCAGCGAAGAGATCCTTCGGGTTCCATCTACCCCCGAAGAGACGGGCACCAGCGCCGCTTAGAGGATCCCGTCGGGGAGCGGCGTGCCGAAAGGTGACCCCGGACCATACGGTCGACCCCTGACGATCGATCCGCGCGACCAGCCTCTCGTCAATCGGGCGGTTCAAACGACGATGCCTTCGGCAAGGCCCTCGATCAGATCCAGTACGTCTTTATACCGCCCAGCGTGAACCCGATCAGCCGGGGACTCGTGGTCAAGTAGCCGGTTGGGTGAGAGCATCCACACATTGGCTTGGTCGCGAGGTAGCACCTCGGTGACTGCTTCAGCCACGTAAGCCAGCTCGATAAGACGCTGCTTATTCAGCCGTTGGGGGGCGACGGTCCCCGTGATCCAACGCGAGATCGTGCGTGGAGATGCATCGATGATGTCTCCGACTTCCTCTTGGCTGAGCCCGAGGTTGTCGATGATGCTGGAGACCTTGGATGCGAGAACTGGCATCCCAGCGGGCAAACTCATCGCGTGTCGCCTCCTTTGTCGTCGGGTATGTCTAATAGTATGTCACCAAGTCGGAGAAGACGGGAGTGGCAAATGGGTGTCGGATTTCATCTGGGGTACACCGACCAGCACAAGGTTGAGGATTTCCTCGCGCGTGGAGCAGTCGGGGTGGACTCCATCACTCTTCACGCGAAGTCAGCGCGGCATCAGGTCGCTGCCGCTGAGGCCGCGCGTGAGTCAGGGATCAATGTTCTGTACGACCCGCGCACAGAGCGCATGGCAGATCTCGACCCCGACGGGCAGCTCACCGGACTCAGCGCGTATGGCGGAACACAGCTGGACATCCACTCGCTCGCATCAAGCAGTCAGCTGCGTCACGAACTCGTGGACCGCGTTCTGAACGCCCATCCGGCACAGGCAACGATCATGACTCCGCCGGCATTCTTCATCGATTCAGAGCGGACGGCGCGCCTCGCGGTCGACCTCGCCGAAGCCACCCGCCTGGCGACGACCTCACCAGTGCGTCCAGTCCTGTTCCTCAGCAGCCGACTTTCCATCACCAACCAGCTCACACTAGCCAGCGAGCTCGTCGCCGCAGGCATAACTCAAGTCGACCTCCGCGTCTCGCCCTTCTCGGGCGAGAACGACAGCATCCGAAAAATCCGGCAGACCTTCGCGACGGTTGACCGGTTCAGGGACGCCGGCTTGACCATCACCCTGGGACACTCAGGCAACATCGGGCAGGTCGCAGTCGCGCTCGGCCATGCCTCCAGCTACTCCGTGGGTATCGGCCAGAACGAGCATGTGGACTTCAAGGGCACCCTCCGGCGCCAGGTGAATCCACCGAAGAAAAAGCGTGACGAGAACGGCAAGACCATCGGCGGCGGATCCTGGGAGGGAATCTACCTCCCAGGTCTCGCTGTGACGGTAAGTCGCCGAGTAGGTGAGGCCCTGTTGGATCACAGCGATATCCGAACCAGGATCGGGTGCCGCATCGACGGTTGCGCCACCGCATTGAAGGGCCCACTGAACGACAGCAAGGTCCACTACCTACACGCTAGGGCTGCCGAGATGGAGGCTTTGGAGAGCAAGCCTGCACAGTGGCGCGCCAAGATCGAGACCGACCGACTTACCCGGGCGCTGGAGCTGCGAAATCTCGTCAACGATAAGTACCGCGAAGAAGGGCAGCCCGCCCTGAAAACTCGCACGTTGTCCAGCCTTCTCGAAGGCATCCGAGAAGAACGCGAAGCAGCTGCGTAGCCGAAGCTTCAGGTGGCCGTACGTCGGATCCTGTCAACAAGAGTTGACATAATATCTATTATCGGTTAATGCTTAGTAACTAAAGCAGCCCTGCTGGGCAGCAGGTTTGCGGGTAGCCACGGTCCGCGAATCGCTTGTAGAATTGAGGTGAGCCTCCCCCTGAGGGGTGCGAGGAAGTGAAGCCGGGACCCCCGCCGCAGGACGGGACCCGGCTTTCGCGTACCTAGATTTCGAACATGATCTCTTCCAGCTTGTGCTCGAAGCAGGCGCGGTAGAGGGTGCGGCCGTCGTGAGCTGCAGCGACTGCGCCGGCTACCGCGTCAGGGATCCATAGAAGAGGTTCTTCCAGGGGGCGGGCGTGTTCGACTCGCAACGTCGGAGGAAGCGCGTCGGTTGTGCGGAGGTTGGCGACCATGGCGAGGTCTCTTCTGTTGCCGATCTCGTCTCGCGACTCGAACCAGACCTGTGTGACGCCCTCTGACGCAAGCTTGTGAAGCAGCTGCTGCATGCACTTTCGACGAGCGCGCTCTTGCCGTCGGGGGTCGATTCGCGTGGCGGTGACGACGATATTCGTGAGGGGCAGATCCCCGATGAGTCTAGAGATGCGGAGCCTGTCGCGTTCCTCCTCGCTGTTCCAGTGGGTTCGTCCGCGGGTGCGCCTCGACATGGCTCGCAGTCGGTGGCGGGTTGAGTCGAGGTCCTCGGGTCACAGCGGCGGCTAGGAGGTAAAGGTTCGCGCTTACCTGGATGGACTCATCTACCCATGCGCGCAGAGGGGCCGGTCGTGTTTCTGTCACGGGTGCTTCACCGGCCAGTTGACGTCGAAGTAGCCGGTTCCTGGGACGCCGAGTTGACCGTCCCAGACGTCGATGATCGACTGAGCGAACTCGTCAGGATCGACGGAGTCAGGGTCGTCCAGCGAAGCAGTGATGTAGAAGGTCATCATCGCGCCGGGTTCGTTGATCATCGGTGGCGGGGCTGTCACCGATGATTGAATCCGCTTCCCGGCGACACGGTAGTCCCGCACAAGCCAAACAAGCCACTCAGATACCAGCCAACCCTTGGACGATGGACCCACGTCCCCCGCTTCGAGGTTCGGGTCCGCTGATTCAATCGACCACCACAATCCCCATTCCTGGTCATCACTCTGCGCATCCACCGAGGCCCACCCTGCAACGCCAGGCATGGCGTTGAGTACGGCCTCCAGCCACTGCAACCGCGCGGGAGTGCGGAACTGCGCAGGGGCATCCGCCCTAGGCGGCAGAGGCTGTTGGGCCCGGGCAAGTTTGCTGAGGTACTCCACTCGCTTAAAACCTTGGTAAGTCTTCTCCCAAGTATCGGCGTCACCATCGGTGGAAGCCGCCCGGAGCCAGACGAGGTCGAGCGCCGCCACAATATGCGACACCACTCCTACGCTCGAGGAACTCGCGATCACAGCCTTGGCCGGCAGGAGCTCTGGGGAGTCTGGAGCGACGGATTCCGTCGCCTCTACCAGGTCACGCAAGAGGTCGAGATCTTGTCTCCGGAACTCTGACGATGCCAAAGACACCGTTTTAGCAGACACACCTAGCTCATCGGCCACACTTCTCCCCGTTGCTCCCGGGCGCAGAGTGGCCTCATAGATCGCCTGACGGCGGACATTCGCTAGGCGACTCTGGACTGTTCGAAGCTCCTCCCCCACGGCAACACACTCACGTGCCCGCTTGATGGGGTCCGGTGTCGCCGCAACGGAACGCACAAGGCGATCGAGCAGTTCTGACGCGGCCGGTTCCTCTCTCATGCCGTCCATCGTACAGCATATTACGACCGGGGGTAATATTCATACGCCCGGGGGTTACCTGCCACGGCTCGATGATTCTCGCCACTCCGACGACGACATTGCGCAGAGCACGTGTGCCTCAGGCGCCTCCCGAGGCATGTAGATTTCCAGTCATGGGCGAATGTTCTGGTGGGCATTGGCTGCGCTCTCCTCCACTGGCGACGCGAGCTCCGGAGCCCGGCCCACGATGCACGTCGAGATCCGTCGCTCCCCGCCCATTCTCGAGGTTCGAGGAACGCTAACTCGCGCCCGAGTCACCGAATGGGGTGGCGACCGGCCACCTTGATCGAGCACCCCTGTTCCCCTTCGAGAAGCAGGCGGACGATCTCAGTTAGATGTCACGCCGACTTGACGCGCGGGGGCGTGGAGATCGTCCTCGCTGGGAGCGTTTGCAGTCAGAGGGCCTCATAGTTGCGTTCGAGAAGGCCGAGGTCGTGTGCCCTGGAGAGCGCGGCTTTGCGGTTCGAGACGCCGAGTTTGCGGTAGATGCTGGCTGTTTGGCTGCGCACGGTCGCGGGAGATACTCCAAATGTCTTCGCCGCGGCCACGGCGGTGATCCCTTGCTCGAGGGTGTGAAGTACTGCGAGCTCGCGTGGTGTTAGGTCTACAAGGGTGATGGAGTGCACCTTGTTCAGGCGGGTCTTTCCGTGGACGCTGTCCAGAGGGTTTGGTTCTCCGCAGAGCTGTGCAAGGGTCGCGATGTCCTCGGGCGGCGCAAGGAGGAAGGGCCGAATGTGTGCGGGGTTTGACCGTAAACGGGTCGCGGTCTTGAATGACTGGGTTGCGCGGGCGTTGTTCCCATTTCTCAGATGGGCGACGCCTGCCGCGAGATGAAGCTCGATGATATCGCTGAGGGGCACCCTTTCCGAGTGCTGGCGAAGCGCACGGGCGGCGACCCGGAGAGCGTCGTGAGGGTGGCCGGAGTACACGTACGCCCAGGCGACCAGGTGTGGAGGGACATCTTCTGGTGCGACTCGAGCGAGGTGCAGCACCCGTGCGGCATTCGGTGTGCGGAGGAGCAGCTTGGCTTCGGTGCGGAGTAGGAGCTGGCGGGCCGCGCCGGCGTCGATCGTGCTTGCACCATGTGTGAGGCGAGCTCCTTCCAGTTCGGCAAGCCCTTCGTAGGGGTCGCCGTAACACGCGTGGTAGGTGCCACGGACGTAGAGGATGAAGGGCCAGAGTTCGACGTGTTGGGTGGCGGGGCCCATGTGGTCGATGTGCTGGCGAGCGAGGTCGGGGTCGCCTTCCTCCAGGGCAATGAGCGCAGCGGCGATCTTCGCTCCGAGTGTGGTGAGGTGTTCGATCCAATCCAGCAGCGGTCCGAGGTGGTTCATGCGCTCGATCCACAGACGCGCGAGATCGAAGTGGCCGCGTAGGGCGAACATGAGGGCGAGGTTCGCGGCGGAGTTCGCGCCGGCGAAGTGCCCCCGGGGCGCAAGCCCTGCCTCCGTATACCCTCGCGTGTATAGGCGGGTGGCATAGTCGTAGTCACCTCTGAGGGTCGCCGTGAGACCACGCTGCGTCGATAACCATCCGGGCTTCGCTCCGACATAGTGTTCTGACCACGGCAGCTGCGTTGCGGTGGTCGTCATGGCCAAGCGGTCGTCCAGCCATTGCCCTAGTTGTTCGGAGCGGCGGAACGAACCGTCAAGTCGTGCAGCGATCACCGCAATGGTCCCGGCCGTGAGCAGATCGCTGGGGCGTACAAACTCGGTGAGCCGCGTCGCATATCTCCGACCATGCATTCTGAACATCTGGAGGACCCGTCCGAGGTCCGGATCCTCACCCACGTAGTCGTTCTTGTGGTGCGCGAGAAGCGTCAGGTGCATCAGGCGGGGCCTATGCAGATAGGTGCCTGGGTCGAACGCCGCGGTCGCTTCGAGGATCTCGGAAGCGAATCGTGACGGCAGCTCGTACCAGAGGAGATCGTACGCCTCTTCCACCTGGTCGACGTTTCCGGTGACGAGCGCATGGCGAATGCGCTCGTCGATCAGGGGGTGATTCAGGTCGCTAAGCACCTTAACTATCTTGGCCACGTCCGTTCTGGGCTTGAGCCCGGAATTGATGAACTTATTGATGAAATTTTGCGCAACGTCTCAACAAACGCTCAGGTTTCCACTCGTATGTAGCAGAGGCATACCGTGCGGGGTCTCCCGTGCGCGATCGGGGAGGGATCTGATGCTCAGGACTCAACAGCGCTCAGAGGTAGGCTTGCGTCGGCGCCGCCGGGAGGCGCGGCAACGTGTTCGGCGACTCGTCGCGGGCACCATCGCGGCGACGTTCGCGATGACTGGTCTCACGACAGCCGTGGCGCTGCCTGCATCGGCTGCCACCGTGTATGAGATCACCGCACAGTGGGCGGAAGGATCCGCGACGACCGTGAAGAGCGGCGATGTCCTCACCGCTGAGTGGCGCGTCAACGTCAACGACGATGCCGAGGCCCCCGCAAATGACCCCGTCGACAATGTCAACTTCACGCTGACGATCGAGAGTGGCACGTTCGAGGAGCTGCCGAGTTCCTGTCTGACAAGTGGCGTGGACCCGGTCTCGAGCATCTCCGCGGATGGTAAGACCATGATCTGCAACATCGGGACCAAGGACGAGGGAACTTCTCACGTGGTCCAGACCCCGATCCGCGCTGATGGCGAGACGGGGTCGCAGCTCACCGGTTCGGGCACGATCGACGGGACGACGGCCGACCTGACGCCGGTTAACATCGTCAACGACTTCGGCATGGACATTCGGTGGGCTGTCGCGACCGGACCGGCGCAGATCAGCGGTGCCGGGACCGCCAACCCGATCGTCGACCTGGGGCTGCAGTGGACGCTGAGCAAGGACAAGCGCAGCGAAGCCGGCCCCCAGACGGTGAGCTACGACCTGCAGATCTCGTCTGCTGCCGCGACGAGTATCGCGGTCGGGCCCAACAGATGCACCGCGTTCACCGAGTTCGCCGCCAACGGGCACCCGTGGTCAGGCGGCTCTCACCCCGCCGATCAGATGGCTGACACAGTTGACACCTGCACGATTCAGCAGCTCGGCCCGAACACCTTCCGTCTCACTTTGACCGGGATCGACTACAACCCGACGAACCCGCCCACGAAGGACTCGACGGGCGCCGGCCTCCCGGCCGACCAGATAACGCTCACGAGTGGGACGATCTGGCTGCGTCTTGCCGTCACAGGGAGCGGTTCCGTGAACCTGGTGTCCTCGGCGCCGACGTACACGTCTGCGGCAGGCACCTCGACGGCGCAGGACGACGCCGCGAACAACACGGTGAGCAAGACGTGGACGTTCCCCGGTGCCTTCACGTCCCCCTGGAGCCGCGGATACACAGGCTCAGGTGGCTCGCCGTTTGACGCGACGTATGTTGTCTCTCCCGGCACACGCGTCCAGCAAGGGCTGATCACGGGTCTTCCCGGATTTGACCGGGCAGATAACCTGCAGGTCGGGATGTGTGCACCGCTGGACACGCGGTTCCTGACCTTCGCCGATTTCCGCCCGACGAACGATGTGCCCGGCTCGGTGATGCAGTATTACGTCGGCACACACCCAACGGTCACGTCCACCAGCGCCGGCTACAACCCGCAGGCTTTCCCTGATTGTGGTGGGTCCGCCGGGTGGACCACCACCAAGCCTGCAGACCTCAGCACGGTGAAGGCTGTTCGAGTCACGTTCACGCAGGGACAGGCCGAGGCGGCGAACTTGCCGAACAATCACGCCGCATATGTGGTCGAATCGGTCGTGAAGCAGAACGTGGCCACTGGCCAGGACATCTGGAACTTCATGTACAACCAGGCGGGTGCCGGGTGGTCCGCCCCCACGACCTGCGCGACACCGACGCCGGGTCTGCGCTACCCCTGCACTGTCAGCGCCGGGCGCGACCTCGTCCGCATCGTCTCGACGACCCCGTTCATCGAGAAGTCGGCGGACCGCTCTGCGGTGAACCCAGGACAGCCCACCACGTTCTCGCTGAACTACTCGGCGAATGTCGCGAGCAATCTACCGACCTCGGTCGACGACTACACGATCGTCGACACGCTCCCCGTTGGGGTGACCTACATCGAGGGATCCGCCGATCCGGCTCCGACGGTGACCACGAACGGTTCCGGCCAGCAGGTGCTCACCTGGGTCCTTGACGGTGTCCCGACGAATGTGCAGCAGGCGATCACATATCAGGCTGTCGCGGCGGCGAACATCGCTCCGGGAACCGTGCTGACGAACTCCGCTGTCGCCTCGGTCTCCGGGGCGACGTCTCGCCCGGCAACGGCGCAGATCACGATTGCGTCGAACGGGTACACGTCCATCGGTAAGACGGCTGACGTCCCGTATATCCCCAACCTGAATGGTGACGGCACCGGAGAGGGCTCGTGGACGGTTACGCTCCGCTCGTTCGACCCGTTGCCGCAGGATTTCACCGACACGATCGACATCCTGCCGTTCGCCGGTGACGACCGTGGCACGGACTTCACCGGTGACTACGAGCTGACCGGTGTGGATGCTCCGGCTGGTGCAACCGTTTACTACACGACGGCCGACCCGGCCACCCTGTCGGACGACCCTGCGGATGCTTCCAACGGTGCAGCGGGCGATCCGTCGGGCAACACTGTCGGATGGACCACGACCTTCACCGCCAGCGCGACCGCTGTGCGCGTAGTGGGCCCCGAGCTGGCTGCCGGTGGCACCCAGCAGTTCACAGTGAACATCGCCACAGACGGTGTCGAGGGCGGCGACGTGCTCGTCAACCGGGCGCAGGCGCGTTCCGAGCACACCGAACTGGTGATGCGCACTTCTGCGCCGATCACCGTCGCGAACTACTACTCCGCCTCGCTCAAAAAGTACGTCATGGGCGCAGACGGAGAGTGGCATGACGCCAACACGGTCGAGGACTATCCGACCTACCGGGTCGGCGACAAGGTCCCGTACCGAATCGTGATCGTGAACACCGGTCAAGGAACCCTGACCGACCTCGAGATCACCGACGACCTGTTCCCCGACGGTTCGTTCACCGTCGATGAGCTGGCGCCAGGGGCCGAGGAAGCCCACGAATTCGAGATGACCCTCACCGAGGGAGGCCTGGACACAGTCGTGAACACCGCCTGCGCGACGGCCGCGATCCCTGGTGACTCACAGGTGCCGCCCACGATCAACTGTGACCCCGCCGGTATGGAGGTGGATGGAGACCCGACCCACACGAAGGAGCTTGTCTCGGCCACCGCGATCGGTGAGGGCCGCTGGGAGCTGGTGTACGGCATCGACGTGACCAACGAGTCGACGCACCCGACGAGCTACGACCTGGCGGACACGCTGCATTTCACCGACCAGGCGACGATCGTCTCGGCCGAGGTCACGACCTCGCCCGCGGGCGTCACTCTCGCCGACCCCGCATGGGATGGTCAGGGAGAGACGCTGATAGCCAGTGACGTGCCGTTGCTCGGCACCGACGACGTCGGCTACACCGCGCACCGCTACGAGGTGACCGTGATCGCCACGGTGCCGCTGCAGCTCGAAGGCGCCGGTTCCGGTGCGGACGACCCGACGCAGTGCGGGGCCGCCGGCGACGACGCGGACCGTGCGTTCAATAACACCTCGCAGTTGACCGACCCCGAGGGCGCGACCGAAGACGACCAGGCCTGTGCCGAGATCCCGTCGATCGACATCACCAAGGGTGTGTCGTCGGGTCCGACCCCGAACGGGGACGGCACCTGGACGGTGACCTACGACATCGTCGCCACCAACACCGGTGCCGAAGGGGGCGTCTACGACGTGCGCGACCGCATGACGGCCGACGGTGACCTCGAGGTCATCTCCGGCGCGGTCACCTCGGCGCCCGATGGCGTGACCACCTCGCCGACCTGGACCGGCCTGGGGGCCGAAGGTGCGCCCGAGAACGACATCGCCACTGGGGTGACGCTGCCCGCGGGCGGTGTGCACACCTACCAGGTGGAGGTCGTGATCGGCATCGCCGAAGGCACGGAGGGTGCCCCGATCATCACCGACTGCTCTGAGGAGCAGCCGGGTGGTCCGGGTGGCCTGTCGAACTCGGCCGAGATCGAGCACAACGATCTCACCGACGACGCGACCGCGTGCATCACGATCGGGATCGTCACGGTCGACAAGACCGTCTCCTCCGGCCCGACCCCGAACGGGGACGGCACCTGGACCGTCGTGTACGACATCGTTGCTACCCACGTGGGCGCCGCCGATGCCGACTACGACGTGACCGACCGCCTGCACTTCGGTGAGGGCATCGAGATCGTCGACCACGAGGTGCGCTCGCTGGACGGCATCGACGTCAACCCCGACTGGACCGGTCTGGGCAGCGCCGACACCGGCACCGAGAACGTGATCGCGGAAGACGTCACCCTCTCGGTCGGCGGATCCCACACCTACCAGGTGGAAGTGACCGTGCAGATGGACGAGGCCACGATCGATCCGGGCGAGCTCGTCTGCGCTCCGGCGGGATCGGGTGAGTCGGGCGGCCTGGGCAACTCGACGACGCTAACCAGCAACGGCATCACCGGTCGGGATGACGTGTGCCCGTCGCTTCCGAAGATCGTGCTGAACAAGACGGTCGTCGACGGCAGCCCCATCGCCAACGGCGACGGCACGTGGACCATCGAGTACGACGTCACCGCCACCAACACCGGCCAGGCGACCGGTCAGTACGACATGACCGACCGGCTGCGGTACGGAAACGGCATTGAGATCGAGTCCGCCACGGTCGTGAGCGGTCCCGACGGTGTCACCACCAACCCCGACTGGACCGGTCAGGGCGCGGTCGACGCAGCCGAGAACGTCATCTCCACCGATGTCGATCTCGACGCCGGTGAGGCGCACACCTACCGGGTGCGGGTCGTCGCATCGATGGACCGTGAGATCGTCACGCCGGGTGACCTCGTCTGCCCCACTCCGGGGTCGAACGAGCCGGGCGGGTTCTCGAACACCGCCGGTCTCACGCACAACGGCGAGGACCAGGATGCCGATGCCTGCGTCACTCCTCCGCTGATCGAAATCACCAAGTCGCTCTCGGGTGCGGTGACGCCGGTCGACGGGCAGGACGGCGTGTATGACGCGACCTATGAGCTCACCGTCACCAACAGCGGTCCGGGCGCCGGGGTCTACGACCTCGACGACCGTCTCGCACCGGGTGAAGGTGTGACCGTGGTTGGCATCCAGGACGTCACCACCGACGCACCGAACCCGGTTGCCATCAACGGCGGATTCGACGGCATCGACGATCTGCGGATCGTCACCGGACAGCCCATCGCGGGCGCCGCGGAGGGTGCACCGGTCGTGCACACCTACTCGGTGACCGTGCGGTACTCGGTGAACCTGGCGGGCATCGAGGTTCCGGCCGGAGACACCTGTCTCGCGGAGAACGGTGAGTCGCTTCCGGGCACGCTCAACAACACCGCGACTGTCGGATGGAACGGCCTGGATGATGACGACGCCGAGTGCATCGTCCCCGGCAAGCCGACCCTCGACAAGGCGATCATCTCGGCGAAGCCAATCGGCAACGGTCAGTGGGAAGTCGTTTACGACCTCACCGTCGGTAACACCGGCGACGAGGCAACAACGTACGACCTGGACGACGAACTTCTGTTCGCCAAGCAGGTCGCCGTGGCCTCCGTCTCCGTCACCGGCCCCGAGGGGATCATCATCAACAACGGTTTCAACGGGGACAGCGATCAGCGCATCGCGACGGATGTTGACATCGCCGGCCTCGATGACGACGGGTACGCGCCGCACGTCTACCGGGTCACCGTGATCGCCAACGTCCCGCTGACGTTCGATCCCGCTGACGTCGGTGACGACGGGGCAGGATCGCCGGCGTGCACGGTTGCTCCTGGCGGCAACTTCATCGAGCAGGGGCTGAACAACGCAGCCACTCTGACCGATGAGACCGGCGGGACGATCGTCGACACCGACTGCGCCGGTCTGCCTTCGACGAAGATCACCAAGACGATGGACGGCGCACCCCTCAAGGGCACGAACGGCCAGTGGACGGTGAACTACACGATCACGGTGCTCAACGACGGGGCAGTGGCCGGTGACTACACCCTCACCGACCAGCTCCGCTACGGTGCCGGCATCGAAATTCTCGACGCGACCATCGTCTCTGCTCCGGAAGGCGTCACCCCTGCGGCGACGTGGACCGGTCAGGGCGAGACGGGCGCTGCAGAGAACGTCGTCGCCACGGACGTGTCACTGGCAGCCGGTGCGAGCCACCTCTACCGGGTCACGGTCGAGGCGCGACTCGACACCGATGCGGCAGACGGCACCACGCTGACCTGCCCCGCACCCGGCTCGACCGATCGCGGCGGGTTCGCGAACACAGCAGGGGTCGATCACAACGATCTGATCGCTGACGCCTCGGCCTGCGACGTTCCCGAGTGGCCGGAGGACGTGCCTCCGCCGCTCGCAACCACCGGTGGCACCATCGCCCTCGGAACCATCAGCGCAGCCCTGCTGCTGCTGGTGGCGGGCGGAGTGCTCCTCTATACGCGCCGCCGCCGAGTCGTCGACGCCGAGTGATCGCTCGCATCTCCGTCGCCCTGCCACTCACAGGCGGTGGGGCGACGGAGAGACCGGTCCATCCGCAGATGCGCCTAACCGAAAACGACCGTCGTGCCGGTCCCTCCCCAACGGCTGGCGGTATGGAGAGCTAGCTCCTCACTAGCGCTCATCACACTGTGCCCCGTCTCCGTGAGACGGGGCACAGTGTCTTGCCACTTGATAGATCCGCTAGCTGCTCCCCTGCCGCGTGTTATGCCAAAACGATCAGTCATCGCTACCTCTACCGATAGCTAGCCGGCAGCCGCGGAAAAACTGCTCGGGATGATGAAGCACGTCTACGACGGCACAGCGCCGGAGTTTGAGAGCTACGCGCACGTGCCAGGGATTGATGCGGCCCGTCGGGCGTTTCTCGCGCAAGCCGCGACGTTCACTGCGGACCTGGACGCGAAGTTCATGCCCGAGCTTCACGAGGAAGTGAAGGCTCGGTGGGCCGAGTACCGACGCGTCCTGGATGAGTTCACTTGGAACGTCGTTCGCTACGAGGAGCCGTCACTGCTCCTTGGCGACATGCTGGTGTGCCCTTCCCGGCTCGACCCGGACCGTACGCACGACCAGCGTCAGTACGGGTGGCAAGTGGGCCTCATGGCTGCTGAGCGCATCACGGTGGCGTTGACGCCGACGACGGGACTTCTGCTGTCGCGCGGCGACAGGGTGCGAAGGCTCATCGCGGAGACGTTCAACCGCTCAACAATCGGAGCGGCGACGATGTACGTCCTCTTCCCCGGTAGTTGGCCGTCCCGAAATCCGACAGCGTTCTCCAACGCCGTCGACCTCCTAGGCCAGCGGGGCGCGGACGTTCCTTTGTAGATCGCTAGCCCCTGGCGAGGGCGTGGCGATGACGGGCCAGTCCTTCCGCCAGGTCGCGCGGTTCGTCCGCGCTCGGCCGGAGATCCCCGTCGCGGAGGTCGAGCCCTCCCGGTGATCCACGTCACCAGACGGTGGGAACGACCTGCGCGGGTACACATCGAAAGTCCGCCAGGATTCACAGAGTGTCACGTCGAATTTTCTTCTTGACAATACGCGCTAACGTAGCGTATACTGATCGTGCGGTGTCACACACTCGTGTATACTGGAGAGATGAGCACAGGAACACGAAGCCCGCCGGCACCCGGGCACCTTCGCTCGCCCCCGCATGGGGCGACAGGGGGTGAGCCCTCCCAGATGGATGACTGGGTAATCAACATCTTCTCTCTCCTCGGCGACATCTCACGAGTGATCTCGCTCGGGTGGCTCGTCGTGGACCGCTTCTTCGCAAAGAAGAAGCGCCCCGACTCGAACTGAGCCAGGACGCCTAGAAGATAAAACTGTGGTGGTTTTTAATTCTAGGCCTGGTTTGGTTTGAACGCAAACGAGGCGGGGAGCCCACAGGTGCCGTACCAGCCGGGTTCCCCGCCGAGTGGGTTCAGTCACACGCGGAGCAGAGTCACCAGACGTCGGTCGGCGCAGAGATGCGCTGGCACGCTCCCTGCCATATCCAGCACCGCAGCGTCTCGTCGTCGATCGTCACCTCGACGCCCACGGCATCCGCGGTCCAGCGCTTCACCTGAACGAGGGAGCGCACGTTCGTATCTCCGAACTGGAGCCAGGCGTGACCCCAGAGGCGCGTCTGCTCGGGAACGATCGTGAGGGGCTGCACGTGCAACCGCAGCTGTAGCGCGTCGAGAGTCCGCAACGGGCCGCGCTTGCGCGCCTCACGCAACTCTCGCTGCTCACCCCTCTGCGCCGGCAGATGCGGATAGCGCTTGTTCATTCCCACCGCTACATCGTGGCGTCAGCAGCGGACGTTCCGGGGCCCGGCCCTACCGGTCCAGCCCGCGATCGCGTGTCCTCTGACGCGCCTTGGCCGCGTCGCGGGCAACCCGGGTGGCTTCGGTGTCGCGGACGGTGCGCGTCGTCGCTTCTGCAGCTCGCGTGCTCTGCCGCTTCCGGGCAGTCTCGGTCTCGCGCGTCGAGGTCCTGCCCGATGCGGCAGCCCGGGCGGTGGGCTTGTCGACGTCGACACCCCACCACGCGGCCTGCGCACGCTGGCTCTCAGTGTGAGTGCGGCTCCCTGCCATGCCCTGCAGGTCTCGGTCGGCACCGGCGCGCTTTGCCTCGACGCCGCGATCGCCGGCCTCGCGCGTCATCGCGTCGACGAACAGCTCCCGTGCCTGCAGTCGAGTTTCCGCGACGACGTGAAGGGTGTTGGACTCACGGCCGCGGGTGGCAGACACATACACGGCCGATGCGCTCGACGAGTCGGTGATGATGCCGTGTCCGGCCTGCACGGTGGCGCCCTGCACGCCGAACTCGGTGGAGGCGTACGCCAGGTGCGTGTGCTCCTTCACGTACGACGCCGGCAGCGTGACGACCCGCTTCCCATCGCTCACGGTGGCCTCGCCGCTGCGGTGGACACGCTGCACGGCCCACACGTCGCGGTTGGCGACTCCGAGCTCACGATCGTTCTTGCGCGTCATGAGCCGATCGCCGTTACGGATCGTCAGCAGGTCACTTCCGGAGATATCCACGCGCGCCGCGGTGGTGTGACCGGCCTGCGCGTGCGCCTGCTGAATGAGAGCGTTGAGAGCAGCGGCCTCCTCGTTCGTCGCCGTGGCGATCGCGACCGATGAGCCGGCACGTGCCCTGGCGATCGCGTCGTCGGTGATTGCCGCCCGGGCCTCATCCATGGTCTCGTGAATGACGAGGTTCCCGCGGTCATAAAGCTGGTCGAACAGCTCAGCCGGCGCTTCCCTGGATCGCATCTGCAGGGTGAGGCTGGCGTACTCGGTGTCGAGGCCACCCTCGGGCGTGACGAACCGGTGAAGGTCGATGAGATCCAGCGGCGTCGGGTGGGCGTCGACGGCCATGTCGAGCACGCCGCCTCGGCCGACTGCCGGCAGTTGCGCGCGGTCACCGACGAGCGCGAGAGCTGCGCCGTTCTCGTTCGCAATCTGGACGAGCGCGTGCGCGATGTCCTGATCGATCATGCCGGCCTCGTCGACGATGATGCGGGTGTTCGCGTCGACGCGGAAGCCGTCAGCCGGCCCGCGATACTCGAGCCAGGTCGACGGGTCCAGCTCCCCTACCGACAGCCGCGTCCATCGTCCGTAGGCGTCACGGCGGAACCCGTGTTCATGCGCGAGCTTGTGTGCCGACGATGCAGCCGTACCGAGCGCGGCGCCGGCCTCCTGTGCCGCCCGCAGCGTCGGGGCGACGACGACGAACCGGCGTCCCTGACTCTCGGCCAACTCCGCGGCCGTCTTCAACATGGTGGTCTTGCCGGCGCCCGCTGCTCCCTCGACGACGACAAGGGGCGCGGCGCTGCCGAGAGCACGCGCAGCGTCCGACTGCGCCTGAGTGAGGCTTCCGAGTACGGGTTCATTCATCACCAGTGCCGAGTCCAGCCCGCGTGTGATGAACGCCTGTCGTAGGTCGTCTTCGACGGCGACGACGCGCTCCGATGTGATCCAGCGGACCCAGCTCGGCACGTCACCCTGGTAGTCGATGTCCAGACGCAGAAGGGTGCTCGCCGCGGCGTCCGCGGTCTCGGTCACCCACGCCTCGACCTCTTCACGGGAAGCGATCACACCGGACTGCCCGAGGACGACGCCGATCTCCCCTTCGAGGTCAGCGACAGACCAGGCAGACTTCGATTCCTCGAGCTGCGCGATCGCGACCTGTGCGATGTCAGCGCGGTCGACGTCGACGAGCGACAGGTGTCCCTCTCCCCTGCCCCCGGAGAAACCCGACGTTCTCAGTCCGGCGTCGTGCAACTCACCCATCCAACGGTCTTCTGCGCGGCCCGTGTCGTGAGTCTTGTGTGGCCGGTCGATCGCCCATGCCTGCTGATCCCACTCGCGCACGAGCGCCTGTGACGGCTGCTCCCCCGGGTGCAGCTCGCGCCACTCGCGCTCCAGCTTCGTCACGTTCTGCTGCACCTGCAGGGCACGCTTCGACATGAGTTCGGCGTGCTTGGCAAGCTCGACGACCTTGCCTGTTGATGCGTCGAACGTGAGGCCAGCGGTGCGCAGCGCGGCACGCAGTTCAGGGTGTGAGTGGATGACAGCCTCCGCCACACCGCGAAGCGCTCCCTGTTGCTTCAAGGTTGCTCCCGTGTGCAGCCCTCTCCACTTCCCGTCCGCGAACACGCGGGTGTTCCACTGCACGTGAATGTGGCGGTGCGGGTCACCGGCGCGCGAAGTGCGGTGAACCACGGACACCTGCTCGAATCGCTCGACGGGCACGAACTCCTGCGCTCCGCGCGGGCCAACACGGGTCACGGAGTTCTGCGCAAGGTAGGCGCCCATCGCGGCGGCAGCGTCCGCCTGGGCGGCGTTGAGCGCGGCCGACACCTCGGGCACGAGAGCGGCCGCTACCGACAGCGACTTGTCACAGTTGACCGTCATCTCCGCGAAGCGCGGTGACGCCGGGCGGGTGACGACCTCACCGTTCGTCGACACGCGTACCTCGTCGCGCGGAACGCCTCGCTGCTCCCCCGTAACCGGGTCACGCCAGTCGACCCATGCCTGGTACGTCTCGCCGTCGAGTTGCACCTCCGAGCGAACGGCTCCAGCGCTGTCGAGGGCCGTCCACTGCGCGACGGCATCCCCGTTCTCGAGGTAATACTCATCGGCGTGTGAGTGGTCAGATTCGAGGTAGGCGCGCGCAGCAGCACCAGCTCCTCGATAGAACACCACTCCCCCGCGCATGTACTGATCATACCTATGGGCGAAGCCCGTAGCATACGTGCATCCGATTTCATCGGTCCCTCTGAGAGAGAAAGAGAGAAGAAATCGGATGCACGTAGATGCACTCTGGAACGGATGGACTCTGAGACTGTGCATAGTTCGAATCTCGCTGTCTCTCAGAGAGGCTGAGTGAGATTCGAGAAGGCGAGATGCAGTCCACAAGCCGCGCCGTTCGTACGCGGCATTCCCAGTTGTACGCACCCCGATGCGTGACCGCGCCTCCTCCCCACTCCCCTCCCGAGCCGACCGCGGGTTATGCTGTGCGCATGGCGCTCAACATTCGTGAAGTCGTAGAAGCTCAGGTAGCCGAGAAGATCGAGAAGGGTGAAGCACTCGCCCACGCGATCAGCGCGGCCGAGGAAGCCGCCGCCGCGCTCGACGCCGCACAGAAGAACGTCGCCGCCGCGCGCCGCGACGCGATGACCGCGGGCTGGACCGAGACCGAGCTAAAGCGCCTCGGCCTCGCCAACGCTCGCCCCACCCGTTCCCGCAAGCCGCGCACGCAGAGCGCGGAGTAGCAGGCGTTAGGAATCCGGGGGGATGAGCTTATGAGCGACTGGCAGCGACTCAATGTCACCGAAGAGCAGATGGAAGTACTCGCGCACCTCTCTCTGAAACGAGACGCACCGACCGCGGAGCGACTGAGCGACATCTGGCCGACACTGACCGCCGAGGATGCGGCCGTGCCTCTCGCGGATGCGGTGGATTCAATCAACCGCGCAGCGTCCGAAGCGACCGGTAAGCCCGGGCGCGTTATCGGCGTCAGCCGCAGCTCCTTTGGTGCCGCCGTCACCACTCCTGAGCTGAGGGTGCATGTCATGGGCGAGCCCTACGCGGAGGTTCGCTGAGCGCGTCGTTACCAGAGCGTCGGGTGCTCGGTGCCGGCGTCGCTGAGAGCGCGCGCAATCAGCTGCGGGTCCCACCCGTGATCCCGCACGGTGTCGCGCAGCCGGCGTGACCGTGCCACGCGGTCGGCGCGCGGAAGACTTGCGTACTTCTCGATCGTGAACCGGTTGCGCTGACGTCCCGCGCGCGCGGCGTCGCGCTGGTTCTCAGCAGCTCCCCCGATCCGCAGATGCGACACGGCCGGGTCGACGTCGACGTGCACGCAGAGGGCGACGTCGCAGCGGTGCAGCAGCATCGTCGACGGGGGGAGGTCAATCCCAGTGAGGTGGCGATAGAGGAACCTCTGAGGGCGCATGGTGCGTTGTTGGATGCCATCGCCGGCCGTCCAGAATCGCCCGTATCCGTCGTCCCCAACGGAACCAGTCCAGATCCAGCAGTCGTCGGGGTCCGGGCCTTTCACGACGTGCTTCCACAGACGCTCCACGTCGGCGGCTCTGTCCTCGGGCATGGCCCACTCCTCGTTGCTACGGACACGCGGACCACAGGCCGGCGCTGGCGTCCTGTGCGCGGTCCTGCGCAGCGAGGTAGTCGCTGCGTCGGTCGTACGGGGTGTCGTAGGTGTACTCGGTGCCGGCGCCTGCCTCGATCGCGAGCTGCGCTGCGCTCTGCCCCTCGATGAGCACGTGGCGCAGCAGCCGACCGTATTGGTCGGTGTCGGCCTGGGTGGGATCGCTGACTAGCTCGACGTCGTGACCATGTACGAGCTGGTCGAGGTACGTGCGAGCTTCCTGCGCGTAGCAGTCGTCGGCGCCGCCGTCGCGAGAGATCTCGGGGGTGTCAATCCCGATCAGACGCACGCGCTCCTCCCCCGTCGATGTCTGAACGTCGATCGTGTCGCCGTCGACGACGGCGACGACCGTGGCCGTCGTCGTGGCTGCGGGCGTGGTCGAGATCTCCGCGGGTGTGCAGCTGGTGAGCGCGAGCGCGACAGCTGCGGCCGCGAGCGTCAGTGTGCAGCTGCGCGCGGTCATGGCGTCCTGCGCTGTCAGCGCACCAGGCGATTCGGGAGACGCACGGGAGGCGTCGGCAGAGTGCCGCCATTCGCCTTGCGGGCGTCGTCGACCGCAAGGGCGATCGCCTCGGCGCACCATGCGCTGTCGGAGGGCCACCGGCCGGCCTGCTGGTCTGCGGTGATCGCAGCCCGCATGCGCTGCATCGTGCTCGTCGGGATGCTGAACGACCTGGTGGAGCCGGTGCGCGCGTCGGAGCGGCCGCGCAGGCGGTCGCGCGCCGCGCGCTGCTTCGGGGTGCGCGCTGCGTGACGGTCCAGGGCGCCGGCGATCCACCGCGCGAAAGTGTCCGCGTCTCCCCCATTGGCCCAGTCGGCCAGGTACGACGCCCGGGCGTCGTCGAACTCGACCGGCGTCAGGTAGATACCGAGACGTGCTGTGTCCTCGGCGCCGGACTTGACGCGCGCCTTGCTCTGCCGCTCGGCCTTGCGCGCGGGGGCCTCGGCGGCCTCCTCCTGCTCCAGGCGCTCGGCGGCCTCGAAGTGTTCCTGCCGAACCTCGATGTCCTGGCGCGGCTCGTCGGTACTCGGCGTCACCTCGTTGGCGATCGCGGCCGTGTTCCGGTCGCGGAGGCTCTTGCGGGCCATGATGTGCTCCTTAGTCTGGTTGGTCTGCCGTGTGCTGCTGGTCAGGCTGGTACGGGCGCCGGCGTCTTGCGCGTCGGCGCCGGCTGCCCGATGATCGGCGCGAGCGCGTCGGCGTAGTCCTCGGCGACCGGATGCCGGGGCGCATAGACGCTCACAGGCTTGCCGTCGGTGTACGCATCTTTCGCTGCCACGGCCTCACGGATGGGGCTGGTGACGCGGCCGGGGTACTGCTCGTTGAGCAGCTCCACGACTTCGCGATCGATCAGTCGCCCGTGCTTGTACTTCGTGGGCACGATCCAGTGCAGGCGCTGCCCCGGGTGCATGCGCGGGGCGATGCGCTGCGCGATCACCTCGTCGAGGCGCCGCAGCTGGTCGTATGCCTCGGTCGCGCACTCGACCGGGCCGACCACGACGTCGGCGGCCGCGAGGGCGGCGAGGGTGACCAAGCCCAGAGCCGGCGGTGTGTCGATCACGACGTCGTCCCACTCCCCCGCGACCTCGGGCAGGTGGTCGCGCAGCGAGGTGATCACTTCGGGTCGTGTGTCGAGGGTGGCGAGATCGTGAGTGCCGGCGAGAACGCCGGCGCCGGGCACGGACGGTGCCGGCACGGCTGCCTCAATCGCTGAGGCGTCACCGGTGAGGACGTCGGCCGCGACGGCCGCGACCTCGGTGTCGTCCGTCACGCCCAGCCGAGTCGTGAGGTTGCCCTGCTGATCGAGGTCGATCGCCAGCACCCGGCGGCCGGATGCTGCAAGAGCTGCGACGAGCTCGGCCGCGGTGGTGGTCTTGCTCGAGCCGCCCTTGCTGAGGGCGACGGTGTAAACGGTCATCATTTCTCCTTGATCGCGGATGTCGTGGAGCGGGGCCGGGGGCGTGTCGCTCCCCGGCCCTCGCTGGTCAGTACGGGGTGTCTTCGCCGGGGATCTGCGCGACGTCCCAAGACGGGATCTGTGCGTCGTCCCAAGACGGGATCTGTGCGTCGTCCTCGGCCGACGTCTTGCCCGAGTTCTTGGTGGCCTGGACCGTGTGGAAGCGGAGACTGAACGACACCTCCTCGGCGGCGACGTGCTGCGCCGTGCGAGGGGCCCCGCTGTCCTTGTCGTCCCATCGATCGGTGACGATTCGACCCTCGACGTGAGCCCGCTCCCCCTTGTGCAGCGACGCGGCCACGTTCTCGGCCTGCTGATCCCAGACCTCGACGCGGAACACGTTGGGCTCTGCGTCCTCCCAGCCGTTGGCCGTACGGCGCCGGCGGTTCTCGATGACGGTGAAGTGGGCAACGGGCTTACCGCTCTGCGCGTAGCGCAGCTCCGGGTCAGCTGCCAGGTTGCCGGCGAAAGAGGTGGTTGCCATGATGACTCCTTGTTTGGTGGTGTTGGTCTGCCGTGTTGTTGATATCAGTCTAGCCTAGTTGGTCAATGCTGTCTAGTAATGCGGGCGTGCTATTTCTCGTTTGGGATCTCAGCTGCGCGAGCCTGCACGTAGCGGCCCTGCCAGCGCGAGACGTCCTCCCGCAGCTCCGCCACCCTCTCGGCCTGCTCCTCGGCCTCTCGGTTCAAGATGCCGACCAGGGTTTCGAGCTGCCGGATTCGAACACGTGCCTCGGTGAGTTCACGGTCCATCGCTGCGGCTGTCGCCTGCGAGTAGTACCGGGGCTCTTCCTCGCTTGCATCGCTCATGTCGTCCTCCCCCGCTTCTAGCTCAGATGTGCGGCGATGCGGTCGATCTGGTCCGGCCGAACATCGCACCAGTGATCCTGCTCGTCGACGACGACGACCGGTGCCATGCTGTAGCCCAGTTCCTCCGTGATGTAGGCGTAGGCGGCGGGGTTCTCCCTGACGTTCACCTCGACGAACGGAATGCCGGACCCGTCGAGCATCCGCTTGGTCATGGTGCACTTCACGCAGCTCGGACCCGTCGTGTAGACCGTCACAGGCTCCATGTCCCTATCCCTCCTGGTCGCCGTCCCACGTCCTCGGTGGTCTGGTTTGTTGATACTCTCAGTCTAGTCTAGTTGGTCAATACTGTCTAGTGTTTCTTTCTGTTTTTCTCGGGAACGTACGCGCTGGAGCTGCTGGGGGTTCGGAAGGGCTGGGTATCCCCGTGGCGCAGCGTGACAACCTCGCCCACTCCCCCGCATCCTCGATCCCCGGTAGGCGGCTCGGTGCGGACGCTTCTCGCGCTCTTGCTACCCGGACGGGCCTCAGCACCTCTCCCCCCCCCCTCGATGCCCACCCCCTCGTCATCAGCGATGTTGCCCGGCACCGGCTGGGGCGGGTGGCGCAGCTCGCGGCCCTCTCCCCCGCTCGCCGGCGTACACCGGGCGGAGCCTGGCGCGGCGCGGGGCTCGATGCCCCCGCCCCGCGCCCCGGCGCCCCGTCTTTGGGGCGGTTAGTCCCGCTGGTCGCCCATGTCGTTGCTCGCAGTCTCGTCTAGGTGGTCAATATGGTCAGGCTGCGGCTTCCTTGGGTCGTCGTATGGGCGCTATCCTGGTGGGGTGCTGCCGGTGTGGTAACCGGCTGCCGTGTTGTAGTCGGGTCCGGCTCTCCCTCGGGAGGCCGGACCCGACTTGTCTTAGGCGGCCTCTCGCTCCGTGTCGGGCTCGGCGTCGATGTGCAGCGCGTCGGCCAGGGAATGCACCGCGGCGAGGACTCGGGCTGCGCTGTCGCGGATGACGTCGGCCTCGGCACGTTCGGCCCATCCGGCGACGTAGCCGACGCTGTAGGCAGCGCTGTCGATCCCGAGCATTCCGGCGAGTACGTAGGCGACGCTCTCCGCCTCGACCTCGAAGCGGCCGCGGTGCTCGACGTACTCGGCCAGGTCCTCGACGTGTCCCAGGGTGATGTGCGCGGCCTCGTGAAGGGCGGTCTTGGCCTGGTGAGCGGGGGAGAGATGGTCAGCGATCACCACGCGCACCGGCCCTCCCGTGCCCTCCGGGGCCGGCTCGGTGTAGCCGTTGGCGGTCGCCAGTGGCGAGATCTCGACCACGGCGCCTGATGCGGTCAGATGGTCGACGACCCGGGCGAGGATGCCGCCCTCATCCTCGCCGGTCAGCGGGTGGGCAAGCTCGGAGACATCTTCGTGCCCCTCCATGACCTCGGTCTGTGCGATGTCGAAGACGCTCACGGGGAAGAACACGCGGCGGCGGCCGTTCTCGACCTCTTCGCCGTTGTCCTCGTCGTCAGCTGCGACCTTGACCGTTCCCGTGCCGTAAATCCGGATGCCGCGCTCGCCCTTGCGAACCTGGCGGCCTTTCGCCTGCCATGCCCGGTATCCGGCGACCTGGGTGGCCTCCGGGTTCTGCGCCCAGATCAACAGGAGGTTCGAGAAGCTGTAGCGGTGGAACGACCGCGCGAACCGCAGGTAGGCGGTCCAGGCCTCGGAGTCGCGCAGCTGCTCGACGGCGGCCGTGAGCGTGTTGTGCAGCTGCTCCATCTCCGCGCGCTTCTGCTCGGGAGTGCGGCCCTTGCGGTTGGTCTGGCGCTTCGCAGTCATGGTGTGTGCTCCTTGTCGATGTGGGGTGGTTAGTCCCGGTGGTCTGCCGTGTTGTTACTCTCAGTCTAGTCTAGTTGGTCAATCATGTCTAGTGTGGGTTCGGATTATTCTTCTTCGAACTCGACGCGCTCGATCGTTCTCCACCAGCTGCTCCACGATGCGCTGGGCGTCGTCGGCGTCGTCGGCCTCAACGATGTAGACCGGCACGCTCGCGAGGGCGACATGCTGAGCGGCCAGAGTGCGGCGCTGTCCGTATCGGACGTGCACGCCGCTCTCATCGCGGGTTGCCACGATAGGAACAAGAACGCCGTTCGCGCTCACACTGTCAAGGAATTCCTTGTCGAGGCTCGCCTCCGCCGCCGTGCGAACGTTGGTCGCCACGTCAAGGGTCTGCGGGTCGATGAGTTCAAGGACTCCGGCGGATGTTGTTGCAGTAGTCATGCTGTGCTCCTTGTCGATATGGGTTGGTTAGTCCCGGTGGTCTGCCGTGTTGTTACTATCAGTCTAGTCTAGTTGGTCAATCCTGTCTAGTGTTCTGATCGTGTTTTCTCGGGAACGTACGCGCCGGGGCCGCTGGGTGTTCGGTAGAGCTGGGTATCCCCGTGGCGCAGCGCGACAACCTCGGGATCTCTCCCGCGCTCGACGTCGGTAGGCGGCTCGGGGCGAACGTCGGCCGCGCGGCTGGGACGTTCTGGGGCTCGTGACGTTGCACTTTCCTGATCAACCCCCTCGTCATCAGCAAAAAAGCCGGCACCGGCTGGGTCGTGACATGCGAGGCCGTCCCCACTGTGTGCAGGCAGCCGGGCGGTAGCTGGCTGTGCACATTGGGGTCTGGGCAGCGTGTTCGTGTCGAAGGGCGGTGGGAGGATGCTTGCCATGAGTTCCGCCGACGTCACTGCATCTTTGCCGGAGCCCTCGGCGCCGGCGCCCGGTCTCATCGCGGGGATGCGGTCGCGGAGGAGCATGCTGCTGCTGGGCCGAGCACAGAATGCGATGATGATGCTGCTCCTGTGGGCGGCGCTCTGGATGGTGTCGGCCGCGGTGTGCGGCGCGATCGCCAATGCACTACCCGGTGTGACGCCATTCGAGTCGCCGAGCGTGCTCGTGCGGATCGGCGTCTTGGGGATGAGCATGGCCGCTATCGCGGTGGTGATGCTGAATCTGGTGGTCTGGGAGCCGCCATTGCGGCGCCGCGCTCGGCGGGTGCTGTCCCGCGCGTGGGCGCTGTTTCGTCGGCTACTCCGTGATGTGTTCGGCCTCGCGTTCATCAGCGGCCGCCGTCTGGCCGTCGCGGTCGGCCTGGGCGTCATCGCCGCGTTTGCGGCGTTCGGGGCCGGCTACCTGCTTGGTCTGGTGCCCGTGCTCGCGGGGAGCGTGCCGGCGACGGATGCTCGAGTCGAGGCGATGGGTGGAGCGCCGGCGTGGGTGCCGGCGGTCTTCTTCGCGACTTACGCTGCGGCACCGGAAGAGATCGCCCATCGGGGCGCGCTCCTGGTGGCCGTCGCCGTGGTCGGGGCGTCGACGTCGAACCAGTGGGTTCGCGGGATCGTCACCGCGGCCGCGCTCGTCGACACGAGCTGGGTGTTTGGTCTCGTGCATCTGGACTGGTCGCTGCTGAACGCGGTGTCGGCGGGCGTGACCGGTGCGATCTTCGGCGTCGTGGCGATCGCCACCCGGAGTCTGTGGGCGGCGATCGTCGCTCACGCGCTGTTCAACGCGCTGGTGTTCATCCTCTGAGCATCCGTCAGCTGCGCCGGGGCCGGGGTCGCCTCGGGAATCGGCGGTGCATGTCTGCGATGATCCGGTCGATTTCGGGGCGCTGGGCCTCGATTTCCTGGCGCCGCTGCGCGGCCTCTGCCCGGCGGCTCTCGTTCTCCGCGCGGGCCTGGTCGCGGTCGCGCTGCGCCTGGAGGCTCGGGGAGAGTTGATCCTGCCCGATCGTGCGGCGGATGAGCCAGACGAGCCAGGCGAGCGGGTCGCGTTGCTCGGCGGGGTCGACGTCGACGCGCAGCGTCTTGCGGTGTTCGTCGACGAGCTGGAGCACCTGGGCGACGGTCCAGCCGCGCTCGACGAGCCGTTCCCGAGCGATCACGCTGCACACCTGGCCGATGTGGCGGCCGCCGACCCACTGGAGGTCCGTGCGCCCGTCGGGCAGCTGCACGCGCACCCGCCGAGGTGCGCTGCGTGACGTCCAGAGGAGCCGGGGGAGCCGGCGAACCAGCTCCGCAGCGAAGTCTTGGACTCCGGGCCGCCAGCTAGGCAGGGAACCGTCCAAATCGAACACTTCATTCATAGCTCGACGGCGCGGAGCGCCGGCCGTGTGCGCGCTTGCGCGCCTTGGCAGGGATCTCTTAACCGGTGATTCTTCGTGAACTGGTCGCGGAGAAGGTAGGGGGGTGCCGTCCACAGAACGAGGGATCGTGAGGGCCCGCGTGGACGCCACCGACCGCTGCGAGATCCCGCCGAGCTCGCGGGCCTCGGCCAGCTGCTCCAGGGTGAGCCGGTTCGCGCCCCGTACGACCTCCACGATGAGCCCCAGACGGCTCAGGAACCGCATGATGCGCTTCACGGTCGCAGGGGCGTATCCGATGCGCTCAGCGACCGTCTGGTGCGAAATGGCCACGCCGCGCCCTGTGCGGTGGTCTGCGGCCGCCGCCCACTCGCGGCAGGCCCGGAGCACCGTGGAGACGCCTGCGACGCGCAGACGGCGTCTCAGGGCCTCGGAGGAGGGCATCCCGATGACGTGTTCCGCGGCCGTGAGCCAGTCGGACGGGGGCGCGACCGTCACACATGCGTAGGCACCAGGCTCGGGCTGGAGCACCAGCCCACCCCGTCGACGAGTCGCGCGTGCCGGGCGTCGACTATCGGTCCGCTGCGGCGGCCGGCCGGCGCCGGGTGCTGTCCCCTGGAAGGGGGACACGCCGATAACCCTGGGGATATCGCTTGAATTTTGGGCAGCACAAGCTACCATGTAGACACCAACTTCCTTCGGGGAGTGGGTACAACGAAGGTCCGGCCCGCGGCCGGTTCTTCCTCACATCGCCTAGATCTGGTTCTGTCGCCAAACTTCTTCAGATCAGGCACTAGAGTTTCGAGGCCCGCCCTAGGCGGGCCTCATCTCGTTAAGCGGCTGGCATCTGCAGCACTCCGTCCTCGGTCGGCGGCTCAGGAAGCCACGTGGGACGGCCGTAGTCGTCCAGTGGCAGGTTCTGCACCATGATGTCGAACAGCTCAGAAGGCGATACCTTCAGGAACTCGGCCAGGTCTTCCCAGCCTCGTTTGCTCTTGCCGTTGACGGTGTAGCCGAGCTGCTGGGGGTCGAGAAGGGGTTCCTTCCGACGCCGATAGGGACGCTCTGACCTAGCCATAGTCCCGACAGTAAACCGAAGCTTGAGTTTCAATCCGCAGGGACACGCCGAGGATCAATCTCGGCTTGAAGGTTGGGGAGCCTCAACAATCCCGAAATTTCGCGGATCTTGCGTCGACAGGGGAGCGGCATTCTCGTTAATTGACGAGAACGTACGATAGCCGTATGGGCGTTCGTGGGATGGGTGAAGCATCGGCGTGGGCGCGCGCTGTTGCGCGTGCGGTATCCGAGCTTCGCGGGCGCGCGGGATTGACCGTGCAACAGCTTGCAGACCGGATCGACAAGGATCCGAGCTACCTGTACGGACGCTTGAACGGCAGCGCGCCGTTCAACATCAACGACTGGGACTACCTCGCCCGGGCCCTCGGCGTTCACCCGCTCGAAATTGCTCGACTGGCATCCAAGTACGCGGCCGCCGACGACGAGGGGCTTGAACCCACCATCGGTACGGATCCAGTGGAGCTGGGACGACGTCTCCGGCTGCTGGAGTCATCACCGCGAACCGCCGGGCCGCAGTTCGATGCCGCCGTGCTGATCGACCTCGCGGCGGAGCGAGAGATCGATCTGACTGTCGAGGAGTGGTCGCAGTTGCTCTCGGGCGCTGGAGGCGCAGAGGTGCCCGTTCGAGTTCTCTACGCCGTGGCTGAGTACACAGGCGTGGCCGTCGGCTACCTGACGGATCTGGACGACAAGGGACTGGCGGAGGCGACGGAGGCACAGCTCGAGCTACGAAGCGCAATCCGCGAGGTCGGCGGAGAGAGCGTGCTCGCACGGTCTGTGGGCGATGTAAGCCCCGCCGGCCTTCGAGCGATCGCGGCATCACTGAGGGCGGCCCATAGGGGCTCATCCGATTGAGAGACGATCCGGGGGGGGATTGGAACGATGACGAAGTCGAGTCTTTCGCGCAACGCTGACGAGCTGCGTCAGCGGACAGCGGCCGCGTTTGCGCGCCTGGGACTCGTGCCCGGTTCCTCGCTGGAAGCGCTGCTGACGGTCGTGGCGACGGTTACAGGCCGGCGCATCGAGATCGATCCTGTCGGCGGGCGTGAGTGGGAGACCGTGACCGGGCTGGTGGTGTTGAGCGAAGGCGAGGCACGAGTCCTGATCCGGAAGCCCGACCCCCGCTGGTATCAGTTCCACAGCGTCCTTCACGAGCTGTCGCACCTGGTTCTTGAACACACCGGATGCGCCTCGCTGCCGTCGGGACGACGCACGGGAGTGACGCCGCGGCCCGGGCAGACCCTGCTGGCGCGAAGCTCGGGGCAAGCCGACTTTGAGACCGATATCGACTTCTCTGACCCCGAGTCCGTCCGGGAGGCCGAGGCGGAGAAACTGTCACAGGCAATCGCGGAAGTGATGCTCGGACCCAAGCACCCAGAGGATGAGGCGGTGTTGGGCTGATGGAATTCGCAGCGTTCATCGCCCTGGCGCTGCTCGCAGTGTTGCGCCTTCCCGCGATCGGTCGCGGGGGTGCTGGCTCGCTCAGCGAGCTGGCGTTGCTGACGGGTGCTGGTGCGCTTTTCATGGTGGGCACCGTCGTGCCGCTGCAGACCGTTGACAGTTGGTTCGGTGGAACGAACGTCGTGAATCTGTTGCAGAACGTGTTGGCCACGCTCGCGATCTGGTTCATGACGATGACGGCGACGAACATGGCGACCGGGTCGTGGCCGGCTCGTCGTGCGGTGTGGGAGCTGAGCATCGTCATCGTTGCTTTCACGATCCCGTTCATCATCATGGACAGAGGCCCGACGGACGACTCGTTCATTCGGTCCTCCGCCGCTGACGGCTGGCTGTGGCTGTACGCCTCGATCTACATGGCCTATGTCGCGTATCTGATGGTCCAGATCTTCCTCGCTCTGGGGAAGCGGGAACCGCGCCCCTACACGGTCGTCCGTGTAGGGGCGGTCCTGATGGGTGTGGCGAGCATCGTCGAGATTGTGTACCTCACGGCCCGTGTGGTCGGCGCCCGCCCTGAGTGGGTGGGGGATCTCTTCAACCCGCTTTTCTACAGCGGCATTCTCCTGATCGCGCTCGGCTTGGCGTGGTTCCCGTTGGCCAGGCGTGCCCGTCACATTGCGTTGGCGATCGCCAACGCAATGTTGCGGCGTGCGAGTGCCGCCCACCCGGCCCTCGTCGACGACCCCGAGCATCACTCGGCCGAGACGATCACGCACGGCACCTACCGGCTGGCGGTGCAACTCGCCGACATCGGCAACGCCGTTGAGCTCACGCGTGCCGAGCAGTGGTCCCTGCGGTTTGCGACGCACCTGCTCAACCTGCAGGTGCCCGCACCGCACGTGATCCGGATGAGTGCGACTCCGGCGGCAGCGCAGTGATCGGCGTAGTCATCGGAGCCGCTGGCGCGGTTGCTCTGACCGCCGCGGTGGGTGGGGTCGGCCTCATCCTCGCGAAGCGTGTAGTGAACGCCGAAGCACAGCCGAAGCTGCTGCAGGTGGAGTTCTCCGCTTCTGAAGTGGCTCTCCCGAAGAGCGACAAGACAATGGCGGCGGGGGAGTACCTCCTGCATCTAACCGGTGACGACGCGGCCGTCGTTCGCGTGGGCGAGGTGCTGCGCGCCGACGATGGGACGGTGCACCGCCAGCTGATTGACGACGGAGGAGATCGCACAGGGATTGCAACCGGATACTGGAGCGCGCACGGGTTCGCCTCGCCGGACGAGGTCGGCGAATTCCGGAGCGTCGAGGTTCCGCTCGCGAGCGGTGAGCATCGAGACGCCTGGCTGTTCCCGGGGAACCCGGATCACTGGGTGATCCACGTCCAGGGGATCAGGACATCGCGCGGCGTCACCCTTCGTACCGTGGCGGCCGCGCGAGAGGCGGGTGCAACGTCGCTCACGATCACGTACCGCGGCTCCGGAGACGGCCCGAAGAGCAAAGCCGCGATGCTGGGCTCGCAGGAATGGTCCGAGCTGCGCGACGCGATCAGGTACGCCCGCGAGAACGGCGCTCAGCGCGTGACAGTCGTTGCCTGGTCCATGGGAGCCGGTCTCGTCTTCGAGCTGCTGAAACGGGAGCCGAGCGCCGTCGACGACCTGGTGCTGATGTGCCCGGTGTCGAGCTGGCCGGCCACAATCGAGTACGGCGCGGTCAAGGCAGGGTTGCCCCGCCAGTCCGCGCTGCTCGCCGGGCTCATCCTCCGGTCCCGGCTTGGAGCCAAACTGCTCGGCCTGCCCGCTCCCGTTGACGTGCGGAAGCTGGACTGGACCGGCTCCGGGTCACTGCCCGTGCGAACTCTCGTGATCCATTCAGAGGATGACGAAGTGGTCCCGTGGAACAGCACCACGAAACTCGTCGCGAACAACGCGCAGAGGGTCACGCTCGTGAAGACAGCCGCGTGCCCGCACGGCTTCGAGCTGACTGTGCCCGACGTCGAGGCCCGCACGAAACTGCGAGACTTGTTAATTAACTAGAACTGTCCTTGACGTCTCGCTATCTGGCAAGTAGCGTTAGCCCCATATTCGACTGTGAATGTGGGGCATTCGCGTGGACACTCTGCGTAACTCTCGGCTCGAAGAAGCCATACACCGTGACTTCGGCGCGCTCGCGCCGTTCAGCCCGGGTGGTGGCGTTCTCGCCCCACGGGACGCCGCCACCCGATCCCCCCGAGCTCTCGGCCGCTCAGCAGCCAGGGGATCATGTCGCCGGAGCTTCGGCGGTACGGGGCGTGTCCCCCAAATAGGGGACGGCTTCGGCGGGTGCCGGAAGGTCGTCTCACGTGTATGCGTATCGGGCGCGACGCCCGGGCATCCCAGACCTCGGGGGGAAGCGGCGTGAGTAGGAAGAACGCAGTACCGGCATGGCCCGTCATCGGCCTGACGTTCGACGGTGACATGGCCGTCGCGGATGCCGCGGGCGTGGGAGAACCGATCCGTGTCGCCGCGTACCCGGATCTCGCGACGGCGGCGGGTGCCGCTGCGGCGGCGGCAGCTCGACGGCTCAACGTCCCCCGTTGCCGGGTTCAGGGGATCACACCTGACGGCGACACGTGGATGATGGTCGTCGACGCCGAAGAGGAAACCTTGGAGGAGCTGGAGACCGGGGGAGCGGAGAAGCAGGCCCCCCGAGGCTCCAGCTTCTTCCGCGGCCGCCTGTCCACAGTGCCTCGTCAGTGGTGGCTCGTGATCGGCGTCGGCGTCGTCGCAGCCGTGGCGATCGCCGTGGTCGTTGTCCCGCGCGGGATGCTCCCGACGCCAGTGGTCGACAAGCCGGCCGCCGTCGACGAAGCGCCGGCGCCTGACCCTGGCCAGCTGCCGGTGTCGGCCCCAACCGGCTGGGACACGTACGCCCGCTGGGTGATCGAGGCGGAGAAGCCGGGCGCGGCCGCGATCCTTGCCGGCCGTGACGTGCTGGTTCTCGCGGACGGCGCAGACGTGATCGCGGTGGACGCGAAGACCGGGCGCCAGCTGTGGCGCTCTGGGACGGCGGGAAACGTCACCGCGCTTTATGCGCCGGCCGACTCCGACGTGATCTACGCCGCCCGCTCCAACACGGGAGTGAGCGTGATCGATCGCTCGACGGGGAAGGTACTCACCAACGGGGAGACGTCGGCGCGGAACATCGTTCTTGGTGATGTCCCGTTCGCTGAGCTTCCTGGGCAGGCCGGGGCGGTGCTGGTCGATCGCTCGTGGGAGCGTCGGCAGGTGCCGGCGACGTCGGTCCCAATCGGGACCGTGGGCGAGGGGCTGGTCAGCGTGAGCGTGGAGCAGTCGAGCTTGTGGGTCACGACCTCCGACAGCCCGGTTCTGCCCGAAGCGGTGGCGCTGGGGGCGCCGGCTGAGGGGCTGTCGCTGTCGCGCATCGTGGCGTTCGTCGACGGCCGGTTGATCCTTGCCTGGGCTGATCGGTTCGGCCCCAAGACCTACACGGTCGATGCCGTCGACGAGGACGGACGTCTGACCCGTGAGAGCGCGTTCGACGCGACGGGGCGATCGTCGGGTACAGCGACCGTCGACGCATCCGCCGGTCTGGTCGGCATCGGATCTCTCCTGCTCGACCTCGGCACCGGAACGGTGACGGAGGCGGAGCGGGGAACGGTGACCGCCCGCGCCGGGTTCGGCTGGACCGAGCACGGCGGCGACGATCGTGTGCGGATCTCGCCCGACGGCACGATGCTGCCGATGCGCAGCGGTGCCGTGATCCCCGATGTGATCTTGCCGGACGGCCGCGCCGTGGTGCGCGCAGCTCACGGCTCTGATGGAAACGCCTACTACGTGCTGGAGGTGCAGCAGCCGACCCCGACTGCCACCCCCGAACCGAGCCCGACTGACGGAAAGGGAGAGTGATGGAACTCATTGAGGGTGTGGTGACGCGCGACGGCAAAGCGACCGTGCGCGCTGGTGGAGAGTCGGTGCAGCTCACTGCACCGGGAGCTGATCTGAAAGCTGCTCGAGACGCGGTACTCGCGTCCGCGAAAGACGCGGTGCGCGAGCGTGGGGAGGTCTGCCGACTGGAAATCACCGACAACGGGCGTCGTCACGTGTTCGCGGCGCACCCGGACGGGTCGCTGGTCCCGCTTGCAGACCCGAGCCCGGCCGATGCCGCCGAGCTGCAGGACGTGGCCCCGCCGACTCCTGCTCCTGCTCCCGCGGCGCCGGAGCCTGCGCTGATCGAGGACGTTCCCACGGGTGCGTCTCTGCTCACAGCTGCACCGGCCGCCCCGTCGTCGACGCCGCACCTCGCGGTGCCCCCGCGGCCGGATCTTCCCTCGACCCCGGTCGAAGAGCACCGAACGGACTACCCCGTGGAGCCGGCCGTGACCACGGCGCCCCCGGCTGATCAGGGGCCCGTCACTCGGCGCAGCCTTCGCGACACGACGTTCCTCGTCGACGACTCCCGCCACGATCCCGCGGCGAAAGGCTTCCGCGGGCTCCTGACTCGTATCGGAATCAAGCAGGAGCCGTCCGCGGCCGAGCTGGCCGAGCGCGACGATATCGCTGTCGTGTCTCGGCACTGGCCAGGCACGCGCACGATCGCTGTCGTGAATCGTAAGGGCGGCAGCGCGAAGACCCCGGTCGTCGCCGGCCTCTCCGCCGTGTTCGGCCGTTACGGCGGCGGCGGTGTTCTCGCCTGGGACAACAACGAGAACTCGGGCACGCTCCCCATCAGGACCGAGCAGGAGCCGCACGGGGCAAGTGTCCTCGATCTGCTGCGCGACGAGGACCGCCTCCGAGACGGCCAGAGCCACGGGCTCATCGCGGGGTACGTGCACCACCAGTCGGCCGATCGCTACGACGTCCTCTGGTCGGATCAGAACGACTTCGGAGATCACGAGATCCAGGCCGAGGAGGTGCGCCGAGCCCACGCCGTGGCGTCGAGGTACTACCGCATGCTCGTCATGGATTCGGGGAACACCGCTCGCGCTGCGAACTGGAAGGCGATGATCGAGCTGACGAACCAGCTCGTGATCGCCACCACGACCGGCGAGGACCGCGCGGAGCTGGGATCACGCACCCTGCAGACTATCGCGGAACGTGATGAGCACGGGGCGCGCCTGGCGGAGAACGCCGTCGTCGTGGTGAGCTGCTGGAAGCCGGCCGACATGGTTGAGGCGCAGCGCATCGCCGGTCTGTTCGAGCCTCTGGTGCGCTTCGTCGTCATCGTTCCCTTCGACAACGCGTTGAAGGCCGGCCGCATCCGGTTCGACGCGATGCAGCCGAACACGCAACGCGCATGGCTCGCAGCTGCGGCCGCTGTGGGGCGGGGACTATGAGCAACCCATTCCTGCCCGCTGCGACCCCGGTCGAGGTTCCCGAGGAGATCGAGACCGATCCGATCCTGGGCAACGCCGCCGAGCAGACCGGGCTTGACGCCCCTCGTCTCGCGCGCGACGTCGCCCCGGCGGCGCCCGCGGTGCAGGCCCCAACGATCACCGCAGACACGGTGTGGCTCGTGGGAGCGTCCGGCGGAGTCGGCGTGAGCACGCTCGCCCGCCTGGCCGGGGAAGCCGTCGTCGACGGGGGAGTGCACGCGCCGGCATGGCAGGCTCCCGCGTTCGTGGTCGCAGCCACCCACCCCGCAGGGCTGGAAGCGGCGGCCGTCCTCGCACGCGCAAACGCGCGAGGAGATGTCGACTACGACATTCGCGGCCTCATCCTCGTGCATGACCGACCCAAGCTGTCGCGGGCGACCGTGCAGCTCGCGAAGCAGGTGGCGGGCGTGTACCCGCGCACGATGACGGTTCCGTTCGTACCCGCGTGGCGGGAGCCCGGAGCCGTCGAGATCCCTAAGAACGTCCGTGTGCAGCTGGTCCTGGCTGCTCTGGCACCCAAGAAAAGGAAGAAATCATGAAGATCCTCGCGGCATTCACTGCACTCACCGGTTACGTCCCGCCGTCCGGCGGCGAGGCTCCTCCCGGCGTCGAGAACATCAACACGATCGTTACGTGGGCTCTCTGGGGCGTTGGAGCGGTCCTGTTCATCTACTTCATCGTTGGCCTCGTGCAGGCCGCGCAGGCCCGCAACCGCGGAGGCCAGGCCGACGCCTCGGCGCCGGTGTGGCCCCTGGTCCTCGCGATCATCCTCGGGGCATCGGGAACGATCTGGAACGCAATCGCCTAACGGCACACGACAGGACGGAGCGAGACATGGCGAAGGAAAACCCCGGCTGGTGGAGCCGCAACGCAAACCGGATCGCGCGCCCGGAGGAGCAGAGCCCGGAGCAGGCGAAGCGTGCCCCGTGGGTCTTGCTCGCGTTCCTCGCGCTGATCGTCATTGTGGCCGTGGGCGTGTGGGCACTGCGGGTGTTCTGGGTCGAGCCGTCCCAGACGGCCGAGCCGGCGCCGCAGCCCTCCAACTCGTCGGCCCCGGTCGAGACGACGACCCCGACCGTCCCGGATGGGACGTGCACCCTCGACAACACAGACCGAGACATCAGCACCACCCCGCCGGAGGCCACTCAGTGGGTCATCGAGCGCTGGGCGCCTCTCCCGGTCGTCGACGGCGCCGGTCCCTGCACCGAGCGCGACGGATATCGCGTGGGCTTCGCCCACACCCAGACCGGCGCTCTCCTGGCCACCTACCACTACGTGGTGCACGGGAACATTGACGCCCCGGGGAAGGGCACGCGCGGTCTGCTTGACTATGCGCTGTTGGACGGCCCGCTGAAGGATGAGACCCTCCAGCATGTTGAGGCGGTGGAGAACGGCGCAAAAGTCCGTACCCCCGACTCGGATCTGGCGAAAATCCAGTTCTTGGGCTACCGCATCGTCGCGTTCGACGGAGATTCTGCCGTGGTCG
>NZ_JAHWXK010000003.1 GCF_023091155.1 Microbacterium sufflavum | reverse complement strand
GCCATAGCGTGAGGGAAACGCCCGGTCACATTCCGAACCCGGAAGCTAAGCCTCACAGCGCCGATGGTACTGCAGGGGGGACCCTGTGGGAGAGTAGGACACCGCCGGACTCCTTTTAGTCAAGAAGGCCACCCAATGCTGGGTGGCCTTCTTGCGTTGACGGGCCGCGCCGCCTTGCGTTAACGGGCCGCGCCGCCGAACCTGCGCGCGCAGGGCACGGCCTCAACGCGTCGTGCGGGCCTCGAGAAGCGCTGCAGCCTCGCGGACCTCCGTGGCCAGTGCTGCGTCGCGGCCGTCTTGCGGTGCGTCTCGGGTGTCGCCGGCCCAGGTGACCGCCACCGCAGCGACAGGCCATCCTGTGCGATCCGCGACGACGGCACCGACGGACCGCAGGCCGTCCGCGACCTCGCCGTCCTCCGTGGCGTACCCGCGCTCCCTCACCTGCCGCAGCAGCTCGCGCAGCTCCGACGGCCGACGAGGACCGCGACCCGTCCGGTCCGGGAACGCCGAGGGCCCGGGATACAGCGCCCTGATCTGTTCACGGGGCAGCGCGGCGAGCATGGCACGGCCCGTCGCCGTGAGATGAGCGGGGAGGCGCACGCCGACATCGGTGACCAGGGTCGGGCGCCGGGCCGCACGTTCTTCCACGATGTACAGCACGTCACTGCCGCTCATCACGGCGAGGTGCGCACTCTCTCCCAGGCGGTCGGAGAGCGCCGCGACGATCGGCCGGCCGAGACGGGCGAGCGGTTGTTGTCGGGCATACCCGCCCGCGAGCTCGAACGCGGCGGTGCCGAGCGCCCACCGCTGGTCGTCGCGAAGGTGGATCACGAAGCCGCGGGCGGCCAGCGTGTTCAGCAGGTGATAGACGCTGGACCGCGGAAGCCCGAGCTCCCGCGCGATCGCCGACGCCGCGACCGGCGCCGGACGGGTGGCCAGGTGGCTCAGGATCCGCAGCGTCTGATCGGCGGCCGGCACGCTCGTACCGGCCACGGCGCGCTCGCTGCTGTCTGGGATCACAGACACAGGATCTCACGAAGACACCGCGCGACGGGGCCGTCGGGTGTGGAATCGGATCCATGAGCTCTTCCACCCCCGTCGTCGTCGGTCGCGGTCCCGTGTCTCTCGCGGATGTCGTCCGCGTGGCTCGTCACGGAGCACCCGTCGTCGTTCCCGCCGAGGCCCTGGAGCGGGTGGCCGAGACCCGTCGTGTGATCGACGGGCTCGCGTCGGATCCGCACCCGCACTACGGAGTGTCGACCGGCTTCGGCGCGCTGGCCACGACGTTCATCGCGCCCGAGCGTCGTCTGCAGCTGCAGGCGAGTCTGATCCGCTCGCACGCCGCCGGTACCGGTCCGGAGGTCGAGCGCGAGGTGGTCCGCGGACTGCAGCTGCTGCGCCTGCAGACCCTCGCCTCCGGTCGCACCGGGGTGCGGCCCGCGGTGGTGGAGACGTACGCGGCGCTCCTCAACGCCGGCATCACACCGGTCGTGCGCGAGTACGGCTCCCTCGGCTGCTCCGGCGATCTGGCGCCCCTCGCCCACATCGCGCTCGCGACCATGGGGGAGGGGGACGTGCGCGACGCGCAGGGGACTCTCCTCCCCGCCGCCGACGCCCTGGCTGCCGCGGCGATCGCTCCGCTGACACTGGTCGAGAAGGAAGGCCTCGCGCTGATCAACGGCACGGACGGCATGCTCGGCATGCTGGCGCTGGCCCTGCACGACCTCGACACACTTCTTCTCACGGCGGACGTGGCCGCGGCGATGTCGATCGAATCGCAGCTCGGTACCGACGCCGTCTTCGCTGCGGACCTGATGGCGCTGCGCCCGCAGGCGGGACAGTCGATCTCGGCGGCACACCTTCGCGCGCTGCTCGCCGACTCGCCCATGGTGGCCAGCCACAAGGGGCCGGAGGATGGACGTGTGCAGGACGCCTACTCCCTCCGGTGCTCTCCGCAGGTGCACGGGGCCGCCCGGGACACGGTCGCGCACGCCGAGACGATCGCGCTGCGTGAGCTCTCCAGCGTGATCGACAACCCGGTCATCACCCTCGACGGCCGCATCGAGTCCAATGGCAACTTCCACGGCGCACCCGTCGCCGCCGTGCTGGACTTCCTGGCCATCTCGGTCGCCGACGTCGCCTCGGTGTCGGAGCGCCGCACCGACCGCGCGCTCGACCCCGCGCGCAGCCACGGACTGCCGCCCTTCCTGGCCGCGGAGGTGGGCGTGGACTCGGGCCTCATGATCGCCCAGTACGCCGCGGCGGGCATCGTCTCCGAGCTCAAGCGCCTGGCCGTGCCCGCCTCGGTCGACTCGATCCCGTCGTCGGCGATGCAGGAGGACCATGTCTCGATGGGCTGGGCGGCCGCCCGCAAGCTGCGCCGTGCGATCGATGGACTGTCGCGCGTGCTCGCGATCGAGATCCTCACGGCTGCGCGAGCCCTCGATCTGCGCGCGCCCCTCGAGGCCGGAGCCGCGACCGGCGCCATCCGCGACCTCGTGCGGACCGTCGCCGCCGGTCCGGGCCCCGACCACTACCTCTCGCCGGACATGGAAGCCGTGACCGCACTCGTCCAGTCGGGCCAGGTCGCCCGCATCGCAAAGGAGCACATGCATGAGTGACACCGTCGAACCAAAGAGCCGCACCGTCCGCGCACCGCGAGGGAACACCCGCACCGCCAAGAGCTGGGGCGCGGAAGCCGCCAAGCGCATGCTCATGAACAACCTCGACCCCGAGGTCGCCGAGCACCCCGAAGAGCTCGTGGTCTACGGCGGGACGGGCCGCGCGGCGCGCAGCTGGGCCGCATACGAGGCGATCGTCCGCACGCTCGACGAGATCGAGCCCGACGAGACCCTGCTCGTGCAGTCGGGCAAGCCGGTCGGCGTGTTCCGCACGCACGAGTGGGCGCCCCGCGTGCTCATCGCGAACTCGAACCTCGTGGGCGACTGGGCCACGTGGCCCGAGTTCCGTCGGCTGGAGGAGCTCGGGCTCACCATGTACGGGCAGATGACCGCGGGGTCGTGGATCTACATCGGCACGCAGGGGATCCTGCAGGGGACGTATGAGACGTTCGCGGCCGTCGCCCGCTCGCTCGGACGCGATTCGTTGCGCGGCACTCTCACGCTGACCGCCGGCGCCGGGGGCATGGGGGGCGCGCAGCCCCTCGCCGTGACGCTGAACGAGGGGGCCGTGCTGATCGTCGACGTGGACGAGACCCGGCTCGCGCGTCGCGTCGAACACGGCTACCTCGACGAGTACACGCACGACCTCGACGCCGCCGTCGCCCGAGCGGTCGCCGCGAAGGACGCAGGACAGGCGCGCTCCGTGGGCGTGGTCGGCAACGCCGCCGAGATCTTCCCCGAGCTGCGGCGCCGCGGAGTGCCCATCGACATCGTGACGGATCAGACCAGCGCGCATGACCCGCTCGCCTACCTGCCCGTCGGCGTATCCGTGGCGGACTGGCGAGCAGAAGCCGCGCGGGACCCGGAGGAGTTCACCCGACGGTCGCGGGCGTCGATGGCGGCGCACGTCGAGGCGATGGTCGGGTTCCTCGACGACGGGGCGGCCGTGTTCGACTACGGCAACTCCCTCCGCGCGGAAGCCGAGCTCGGCGGTTTCGACCGCGCGTTCGTGTTCCCCGGCTTCGTACCCGCCTACATCCGTCCCCAGTTCGAGGAGGGTCGAGGGCCCTTCCGCTGGGTTGCGCTCTCCGGCGACCCCGCCGACATCGCGAAGACCGACCGCGCGATCGCCGAGCTGTTCCCGCAGGACACCGCCCTCCGTCGCTGGCTGGACAAGGCCGGGTCCTCCGTGCAGTTCGAGGGCCTCCCGGCACGCATCTGCTGGCTCGGCTACCAGGAACGGCACCTCGCCGGGCTGAAGTTCAACGAGATGGTGGCCTCGGGGGAGCTCTCCGCGCCGATCGTGATCGGTCGTGATCACCTCGACGCCGGGTCGGTGGCGTCGCCGTACCGCGAGACCGAGGCGATGAAGGACGGCTCAGACGCGATCGCCGACTGGCCGCTGCTCAACGCGCTGCTCAACACGGCCTCGGGCGCCTCCTGGGTGTCGCTCCACCACGGCGGCGGCGTCGGCATCGGGCGCTCGATCCACGCGGGCCAGGTGACCGTCGCGGACGGCACGGACCTCGCGGCCGAGAAGCTCGCGCGAGTGCTGACGAACGACCCGGGGACGGGTGTGATGCGGCACGTGGACGCCGGGTACGATCACGCCCGCGAGGTGGCGCGCGAGCGCGGCCTGACGATCCCGATGCTCTGACCCGCCCGGACCCAGGAGACCGCATGCCCACGCTCATCACCCGCATCGGCGAACTCACCACGAACGTCGTGAGCGACCGCGATCCCTGCGGTACCGCCGTCGACGCAGCCGTGCTCCTCGACGAGGGGCGTGTCGTCTGGACGGGCCCCGCTGGCGATGCCGCGGCGCGCACCGCCGGGCTGGCAGACCTCGAGGTCGTGGACGCTGCCGGACGTGCCGTGATCCCCGGGTTCGTCGACAGCCACAGCCACCTCGTGTTCGCGGGCGACCGCGCCGCCGAGTTCGAGGCCCGCATGGCGGGGCGCCCGTACACCGCCGGAGGCATCCGCTCCACCGTGGCCGCGACCAGGGCCGCGACGGACGCCGAGCTGCGGCTGCGGCTGCGGCGGTTCCGCGACGAGATGCTCGCGCAGGGCACCACGACCGTCGAGATCAAGAGCGGGTATGGGCTGAGCGTCGAGGACGAGGAACGGCTCGTGCGGCTCGCCGCCGAGATCACGCCCGAGGTCACGTTCCTCGGAGCGCACGTCGTGCCACCGGAGTACGCGGATCGCGCCGACGAGTACGTGGACCTGGTGGTGGGTCCCATGCTCGACGCCTGTGCGCCGCACTCCCGGTGGATCGACGTGTTCTGCGAGACCGGCGCCTTCACCACCGCGCAGTCGCGGCGCGTGCTGGAAGCCGGCATCGCCCGGGGACTGGGCGCGCGGGTGCACGCCAGCCAGCTCGGCCCCGGCGCGGGGGTCCAGCTCGCGGTCGAGCTCGGCGCCGCGTCGATCGACCACGGCACCTACCTGACCGATGCGGACGTGGCGGCGCTCGCCGGATCCGACACCGTGCTCACCCTGCTGCCCGGGGTGGAGTTCTCTACGCGTCAGCCGTACCCGGACGCGCGACGACTGCTCGATGCGGGGGTGACCGTGGCGCTCGCGTGCGACACCAACCCGGGGTCGAGCTTCACCTCGTCGATGCCGTTCTGCATCGCCGTGGCCGTGCGCGATATGGGCATGACCCCGGCGGAAGCGGTGTGGGCGGCCACGGCCGGCGGCGCCCGCGCCCTGCGCAGAGACGACATCGGCACGCTCGCACCGGGTGCACGCGCGGACCTGGTGCTGCTGGAGGCGCCGAGCCGCGTGCACCTGGCCTACCGCCCCGGCGTTCCGCTCGTGCACCGGGTGTGGAAGGACGGCGTCGAGGTCGGCTGACCGCCCGCGCTCCGGCTCAGGAGCGGACAGCGTCCGCCGCGGACACCCTCGCCGGCCTCGCCGGCACGATCCTCATCGCCGGAGCGCGAGCCCGGTCAGCAGCTCCAGCACGCACAGGGCAGCGAGTCGCACCGTCCGCGCGTCGGCGGCATCGGCGGTCGCGTCGACCTCGGCGACGTCGGCGCTCACGACGCGGGGATCCGACCCCACGGCACGCGTGAGGGCGCGGAGCTCCCACGCCTGCAGCCCACCGGGGACGCTCGCCGGACAGCCGGGAGCGACGGCGCGGTCGCACACGTCCACGTCGATGTCGAGGTGCACGCGCGGGTCGGCGCCCGCCCCCGCGACCTCCAGCGCCTCGGTCACCACGTCGGCGGCACCCCGCCGCCGCAGTTCGTCGAGCGTGATCACCCGGATGCCCCACTCCGAGGCGCGCCGGGCGTAGGCGACCGAGTTCGCGAAGTCCGCGATCCCGATCTGCACGACCCTGGTGGGGTCGAGCCGCGTCGTCGGCAGGAGCGACGCCACCGGGGTGTCCTCGACCAGGCGCCGCACCGGGCTGCCGTTGGACACGCCGTCGCGGAGGTCGAAGTGCGCGTCGAACGTGATGAGCCCCGTGGCCCGCGCACCGAGAGCGACCGGGTACGTGAGGGAGTTGTCTCCGCCGAGGGCGACCACGAGCTCCGCCGCCTCCGAGAGCTCTCGCACGCGGTCGATCACCTCCGACTCGCCCTCGGGCCCGTCCGGTTCGGCGATGTCACCGGCGTCGGTGATGCGCAGTAGCTCGTTCAGGTCGCGGGGCGGCGGACCCATCAGCGCGGTGCCGTAGCGGGGAAGGGCCTCGCGGATCGCGGCGGGCGTGGCGTGCGCTCCGGTGGGCGACAGCGAGGTGCGCCAGGTCGGCACGCCCAGCAGCACGGCGTCGGCCGCGGCATCGAACGCGGGCCAGGATCCGGCACGGGGCCAGAGCGGGTCGTGGGACAGTGCCATGTCAGACTCCCGGGATCAGGGCGTGCGCGAGCGTGAAGATCGCCAGGCCCGCGAGCGCGCCCACCACGGTGCCGTTCAGGCGGATGTACTGCAGGTCCCTGCCCACCATCAGCTCGATCTTCTCGGTGGTCTCGGCGGGGTCCCAGCGCTCCACGGTGTCGGTGATGATCGAGGCGATGTCATGACGGTAGCGCTCGACCAGGAAGACCGCGGCGTCGGACACCCAGGTGTCGACGCGACGCTGCAGGGCGGCGTCCGTGGTGAGGCGCTCGCCCACCTCCTGCAGCGCCTGCACCGCCCGGCTCCGCAGTCCGCTCTCCGGATCGGCGAGCGAGGTGAGCAGTCCGTTCTTCGCGGTGTTCCAGGCCTCGGCGGCCAGCGCTCCCACCCGGGGGCTGTCGAACAGCGACGCCTTCGCGCTCTCGAGCTTCGCGCGGGTCGCCGGGTCGTTCTGCAGGGCGTCGGCCAGCCGGGCCAGATAGCCGTCGACGGCCAGGCGTGCCGGGTGGTGCGGATCGGCCTGCACGGCGCGCACGAACTTGAGGGCCTCGTTGTACACCGTGTCGTCGACGAACCGATGCGCGAGCTTCGGAACCCAGCCGGGGAGGCGTCGCGACACGAGCCCGGTGAACGAGGTGGCGTTGGCCTCCAGCCAGCGCTCGATGCTGTCGGCCGCCAGGTCGACGGCGCCGTGGTGCGCCTCGGACTCGACGATCTTCTCCAGCCAGGCACCGGCGGGCGGACCCCACTCCGGCGCCACGAGGTGCTCACGGGCGAGATCCGTGAGCAGGTCACGGACGTCGTCGTCGCTCAGGGCGTTGAGCACCGCCGTCGCGATCGTCGCGCCCTCCGCGGCGACGCGTTCCGCATGGGGCTCCTCCCGCAGCCACTCGCCGGCGCGGCGCGCGATCGCGGTGGTCGACAGCTTCGTGCGCACCACGTCGGCGGCCAGGAAGTTCGTCTCCACGAACTCGCCGAGCGTACGGCCGATCTCGTCCTTGCGGTTCGGGATGATCGCCGTGTGCGGGATGGGCAGCCCCAGGGGGCGACGGAACAGCGCCGTGACCGCGAACCAGTCCGCGAGAGCACCGACCATGCCACCCTCGGCCGCCGCGCGCACGTAGGAGAGCCAGCCGACGCGTTCCTGGAACGCGAAGGCGATCACGAACGCGAGGGCCATGAACAGCAGGGCGCCGAGGGCGACGGCCTTCATCCGCCGCAGCGCTCGCCGCCGTTCCTGATCGGCGAGGGAGAGCAGCGTCGTGGGTGTTCGCGGCATGACGTCATCCTTTCACGGGGCGAGTACCCTCGATACGTGATCGAAGACATCAAGAAGCGCGCCCTGCATCGCACGAGCATCCTCGAGGGTCAGATGCGCGGCGTCGCGCGGATGATCGAGAACGAGGAGTACTGCATGGACATCATCACGCAGTCCCGGGCGATCCAGCGCTCCCTCGAGTCTCTCAACCGCTTGCTGCTCGAGAACCACCTGCGCACGCACGTGACCCACATGTTCGAGGAGGGCGGCGAGGAGCGCGACAAGGCCGTCCTGGAACTGCTCAAGGCGTTCGACTTCGACTCCAAGTAGCCCCGCCGGCCGCCCGGCTCCTCAGCCGGCGGCCACCTCGTCCGCCACGGCCAGCGCCTCGTCGATCACTCGCAGCCCCCGCCGCAGCTCCTCCTCCTCGATCACCAGCGGCGGCGCGATGTGCACGCGGTTGAAGTGCGTGAACGGCCAGACCCCTGCGCGTCGAGCGGCCGCGGCGAACGCGACCATGGGCGCAGCGTCGGCCCCCGCGGCGTTGAACGGCACCAACGGCTCCCTGGTCTCCGCATCCCGCACGAGCTCGACCGCCCAGAACAGCCCGCGCCCCCGCACCTCGCCCACGGACGGGTGCCGTTCGACCCAGGAGCGCAGGGTCGGCTCGACGACGCGCTCGCCGAGGTCGCGGACGCGCTCCAGGATCCCGTCCCGGCGGAACACCTCGAACGTCGCGACGCCGGCCGCGCACGCCAGCGGATGCCCGGAGTACGTGAGCCCGCCCGCGAACGGCATCGTGTCGAACGCGCGGGCGATGCGGTCGGAGATCACGACACCGCCGAGGGGCACGTAGCCCGAGTTCACGCCCTTCGCGAAGGTGAGGAGGTCGGGCTGCGCGCCGAACGCGTCGATGCCGAACCACTCGCCCAGGCGTCCGAACCCCACCATCACCTCGTCGGCGATGTAGACGATGCCGTAGCGGTCGCACAGCTCGCGCACCCCCGGGAGGTAGCCGGGCGGCGGCACCAGCACGCCGTTCGTGCCGACGACCGTCTCGATGATGATCGCCGCGATCGTCTGCGGTCCCTCGAGCTGGATGGTCTGCTCCAGGTGGGCGAGGGCGCGCTCGGCCTCCTGCTCCGGCGTCTCGGCGTGGAACGGGGAGCGGTACAGGTACGGGCCGAAGAAGCGCACGGCTCCCGCGTCGGCGGTGTCGTTCGCCCAGCGGCGGGGGTCGCCCGTGAGCGAGATCGCGGTCGAGGTGGAGCCGTGGTAGCTGCGGTACATCGACAGCACCTTGCGGCGCCCGGTGGACTGGCGTGCCATGCGCACCGCGTACTCGTTCGCCTCGGCGCCGCCGTTGGTGAAGAACACCTTCTCGAAGCCGTCGGGCGCCACCTCGGAGATCAGCCGGGCGAGCTCGCCGCGGACGTCGTTGGCCATGGCCGGCTGGATGGTCGAGAGCCGCCCCGCCTGCTGTTGGATGGCGGCCACGAGGTCGGGGTGCTGGTGACCGAGGTTCAGATTGACCAGCTGGCTGGAGAAGTCGAGGTAGGCGTTGCCGTCGTAGTCCCAGAACGTGGAGCCGTGCCCCGCGGCGACGGGCAGCGGATCGATCGCCGCCTGCGCGCTCCAGGAGTGGAAGACGTGCGAGCGGTCGTCGGAACGCACGCGCGCGTCGGCCGCCGCATCGGGCAGGGGAAGGGTGGCGCCGTGCCGATCGGTGTAGGTGGTCATGAGTCGTGCCCTCCGGTCGCGGTGGTCAGTGGTTGCTCGGAAAGCCCAGGTCGATCTGGGAGGGGGTGTGGTCGGGCCAGCGAGTCGTGACGACCTTCGAGCGGGTGTAGAAGTGGATGGACTCGGGACCGTAGATGTGGGAGTCGCCGAACAGCGAGTCCTTCCATCCGCCGAACGAGTACGCGCCGATCGGTACAGGGATCGGCACGTTCACCCCCACCATGCCGACCTCGACGTCGAACTCGTACTGGCGGGCGGTGCCGCCGTCGCGCGTGAAGATCGCGGTGCCGTTGCCGTAGGCGTTGGCGTTCACGAGGGCGACCGCGTCGGCGTAGGTGTCCACACGGACGACCGACAGCACCGGGCCGAAGATCTCCTGGTCGTACGCGGCCATGCCGGGACGCACATGGTCGAGCAGGCTCACGCCGAGGAAGAACCCGTCGGAGTCGAACTCCTGCCGCGTGCCGTCGACGACGACCGTCGCGCCCTCCGCCGGTGCGCCGTGCACGTACGAGGCGACCGCGTCACGGTGCTCGCGCGTGATGAGCGGCCCCATGTCGCTCGCGGCGTCGGTGCCGGGGCCGATCCGGAGTCCGCCGATGCGTGCGGCGACCGCGGCCACCAGGTCGTCGGCCACGTCGCCGACCGCGACCAGCACCGACACCGCCATGCAGCGTTCACCCGCGGAGCCGTAGGCGGCGGACACGGCCGCGTCGGCCGCGGCGTCGAGGTCGGCATCGGGCATCACGACCATGTGGTTCTTCGCGCCGCCGAGCGCCTGCACCCGCTTGCCCGCGGCCGACGCCCGCCGGTAGATCGAGCGCGCGATGGGTGTCGAGCCGACGAAGCTCACCGCATCCACGCGGGGCGAGTCGAGCAGGGTCTCGACGGCCTCCCGGTCGCCGTGCACGACGTTGAGCACGCCGTCGGGGAGCCCGGCCTCCCGGAACAGCTTCGCGAGCCAGACCGCGGCGGAGGGGTCCTTCTCGCTGGGCTTGAGCACGACCGTGTTGCCGCACGCGATCGCGGACGCGACCATCCACAGCGGCACCATGACCGGGAAGTTGAACGGGGTGATGGCCGCCACGACACCGACCGGCTGCTTGACGGAGTGCACGTCCACGCCGCGGGCGACCTGTTCGCTGCGCTGGCCCTTGAGCAGGTGCACGAGCCCGGCGGCGAACTCGACGTTCTCGATGCCGCGCGACACCTCGCCCGCCGCATCGGAGAGCACCTTGCCGTGCTCGGATGTCACGATCGCCGCGAGCTCGGACGTGCGGTCGGCGAGCAGCTGCCGCAACCGGAAGAACACGTCGGCGCGCTTGATCAGGCTGGTGGCCCGCCACGCGGGGAGCGCCGCTGCCGCGGCGGTGACGGCGGCCTCGACCTCCGTGGCGTCGGCGAGCGCCACCTGCTTCGTGATCCGGCCCGTCGCGGGGTCGTACACGGGGGCGGTGCGGCGTGCCGCCGCGGTCTCGCTGCCGTCGATGATGTGTCGGACGATGTCCACGGTTCCTCCGCTGGGTGATGCGCGTGACCGGACACTCTGACCGGCGCTCGCTACGCTGGGTGCGAGTCCATGGTCACAGAGCCGGCAGGAGATGCGGAGTGTCAGAACGTCGGGAGTTCTCCCCGTCCGAGACAGATCGTCCGGAGCGACACGGATCGCCGCTGCTGCGCGTGGCGGACGTGGTCGCGCTCCCCGTGGTGCAGGACGGTGCGCCGCGCGTGCTCGTGGGCGGGGCGGCGCTGGACGCGGGCGTGCGCTGGGTGCACGCGTCCGACAGTGCCGGGGTCGCGCGGTTGCTCGACGGGGGAGAGCTGCTGCTGACCACGGCGGCCGCCTGGCCGCGCGACGCCCGCTCGCTGCGCGCGCTCGTGCGCGAGCTGGCCGCGGTCGGCGTCTCCGGGGTCGTGGTGGAGCTCGGCGACCGGATGCCGCGCGTGCCGGACGCCGTGGTCGAGGCGTGCGCGGAGGCGTCGCTCGCCCTGGTCGCGCTGGCTGGAGAGGTCAAGTTCGTCACCGTGACGGAGGCCGTGCACCGCGCACTGATCGACGCGCAGACGGCCGCCCTGCGCGAACGCCAGCGACTGCACGAGCTGTTCACGGCCCTCAGCCTGCGGGGAGCCCCGGCGGACGTGATCGTGACCGAGACGGCCCGCGCGCTCGACGTGCCGGTCGTGCTGGAGAACCTGGCGGGAGAGGTGATCGCCACCGAAGCGCTGTCCCGTCCCGTCGCCGAGGTGCTCGCGCTGGTCGCCGACGGGGCGTCCGAGCGGGTACCCGTGCAGGCGAGGGGTGTGCGCTGGGGGTCGCTCACGGCACTCGTGGGGCCCCCGCACCCGGCCGGTCGGCTCACGGTCCTGGAGCTGGGGGCCACCGCGCTCGCGTTCGGATGCCTCGCCGACGGAGCGGCGGAGTGGACGGTGCTCGCGCATCGCACGCTGATCGACGACCTGCTGGGGTCGCGGTTCGCGCGCGTCGACGATGTCGCGGCACGGCTCGCCCGACTGGGGCTCGACGTGGGCGGGCGTCCGGCGTGCGGCGTGGTCGTGCGCACGACCGAGGCGGCGGAGCGTATCCGAGCCCGCGCGACCGCGGAAGGGGTGGCCGCGCTCGCCGCCCGACGCGACGACACGGTCGTGCTGCTCGTCGTCCCGCCAGCCGGAGGTCTGAGCGACGCCGCCGCGCGCCGCATCGCCGGCCCCGCGGTCGCGGTCGTCATCGGTCAGCCGGCCGACGATGTGCCCGGCCTGCTCGCGTCCACCAGGGCTGCACTGGAACTCGCCGCCCGGGCCCCGGAGGACGCCGCCGACACCGTGCGCCGCGTGGCCGACCGTCCGCTGGCGCAGCTGGTGGCGGCGCTCGGCGATGACCGCCGACTGCAAGAGCACGGCGAACGCATGCTCGCGCCGCTGATCCGCCACGACCGGGAGCGCCGCGGGGATCTGCTCGACGTGCTCGCCGCGCTCGTCGCCCACCCGGGGAACCGGTCGGCGGCCGCGACGGCGAGCCACCTGTCCCGCTCCGTGTTCTACCAGCGCCTCGCCGTCATCGCGGACCTGCTCGCCGTCGACCTCGACGACGGCGAGGTGCTGGCGGCGCTGCACATCGCGCTGCTGGCGCGGCCCCGCGGAGCCCGAGAACGTTCCTGACGCCGCACGGCGTGGCTCAGAGCACCGCCTGCGCCCGCGTGAGCACGTCCCGCAGGATCTGCGTGATCTCGCGGAACTCCGCGGGTCCGACGGTCAGCGGCGGGGCGAGCTGGATGACCGGGTCGCCGCGGTCATCCGCCCGGCAGTACAGCCCGGCCTCGAACAGTGCGGGCGAGAGGAAGCCGCGCAGCAACCGCTCCGACTCCTCCTCGTCGAACGTCTCCCGCGTGGCGGTGTCCTTGACCAGCTCGATGCCGAAGAAGTACCCGTCGCCGCGCACGTCTCCCACGAGCGGGAGGTCGAGCAGTGTCTCCAGCTCCGCGCGGAACACCGGCGAGTTCTCCCGCACGTGCGCGTTGAGCCCTTCCTCGTCGAAGATCGCGAGGTTCTCCAGGGCCACCGCGGCCGACACGGGGTGGCCGCCGAACGTGTAGCCGTGCGGGAAGGAGACATCGCCCTGCGCGAACGGCTCGTACACGCGGTCGCTCACGATCGTGGCGCCGATGGGGGAGTAGCCGCTGGTCATGCCCTTGGCGCACGTGATCATGTCGGGCACATACCCCAGTCCCGTGCAGGCGAAGGTGTGCCCGAGCCGCCCGAACGCGCAGATCACCTCGTCTGACACCAGCAGGACGTCGTGCCGGTCGCAGATCTCGCGCACGCGGGCGAAGTAGCCGGGCGGCGGGGGGAAGCAGCCGCCCGAGTTCTGCACCGGCTCGAGGAACACGGCCGCGACGGTGTCCGCACCCTCGAACAGGATCATCTCCTCGATGCGGTCGGCGGCCCAGCGCCCGAACGCCTCGAGGTCGTCGGCGGGCGCGCCCATCTCGGCCGCACGATAGAAGTTGGTGTTGGGCACGCGGAACCCGCCGGGTGTGACCGGCTCGAACATCGCCTTCATCGCGGGGATCCCCGTGATCGCGAGGGCCCCCTGCGGGGTGCCGTGATAAGCGACGGCACGCGAGATCACCTTGTGCTTGGCGGGCTTCCCCTGCAGCTTCCAGTAGTGCTTCGCGAGCTTGAAGGCCGTCTCCACCGCCTCGCCGCCGCCCGTGGAGAAGAACACGCGGTTGAGGTCGCCGGGCGCCTCGTCCGCCAGCCGGTCCGCGAGCTCGATCGCCGCGGGGTGCGCGTACGACCACAGCGGGAAGAACGCCAATTCGGACGCCTGCGCCGCCGCGGCCTCGGCGAGCCGGCGCCTGCCGTGTCCCGCGTTCACCACGAACAGTCCCGCCAGACCGTCGATGTACTCCCGGCCCTCGACGTCCCAGATGCGGTGCCCGTCGCCCCGGACGATGATCGGCACGCCGGAGTCCGCCATGGTCGACTGGCGGGTGAAGTGCATCCAGAGGTGATCCTTCGCCATGGACTGCAGCGCGGACGCGGACGGCACGGAGCGCGAGGTCATCGGGTCCCCCAGTTGTAGAGCTGCTTCTGCAGCTTCGCGTAGATGAACGTCTCGGTCGACAGCACGCCGTCGATCGGACGGATCACGTCGTTCACGAGGGCCAGCAGGTGGTCGTCGTCTTCGCACACGACCTCGACGATCACGTCGAACGAGCCCACCGTGATGACGACGTAGTCGACGGCGTCGATCTCCGCGATCGCCTCCGCCACGTGCCGGGCGTCCCCGGCCACACGGATGCCGATCATCGCCTGGCGGTGGAAGCCGAGCTGCATCGGATCGGTGACCGCGACGATCTGCATCACGCCGGTCTCGGTGAGCCGCTGCACGCGCTGGCGGACCGCTGCCTCGCTGAGGCCCACCACGCGGCCGATGTCGGAGTAGGAGCGACGCCCGTCGTCCTGCAGCAGCTCGATGATGGTCTTGGAGATCGCGTCGAGGGCGGAGTTCTTCTTCGCCGGTGCCATGCTGCGATCCTGGCACTGGCGGCGGTCATGGACAACCGGATCCGTCGAATCTGAGTGGCCGACCTGCACGATCCGTGCGTTCGGTCAGGCCTCCACGGGTCCGAGCCAGGCGCTCGCCGCGGTCGCGTGCGCCGACTCGGGGTCGGACGGATGGAACATCCCGGCGAGCACATCGCGGTACAGCCGGGAGAGCTCGTTCCCCGAGAAGTAGGACCCGCCGCCCGCCACCAGCATCGCCTCGTCGACCACGCTCTTGGCCATCGTCACGGCACGGTGCTTGAGGCCGGACAGGGCGGGGAACCAGCGCGGCCCGTGGTCGACGCGCTCGTCCACGTCGCGCGCGAGCGCGGCGATCTGGGGCGGCAGCGCGTCGTAGGCGATCGCCATGTCGGCGATGCGCCAACGGATGTCGGGGTCCTGGCTGTAGGTGGCGCCGCTCTTCTTGGAGCGACGGGTCTGCGCGGTCGCGACCGCGAGCTCGAGGGCACGGCGGGCGACGCCGGTGTACACCGAGGCCAGCAGGATCTCGAACACCGAGAAGATGCCGAAGACGATGGGGTCGGCGCTCGGGCCCTGGTCGATCCGCCGGACCACGTGCGCCGCGTCGGCGACGGCGCGGTCGAGCCGCGTCGTCCTGCTCTGGGTGCCGCGCATGCCGAGCGTGTCCCAGTCGTCCGAGGTGGTGACGGCGTCGGTCCGCTCGACGAACGCGAACACGAGCTTCGGGGCGTCCGCGCTGGTGGTGTCGAGGCCGTGCAGTCCGAGCCTGGTCCAGATGGGCGCGAGCGAGGTGAAGATCTTGGTGCCCGTGAACGCGTAGCCCCCGTCGGCGTCGGGCACCGCGGCCGTGTCGCTGCCGAACAGCACGAGGTCGTTGCCGCCCTCGCTGATGCCGAACGCGAACACCTCGCCGGCGACCGCGCCGTCCTGCACGAACTCGAGCCCGGGAACACCCCGGTCGGAGAAGACCTTCGCGACCCCGGTCCACACCAGGTGCATGTTGATCGCGAGGGCTGTGGCGGGGGCTGCGCCCGCAAGACGCTGCTGAAGGATCGCGGCCTCGGCGAGCCCGAGTCCGGCGCCGCCGCGCTCGACCGGGACCAGGATCGACAGGTAGCCGGCGTCGCGGAGCTCGTCGAGGTCCTGCTGCGGGAACGTGTTCTCGCGGTCGTGGATCGGCGCGCGTTCGCGGATGCGCGCGAGGAGGTCGTCCGGGAGGTAGCGGGTCGGGTCGAACGCGGTCATGCGAGTGCCTCCAGGAGCTGTCGGATCGCTTCCTCCGGCCGGTCGCGATGAAGGGAGTGCCCGGCGCCCGCCACGACCGACATCGTGATCCGCGGGTTGCCGGCGAGCACCTCGGCGGCGAGGTCGCCCGCGAAGATGCTGTACACGGCGGGATCGGCGCCGATGACATGGGCGGGGACGGTGAGACGGGCGGCGTGCGCGCGTACGTCCCACGGCTGGTTCTGCGCGCTGGTCTGCTCCACGGCCCAGGCGCTCGCGCGCCGCACGGCGTCGATCTTCAGCTCGTGATCCTGCGGGTGCCAGTGCGGGTGCTCCTCCCGGACGACCTCGATCCGGTTGTCGGAGAAGGCCCGTTCCTGGCTGCGCCGCACGATGCCCGCGTCGCGTCCCTCGACGTGGAGGGCGGGGTCGATCAGCACGAGGCGTCGCGTCCAGTCCGGCGAGCCGGCGGCGGCGACCGTCGCGGCCGCGCCGCCGAGCGAGTGGCCGACGACCGCGTCCCACGGTCCTCCGTCGTCGGGTGTCGTCGCCGCGAGGTCGGCGGCGTACGCGTCGACGGTGTAGTCGAGGGAGCGGGGGGCGTCACCGTGCCCGCGCAGGTCGACCGCGGTCGCGGTCGCTCCGGTCGCGGCGATCGCATCGCCCAGGCGCCACATGAGGGCGCCCGACGAGCCGAGTCCGTGCACGAGGAGAATGCGGTGCGCGGCTGCGGGATCGCCCCACGACCGTCGGGGCAGGGTGAGGGGTGCGGGCATGGCACCAGCCTACGACCGCGGCCGCGGCACCGGTCGGCCCGGCGGGGCTCAGCCGACGCGGGTCAGTGGGGGCAGGTCGGCCGCGATCCGCAGGACCCGGGCGGCGGCGGCGTGCCCGGCGGCCAGGCGTGCGGCGAGGTCCTCGCCCTCGAGCGTCGCCGCGAGGAAGCCGGAGGCGAACGCGTCGCCGGCTCCCACCGGCTCGACCACGTCCACCGTGGGGGCCGGGACGAAAACGGGCTCGGCGTCGTGCGTGAACGCGGTCGCGCCCACGTCGCCGTCCTTCACCACGAGCAGCGCGCAGTGGGGGAGGTGCGCCCGGATCGCGGCCGGTGTCGCGGTGCCCCAGATGCGCTCCGCCTCGTCGCGGCCGACGAAGGCGATGTCGGCGGCGTCCGCGAGTCGCGCGAGCGTCGAGGCCGCGTCCTCCGGGCTCCACAGGGCGCGGCGGTCGTTCACGTCGAACGACACGGTGGCTCCCGTGGCGCGGGCGTCGGCGTACAGCGCATCGACCATCGCCAGGCAGGTGGCGGAGAGCGCCGGGGTGATGCCGGTGGTGTGCACGATGCGCACGCCCTCGAGCCGGGCGGCGTCGAGGAAGCCGGGGGCCATGCGGGAGGCCGCGGATCCGCGCCGGTAGTAGTAGACCGCGGACGACTCGACACCGGGATCCTTGAACATGACCCCGGTCGGCGCGTCCCCGTCGCGCTCGACCCACAGCTCGACCCCGCGACGCTCGAGCTCGCCGGCGAGACGGTCGCCCAGCGGGTCGTCGCCGAGGCGCGAGGCCCAGGCGGCGCGGTGCCCGGCCGCCGCGACGCCGACGGCCACGTTGGCCTCCGCGCCGGCATGGGTGAGGGTCGCGGTGTCGGCGTCCGCGAGCGGTGCGCCGATGGGGGTGATCAGGGCCATCGACTCGCCGACGCAGACGATCTCGGGCGCGGGGGAGGGGACGGGGAGGCTCATGAGGGGGTGACCGCCAGGGGTTCGGTGTCGGGATGCGGGCTCGCGTCGCGGTGACGCAGGTCGGGGAAGGCGCGGACGAAGACGATGGAGACCAGGAGACCGACGCCGGCGAAGATCGTGGCGGCGAGGTAGGCGCCGCGCCAGTCGCCGACGTCGACGAGGAAGCCCGCGACGGCGGACCCCGCGGCGGCGCCGATCAGCTGCCCGGTTCCCGCCCAGCCGAAGGCCTCCGCTGTCTCGCTGAACTTGACGCTCGCGGTCGTGATGGCGAACAGGACAGCGAGCGCGGGGGCGATGCCGATGCCCGCCAGGATCAGGGTGCCCCCGAGCCAGAAAACGTTGAGCATGACCATGGTGAGCGCGAGCCCGACCGTGACGATGAGGAGCCGTCGGGCCATGGCCCACGGGCCGATCGGGATGTGGCCGAACGCGAGGCCTCCGGCCAGGCTGCCCGCCGAGAACACCGCGAGGATGAGGCCCGCCGCGAGGCTGCCGTGCTCGAATGTCGCGACGACGCCGACCTCCACGGCCGAGCAGGCGCCGATCAGGAGGAAGCCGATCACGGTGGCCAGCAGCACGGGGGGCTTGAGCACGACCGTGCCGAGCGCGTTGCGGCTGCGCGGGATGCGCACGCGCCCCACCTCGGGGGAGAGGATGAACCACGCGCCGCCGCCCACGAGCACGATCGCGACCAGCAGCAGCCCTTCGGTCGTGCCGATCTGGGTGGAGACCAGGGTGATGACGACGGGGGCGAGCACCCAGATGATCTCCTGCAGCGAGGCGTCGAGCGAGAAGAGCGGGGTGAGCTGACCGGCGTTGACGAGCTTGGGGTAGATCGTGCGCACAGCGGCCTGCACGGGAGGGGTGGAGAGCCCGGCGACCATGCCGAGCGCCATGTATCCCGGCACCGAGAGCGGGAGGACGGCCAGGCCGAGCACGGCGAGCACGCACACCGTCAGGGTGAGGGTGAGCACGCGACGCATGCCCCACGCGCCCATCCAGCGGCTGGTGATCGGCCCGGCGACGGCCTGTCCGACGCTGGTCGCGGCGAGCACGAGACCGGCCGATCCGTAGGAGCCGGTCTGCTGTTCGACGTGCAGCAGGATCGCCAAAGACATCATCCCGTTGGGGAACCGCGCGGTGAGCTGGGCGGCGATCATGCGCCCGACTCCCGGCGTGCGAAGGAGATCCCGATAGCCCGCCACCCGACAACGGTACCGGCCCGCGAGGGGGCTGCGGAGACGGCGTCGGGGACGACACGCCGCGACACGCCCGCGACACGCCGAAGAGCGAATTCCACAGGCATTCGGATGTCCGAGGCCCGGCGTACGGTGCCCCCTGTGGATGGATCTCTCCCAGCGTCTTCCCAGCCGCGATTTCACGCGGTTCGGGAGGGCTGCGAGCGCACCTCCGCCTGTGGAAGAAACGGTGGAGAACCTGTGTTGTATCAGTGGAGAGCGGTGGAAAAACTACACGGATGTAACTACTACCCCTTGTGGTCACTCCGAATGTCCGCACCCATATGTAGTATTGAGATCCCGGCGGGGGCCTGCCGGAGAAACCAGAGATTCGAGGGGAATCAGATGTCGATCACGGTCTACACCAAGCCTTCCTGCGTTCAGTGCAACGCCACCTACCGCGCCCTCGACGCCAAGGGCATCGAGTACGAGATCCACGACCTGTCGGAGGACCCGACGGCCCTGGAGCAGGTCAAGGCGCTCGGCTACATGCAGGCGCCGGTCGTCGTCACCGACGAGGACCACTGGTCGGGCTTCCGTCCCGACAAGATCGACGAGCTCGCCTCCCGCCTGGCGTGATCGGCCATGAGCGCCGTCGCGACCGCAGCGCCGCTCCTGGTCTACTTCTCGAGCGTGTCGGGTAACACCGCGCGCTTCATCGAGAAACTCGGGTTCCCCGCCCGACGCATCCCCCTTCACCGCACGGACGAAGACCTCGTCGTCGACGAGCCCTTCGTGCTGGTCACCCCCACCTACGGTGGGGGTGCGGGGCGCGGCGTCGAGAAGGGCGCGGTGCCCAAACAGGTGATCCGGTTCCTCAACGACGAGCGCAATCGGCGCCACATCCGCGGAGTGATCTCCGCGGGCAACACCAACTTCGGCGACGCGTTCTGCCTCGCCGGCGACATCATCAGCCGCAAGTGCCACGTGCCTCACTTGTATCGGCTCGAGATCTTCGGCACACAGGACGACGTGGATCGCGTGAGCGACGGATTGGAACGACGGTGGGAACTTCAGTGACCGAGACGGTGGCCTTCAAGGTGAACCCCGCATACGAGGGGCTCGACTATCACGCCCTCAACGCGATGCTCAACCTGTACGACGCGAACGGCAAGATCCAGTTCGACGCCGACAAGCGCGCCGCGCGGGAGTACTTCCTGCAGCACGTGAACCAGAACACCGTCTTCTTCCACTCGCTCCGTGAGCGCCTGGACTACCTCGTGGAGAAGGAGTACTACGAGGGTGCGGTCATCGAGAAGTACTCGTTCGACTTCGTGCAGAAGCTCAACGACCTGGCCTACTCCAAGAAGTTCCGCTTCGAGACGTTCCTCGGCGCGTTCAAGTACTACACGAGCTACACGCTCAAGACGTTCGACGGCAAGCGCTACCTGGAGCGCTTCGAGGACCGCGTCGTGATGACGGCCCTCGCCCTGGCCGACGGCGACGAGAAGCTCGCGGTCAACCTGGTCGAGGAGATCATCTCCGGTCGCTTCCAGCCGGCCACCCCCACGTTCCTCAACGCGGGCAAGGCGCAGCGCGGCGAACTCGTCAGCTGCTTCCTGCTGCGCATCGAAGACAACATGGAGTCGATCGCCCGCGGCATCAACTCCGCGCTGCAGCTCTCGAAGCGCGGCGGCGGCGTCGCCCTGCTCCTGTCGAACATCCGCGAGGCCGGTGCGCCGATCAAGCAGATCGAGAACCAGTCGTCCGGTATCATCCCCGTCATGAAGCTGCTCGAAGACAGCTTCAGCTACGCCAACCAGCTCGGCGCGCGTCAGGGCGCCGGCGCGGTGTACCTCAACGCGCACCACCCCGACATCATGCGGTTCCTCGACACCAAGCGCGAGAACGCCGACGAGAAGATCCGCATCAAGACGCTGTCGCTCGGCGTGGTCGTGCCCGACATCACGTTCGAGCTCGCCAAGAACGACGAGGACATGTACCTGTTCTCGCCGTACGACGTCGAGAAGGTCTACGGCGTGCCGTTCGGCGACATCTCGGTCACCGAGAAGTACCGCGAGATGGTCGACGACCCGCGCATCAAGAAGACGAAGATCAACGCCCGCGAGTTCTTCCAGACCGTCGCCGAGATCCAGTTCGAGTCCGGCTACCCGTACGTCATGTTCGAGGACACGGTCAACAAGGCCAACCCCATCAAGGGGCGCATCAACATGTCCAACCTGTGCAGCGAGATCCTGCAGGTGAACACGCCGACCACGTACAACGACGACCTGTCGTACGACAGCATCGGCAAGGACATCTCGTGCAACCTCGGCTCGATGAACATCGCGCTGTCGATGGACGCCGACGACCTCGGCCAGACGGTCGAGACCGCGATCCGCGCGCTCACCGCGGTCAGCGACCAGAGTCACATCGGCTCGGTGCGCTCGATCGAAGACGGCAACGACCGCTCCCACGCGATCGGCCTCGGCCAGATGAACCTGCACGGGTACCTCGCCCGCGAGCACGTGTTCTACGGTTCGGAGGAGGGCATCGACTTCACGAACATCTACTTCTACACGGTGCTGTTCCACGCGCTGCGCGCGTCGAACAACCTCGCCATCGAGCGCGGCACCACGTTCGATGGGTTCGAGGACTCGACCTACGCATCGGGGGAGTTCTTCGACAAGTACATCGAGCGCGCCTGGGTCCCCGAGACCGAGAAGGTGAAGGAGCTCTTCGCCGGCAAGCACATCCCGACGCAGGAGGACTGGGCCGCGCTGAAGGCGTCGATCCAGGAGCACGGTATCTACAACCAGAACCTGCAGGCCGTGCCGCCCACGGGCTCGATCTCCTACATCAACAACTCCACGTCGTCGATCCACCCGATCGCGTCGAAGATCGAGATCCGCAAGGAGGGCAAGCTCGGTCGCGTGTACTACCCGGCGGCGTTCATGACGAACGACAACCTGGAGTACTACCAGGACGCGTACGAGATCGGCTACGAGAAGGTCATCGACACGTACGCCGCGGCCACGCAGCACGTCGACCAGGGCCTGTCGCTGACGCTGTTCTTCAAGGACACCGCCACCACGCGTGACATCAACAAGGCGCAGATCTACGCGTGGCGCAAGGGCATCAAGACGATCTACTACATCCGCCTGCGTCAGCTGGCGCTCGAGGGCACCGACATGACCGAGTGCGTCTCCTGCATGCTCTGACCGGCCTCCGCACCCCAAGGAACAACGAGAAATGACTCCGCACGAACCCCTCAAGCTGGTCGACAGCGTGCAGGCGATCAACTGGAACCGCATCCAGGACGACAAGGACCTCGAGGTCTGGAACCGCCTGGTGAACAACTTCTGGCTGCCCGAGAAGGTGCCGCTGTCGAACGACATCCAGTCGTGGAACACGCTCACTCCCGAGGAGCAGACGCTCACGATGCGGGTGTTCACCGGCCTGACGCTGCTCGACACCATCCAGGGCACCGTCGGCGCCGTGTCGCTCATCCCCGATGCGATCACTCCGCACGAGGAGGCCGTCTACACGAACATCGCGTTCATGGAGTCGGTGCACGCGAAGAGCTACTCGTCGATCTTCTCGACGCTGTGCTCGACGAAGGAGATCGACGAGGCGTTCCGCTGGTCGGTGGAGAACCCGAACCTGCAGAAGAAGGCGCAGATCGTCACGGACTACTACCGCGGCGACGACCCGCTCAAGCGCAAGGTCGCCTCGACCCTGCTGGAGAGCTTCCTCTTCTACTCGGGCTTCTATCTGCCGATGCACTGGTCGAGCCGGGCGAAGCTCACCAACACCGCCGACCTCATCCGCCTCATCATCCGTGACGAGGCCGTGCACGGCTACTACATCGGCTACAAGTTCCAGCGCGGGCTCGAGACGCTCGACCAGGCGCGCAAGGACGAGCTGAAGGACTACACGTTCTCGCTGCTCTACGAGCTGTACGACAACGAGGTGCAGTACACGCAGGACCTCTACGACGGCGTCGGCCTGACCGAGGACGTCAAGAAGTTCCTGCACTACAACGCCAACAAGGCCCTGATGAACCTGGGCTACGAGGCGATGTTCCCCTCGACGGTCACCAACGTGAACCCGGCGATCCTGTCGGCGCTCTCCCCGAACGCGGACGAGAACCACGACTTCTTCTCGGGGTCGGGCTCCTCGTACGTCATCGGCAAGGCCGAGGCCACGGAAGACGACGACTGGGACTTCTGAGTCCCCCGGCCGACGTCGACGATCGATAGGCCCCGCGACCCGCTCACCATGAGCAGGTGGCGGGGCCCTTCCGCGTGGACGTGCACCCGGCAGTCGTCACCGGGCGTCGCGCTCGTCGGCCAACCGGGCGCGGCGCTCCTCCTCGCGCTTGGAGTACGTGGCGGCCCGGATCGCCTCGTCGGACTCCAGGCCGGTGCCCAACGCCCCGCCGACAGTCGCCGCCGACGCGACGAACCAGGTGAGCACGAACAGATCGCCGAACTCGACGGACCGCCCGAGGTCTTCACTCATGACCGCGGGGTCGAGGACGAACAGCGCCCACGCCAGGTTCACGACGTAGAGCGTCAGATAGCAGATGACGATCCCGACGGTGAGGGTCAGCAGCGTCGAGGTGTTGTAGAGACGGGATCGCTCCCGCGCCGCGGGCGAGTCGTCGTCGGGTCGGTCCCACAGCCTGCCGTCGATCACGATCCAGGCGATGATGATCGCGATCGAGGCCACCGTCGCCGCCACCAGGCGCCAGGGCGACAGCGAGAGGGCGAGAGACCACACGGTCGGCTCGATGGTCGCCACCGCGCCGGTGGCGAGGGCGGCGACGAGCGCCGATTTGAGACCCGCGGCGAGCCGCCACGGGCGGTTGGCCAGCACCATGCCCAGGAGCACACGCCCCCGGGCGCTGAGCCGGGGGAGCGGCAGGCGCTGCTCTTCCGGCGAGACGGGTTCAGCCATCCCGTCCACGAGGCCCCGAACCGCGTGTCGTGCGCGGCGCTGCACCCGGAACCCTCCCAGTGCGGGAAGCGACAGGACGGCGGAGCGCCGTCGAGGGTGGACCGCTGCCAGGAGATAGCGGCCGTCGTCGTCGCGGAGCGGAAGCTCGGTGACGCCGATGACGAGGTCCCACCCGTGCTGATCGGCGTGCGAGCGGAGTCGCTCCAGAGCGACGTCCACATCCTCCGACCCGAGGGTGAACGGCTCGCTGACGAGCTCGACGATCCATCCGTCGGCCTCGGCGGCGAGCGGTGGAGTGAGGCCGGTCATCCGGCGCGCAACGGCGGTGGGCGACGCCGGATCCGCGACGAGACCCACTCTGATCGTCTCCATGCGCGGAACCTACACCCGCACCGCGCCGGGCCCAGGGCCTTGACAGCCCCGGACGAGTCCTCCTCCCGCGAGCGCAGCACGGCCTTCGCATGCGGGAGAGCCGCCCGCTACAGTCGTGGCATGGGAACCATGCAGTACGGGAGCGGCAGCGAGATCCAGATCGAGGACCGCGCCCTCGCACACCTCAAGGTCGCGATCGCGACCAAGCTCCGCCGCAACGAGAGCTTCACGCTCTCCTGGCGTCACCCCGAGGGCGATACGCCCGGTCGCTCGACCATCTGGCTGCACCCGTCCATCCCGCTCCGGTTCACGTTCGAGGAGCCGGAGACCCCGCAGCTCAACGTGAAGTGGATCCAGGCGCTGATGGTCGAGGCGAGCTCGTCCGGAGGTATCAGCCTGGTCGACGAAGTCATCGATGGTCCCGCCGAGTAAGCGCTCGGCGGTGCCGGCGTGGCACTGACCCGCGAGGCACTGCGCCGTGAGCTGGGGGAGGCCCTCGGTCGTCCCGTGTCGTCGGACACCGACTGGGCGGAGGCCTTCGCCGGGAGAGCGTCGACACCGCGCCTCCAGCTCGTCGCGCTGCTGCTGATCATGGACGTCAGCCCGCAGCTCGTGAACGGGTGGCGGCATCGATCGGCCGAAGACGATCTCATCCGATCCCTCCCGCGCAAGAAGCTGCCCTGGGACGCAGAGACCGCGGCGTTCGCCCTGCGCGCCGCGCTCGCCATCGATGCCATGAGCTATGTGTGCGCCCCGGCGCTGCGCGGCGCCGAGACGGCGACGGACGCCGGGCATCGGGATGCCGAGCTGTATGAGGCGCTCGAGGCCAGCGTGCAGCACCTCGACGGGCTGATGTCCGGACGGTTCGCCTCTCGCTACGGCGTCGACAAGGATCTCAAGGTCGCGCGCCGCCTGCGGGCGTCGTTCCTGCCGTCGGGAGTCCTCGACCTCACGGTGGTCGACGACGGAGACGAGTGGGCCGAGTCGGCACGACGACTCGCCCGCGCGCTGCCCGTGGATGACATCGAACCGATCGTGCGGCACCTGGCCGCGCTCGGACACAAGGCGCCGTCCCAGACCTGGCAGCGCCAGGCGCGGCAGCACGTGCAGTCCGACGCCGGCCGCCGTCTGGTGCGCGAGTGGATACGCGCCGCGGCCGAGACCGGGGTGGCCGCGGACGGCCATCTCTTCACGCCGTCGAACGAGGATCTCGTGCGCGCGGCCGTCGTCGCCGCGCGCTGGCTGTCCTCGGACGACGTACCCGCGCCGCTACTCGGCGCGCTCGCCCGCCAGGGCGCCGCCACGCGACCCCCGCAGACCGAGTCGCTCGCCCTGCGGGTGGCGACCGCGGCGATCGACAGTCTGGTGCAGCGCGATGCGCCCGCCGACACCGCAGAGATCGAGGCGCTGCTGGAGAGCATCGCACGCCGCGATCTGGTGAAGCGCATCGGAGCGGCGCTCGGCTCGGAGGCGACGGCCCGAGCGGCGACGCGCGACGACGACTTGAAGCGGGAGAAAGCGGCGGCCGTACGGGCCAAGGCGAATCCGATCCCCCGGGTGCTGCGTGGTGAGGTCGATCGACTGTTGCGCGACCACGTCGACGGCACGATGCGCGGATTCGGCTTCCGCAAGTCGGGGCGCACGTGGCGGCGGACCGTGGAGGACCGCGTCGAGGTCATCGACTTCTTCTCCAGCGGCCTGCACATGAGCGTGCACTACGGCGTGCTGTTCCCGGCGCTGCATCCGGAGGACGGCGTCGCCGCCCACCGCGACCCGCAGCGGGTGAAGCCCTACCAGCTCGATGTGTCGATCGTGGAGAGCGCGTGGTTCGCGGAGGAGGACACCCTCGAGCGGCTGGCCGCCCGCGTGCGCTCGGCCATCGTGCCGTTCCTGGGCGCCTGCGGCGACCGGGCTCGGCTCGCGGCGGTGCTCACCACAGGGGAGGGCATCCCGGCTGCGGAGGGCGTGCGGGATCCGGTGACCGGCCACACCGAGACGACGCTCCACCTGCGCACCCGACCGTTCACGCCCGGCATCGCGCTCGGCGCCCTGTCGTGCGTGGCCGGGGACCGGCTCTCCGCGCAGGCGTGGCTCGACGACGCCGATGCCGCGGTCGATCCCCTGAGCCATCCACGGTCGAAGGCGGAGATCGACTACTGGCGCCGGCGCCTCGCGGCCACGGAGTGAGGGCGCCGCGGCGGGTGTCCTCGCGTCAGGACGCCGGGTACGGCTGCGCGGTCAGCTGCCGTGCGAGGTGTGCCGCGTTGCGCGCGGCCGTCTGGATGGCCGAGGCCACCTTCTCCGGGGTCTCCTCGAGGTCTTTGTAATCGACCGTCTGCATCGCCTCGCCGTTCCAGTACACCGAGGCCTGGGCGGGGATCGTGTAGCCGATGTCGTCGAGCGCCTGGAACAGGATCGCCGAGATGTGGTGGGCGCCGTCCTCGTTCCCGAGCACGCCGGCGATCGCGACCTTGTCGAACAGGATCGGGCGGCCCTGGTCGTCGGTCTCGCTCAGCTCGGCGTCGAGCCGCTCGAGCACGCGCTGCGCCACGCTCGAGTGCTGGCCCATCCAGGTCGGCGTCACGAACACGAGGATGTCCGCCGCCAGCACCCGCCGACGCAGAGTCGGCCACTGGTCGCCGTCGCCCATGTCCTTCTCGACGCCGGGGCGGATGTCGAAGTCGACGGCCCGCACCACGTCGCCCGAGACGTCATGAGCGGACAGGGCGTCGAGCAGCTGGCGCGAGAGGAGATCGGAGCTCGACTCCGCGGGGGAGGGCTTGAGCGTGCAGGAGATCGCGAGGGCGGTGAGCGTACTGGTCATGCGACGATCACACCAGGGCCGGAGACCGCGGCACAGGGCCTTCCCGGGCCCGGGCTATCCTGGTAGGGCACCGACGACAGGAGATCCCGTGATCCTCAGCTTCTTGTTCTTCATGATCCTCTTCCTCGGAGGCTTCTGGCTGCTGGGGATCGCGCACGAGCTTCCCGACACTGCCGCCGCGCTCACCTTCTGCGCCGGCATCATCCTGGTCTCGCTCGCCCTCGGTTTCGCGATGCGGCAGCGCGGTTCGGCCACGCGCCGCTCCAAGAACTGGACCGGCAGCCCGACCGAGTGAGGCCGACCCCGTCGGCGCGATCGCTCAGCGCCGACGGGACAACCGCGCCTCCAGGTTCGCCCGGACCGCGGGCCACTCGGGCTCGATGATGGAGTACTCGACGCTGTCGCGGAGCGCGCCGTTGCGGTAACGACTCATCGCGCGCATCACGCCGTCCTGCTTGGCGCCCAGTCGCTCGATCGCCGTGCGCGACTGGAAGTTGACCCACTGCGTGGTGAGCCCCACGCGGAACACCCCGAGCGTTTCGAACGCGTGCCGCAGGAGCAGCAGCTTCGACTCCGCGTTGGTTCCGGTTCCGTGCGCGGACGGGCGGTTCCAGGTGTAGCCGATGTGGAGCCGGGGCACGTCGGCGACGATGTCGTAGTACGACGTGAGGCCGAGGATCCGTCCGCTCGCGTCGATCGCGGTGAACGGCAGCATCTCGCCGCGGTCGACGAGCCCGAGCCGCCGATCCACCTCCGCGGCCACGCCGTCGGGCTCCGGGACCGACGTGTACCACGCCGTCTTCCACAGCTCGCCCTCGCGGACGGCGTCGACCAGCCCGTCGATGTGGGAGCGATCGAGGGGACGCAGCTCGACGAGGTCGCCGGTCAGGGTCACGGGGGCGGGCGGGACGAGGAAGGCCATGTCCCCATTCAACCAGTGCGATGCGGGGGGACCTCACGCCGCCCGGGTCGCGGTGGTCCCCTGGCGCAGCAGACGCTGGAAGGCGACGACGATCTCGACAGTGACATCGAGCTCGAAGGCGAGGCTCGCGAGGTGCGCGCCGCGAGCCCGCTCGGCGGCGGCATACGCCTGCGGTGTGAGGAGGAGCCGGGCGGCCCACTCGTCCGCCGCCCGTTCCTGGCGTTCGCGGGTGTGGGGGACCTCGGTGGGTCGATGACCGAGATGTGCGTGACCCAGCTCATGCGCCAGCACGCTGCGGGCCGTCCGTCTGCTCATGCCCGGCGCGAGGCGGATGGTGCCGGTCGCGGGATCGAACCCGCCGCGCGTGCGTCCCGGGCGCTCGATCACGCGCAGACCGAGGTCTTCGGCGCGCAGGAGGAGCTGCTGCATGTGCGTCCTCCCACGGTCGTCGGCGTCAGTCGTAGAGGTCGTCGGTGTCGGCGTCGTGCCGCTCGTCGGATTCGAAGGCGACCTCGCGGGTATTGTCGCGCGGGGTGGCGACATCGGCGGTGCGGCGCAGGGGAGTGATGATGGCGGTGGTGCCGTCGGCGTCGAGGCGCTCCTCGGCTCTCGCGACCAGGACGTGCGGCTCGATCCCGAGAGTCGCGCACACGGCATAGACCACGGGCACCGGGATCGCGCGCTTTCCGGTGACGTAGTTGTCGAGGGCGCTGCGTGCGATCCCCACGCTGCGCGCCATCGCCGCGATGCTGCTGCGCGCGGCGGCGATCTCGGCCCGCATCTGCCGCCCGACGGCCTCGTTGAACTGCTCGGCAGGTGTCCTCATTCGGCACACCCTAGCAGCGCTCCGAGATCAAGATGCCGTCATATCGGTTCATTCTTCCCGAGTGAGTGTCCGCGTGTGGGGGTAGTGTCGGCGTATGGGGACAGAACTGAGTCACACGATGGCATCGACGGTGGAGGCGGCGCGACTGCACGCCGGAGTGTCGCTCGACCGGCTGGCGGATCGATCAGGCATCTCCGCTCGTCGACTGCACGACCTCTTCGACGCGCGCGTGGACTTCACCATGGTCGACCTCGCGCGCATCGCGGCGGCGCTCGACATCCCGGTGACGGACCTCCTGCCGTTCTCGACTGCCGTGGACCCGTGAGTGCGCGATAGCGTGGCGACCATGAAGACCGTGCCCTTCGGAACCGCCACCGCCCCCGCCGTCATCGCCGGGATGATGCGTATCGCCGACAAGGACGACGCCCACATCCGCGAGCTGTATGCGACAGCCCGCGAGGCCGGCATCGACTTCTTCGACCACGCCGACATCTACGGCGGTGCGATGCACCGCTGTGAGGCCCGCTTCGCGGAGGCGCTCGCCCTCAGCCCGGGCGAGCGCGACGAGATCGTGCTGCAGACCAAGTGCGGCATCGTGCCGACGCAGGGGATGTTCGACTTCTCCTACGACCACATCGTCACCCAGGTCGAGGGATCGCTCGCGGCGCTGCGCACCGATCGCATCGACGTCCTTCTGCTGCACCGACCGGACGCGCTCGTCGAGCCCGACGAGGTCGCGCGCGCGTTCGACCACCTCGAGTCCTCCGGCAAGGTCAGGGCGTTCGGCGTCTCGAATCACACCCCGTCGCAGATCGACCTGCTCCGCACGGCCGTCCGCCAGCCCCTGATCGCCAACCAGCTGCAGCTGTCGCTCACCCACGCGCCGATCATCGCGCAGCCGGTCGCAGCGAACATCGGCGGACACGACCAGAGCATCGTGCGCGACGGCGGCGGCATCGTCGACTACTGCCGGCTGAACGGCATCACGGTGCAGGCGTGGTCGCCGTTCCAGAGCGGCACCGACGCCGGTGTCTTCCTGGGGAGTCCGGAGTATGCCGAGCTGAACGCCGTGATCGACCGGCTCGCGGCCCAGTACGGCGTCGAGCCGATCGCGATCGCCACCGCGTGGATCACGCGGCACCCCGCCGGGATGCAGGTCGTGCTGGGGACCACGACCCCCGAGCGCGTGCGGGACGCGGCGGCCGGCGCCGACGTCGTCCTCACGCGGCCCGAGTGGTACGAGCTGTTCCGCGCCGCCGGGCATCTCCTGCCCTAGGGCGGCGCGGCGCACGACCCGTCGTCTACCCTGAACTCATGCCGTTCCTGTTCTCGCTGCTGATCATCGCGCTGATGGTCGGTGCGCTGATCGACATCATCACCCGCGACGACGGGCAGGTGAAGCACCTGCCCAAGATGGTGTGGCTGATCATCGTGATCCTGCTGCCGCTCGTCGGAAGCCTGCTGTGGTTCGCGCTCGGACGCGAGTACGGCGAGGGCGGCGTCGCGATCCCCCGGATGCGGAGGGCCGAACGACCCGCCGCACCCACCGTGACGGCGCCCCCCTCCCGGCCCCGCGACACCCGCACGACGGAGCAGCAGATCGCCGACCTCGACCGCGAGATCGAGGAGTGGCGGTTGCGCGAGGAACTCGAGAAGCGGCGACGCGACGACGGCGACGCGCCCGCGGCGGGAGCGTAGACGGTTCGGAGACCGGCCGTTCGAGACGGTCCTGGCTCGGGGTGCGCGTCGGTGCCATCATGCCGGTATGAGCGCACCCGTGAACGTGGAGAACTTCGCCGTCGCCGAGACCCACCGCATGATGTCCGACCTGCAGCGCGATGCCGGGGGCGTGAACCGGTTCCGACACAACAGGGAGCCGGCCGCGATCGAGCATCAGACGGTCATCCGGCTCAACCGCGACACGCTCTACAGCTTCGCCGTCGTCGACATCCGCGCGGGGGCGACGCTCACGATCCCGGACCACGGCGATCGCTACCTCTCGGCGATGGTCGTCAACGAACGCCACTACGTGGACGCCGTCTTCCACGACCCCGGAGAGTACCGGCTGACCACCGAGCGGTTCGGCACACCCTACGTCGTGGTCGCGGTGCGCATCCTCGTCGACCCGGAAGACCAGGCAGACGTGGCCGTCGTGACGGCGCTCCAGGATCAGCTCGGGATCGACAGTGCGTCCGCCGAGCCCTTCCCCCTCCCCGACGACGACCCCGCGGACCTGGACGAGACACGCGGGGCGCTGCTGACTCTTGCGCGGAACCTGCGCGGCTTCGACCGCATGTTCGGGGCCGAGGCCGAAGTCGATCCGATCCGTCACCTGATCGGAACCGCGGCGGGGTGGGGAGGGCTGCCCTCCTGGGAGGCTCAGTACATCGGCGTCGACCCGCGGCTGCCGCGGGGGCGGTACGAGCTCCGAGTGGTCGACGTTCCCGTGGACGGGTTCTGGTCCATCTCGGTGTACAACGCCGACGGCTTCTTCGAGCCGAACGACCGCGGTGCCTACACGATCAACAACATCACCGGAGTCCGGGACGACGACGGCGCCATCACGGTGCGGTTCGGCGACCACCCCGACGGCGTGCCGAACGTGATCCCGATTCCGGAGGGGTGGAACTACCTCGTGCGTCTGTACCGTCCGCGGGCCGAGCTCCTCGACGGGAGCTGGACGTTCCCGGCCCTGCAGCGTTCGGTGTGACCCTCGCCGGAGGCGTCGACCTGATCGCGCGCCGGGGTGCGATCAGGTCGACGCGGCGAAGGAGGAGCGCAGCGCCTCATCGAGGTCGGGATAGCGGAACGTGAAGCCCGCGGCACGGAGCTTCTCGGGCAGCACCCACCGGCTCTTCAAGACGAGCTCGGTCTCGGTGCGGATGCCGATCGCGCCCAGCTCCAGCATCCACCGCGGCGTCGGCGGGCCGAGACGCACCCCCAGCGCGCGACGCACGGCCGCCATGAAGGCGACGTTGTCCACGGGGTTCGGCGACGCGGCGTTCACCGGACCCTCCAGCGCCGGCGTCTGCTCCAGGAACTCCACGATCCGAGCCACATCGTCGAGGTGGATCCAGCTGAACCGCTGGCGACCGCGGCGTGCGCCGAAGCGATGCGCGGTGCCGGCCTCCCGGCGCGCACGGCTCACCGGCCAGCGCCCGTCGTACTGCGGACCACCGAGGCCCAGGCGGGCGAGGGTGCGCAGCGGGCCGAGCACTCCGCCGTCGCCCAGCACGATCGCGCTGCGCAGGGCGACACGGCGCGTGCCGGGCAGCGCGCCCGTGAACAGCTCCCGCTCCCAGGCCTTCGCGACCTCGACCGAGAAGCCGCTGCCGAGCTCGCCGTCCGCCTCGGTCATCGGCCGGTCCTCGGCGTGGCGGTAGATCGTCGCGGTGGACGAGTTGATCCACAGGGCGGGCGGGGCCGAGGCGCGCGCGATCGCGGTGCGCAGGGCGGCGGTGGTGTCGAGCCGGGAGCGGAAGATCTCGGCGCGGTTCGCCGGCGTGTACCGGCAGTTGACGCTCTTGCCCGCGAGGCCGAGGACGAGCGCGGAACCCTCGACCGCGGCGTCGATCCCGGCCTGGTCGGTCCAGGCGAGGTCGGCGCCCGCGCGAGAGACCGTGACGACCTCCCGCCCCTGCCCGCGCAGGCGTTCGGTGAGGTACTGCCCCATGAATCCGGTGGACCCGCCCACCACGACCCGTCCTGTGCTCATGCGCGGTCATCCTCCGGTGGTCGGGGCTCGGCACCCGAGGTGGGGCGGAGCAGGCGGTCCAGCAGTGTCAGCGCCTCGTGCTGCGGGGCGTCGGGGTCGAGCAGCCACTGCGTCTGCAGGCCGTCCGAGGCGGCGATGACCAGGGCCGCGACCGCCTCGGGGTCGGCGTCGTCGCGGATGCGCCCCTCGCGCTGCTGCTGCCGCACGGTCGCGGCGATGCTCGCTCGCAGTCGCGCGAACCGGTCGGTGGCGAACTCCCTCGCCGCCGGATGGCCCTCCTCCAGCGCGGAGGCCACCAGGGCCGAGTACAGCTGCACGAGGCCTGGCACCTCGCGGTTGACCCTGGCCGACAGGATCATGCTCTCCACGGGCGTCGCGTCGTCTCGCGCCTCGGGGTGCCGGCCAGGGGCGTTGCTCTCGCGGTAGACCGCGACCAGGAGCTCCTCCAGGGAGCCGAAGTAGTGCGTGAGCGCGGCGTGCGTGACGCCGACCTCGCTGGCGATCGCGCGCAGGCTCGTGCGGTCGGCGCCGCGGGTCGCGAACACCTCGATCGCGCGGTCGAGGATCTCCTGCCGACGCGCGATCCCCTTGGCGTAGGCGCCGCGGGCGCGTGGGCGCTCGGGACCGTCGGCGGAGGAGGGGGGCATGGGCCGAGTCTAGTGCGACCAAAACTTCCATGTGGAGGTATTCGGTGATAGCGTGCCAGCGCGGGGCACCACCCGCGAGTCGCCGACGACCCGAGGAGCACGACCGATGACGATCCAGACGTCCCTGCAGCTGTTCACCATCCGCGAGCAGCTGGAGGCCGACCTCGACGGCACTCTCGCCGCCGTCGCCGCGCGCGGGTTCACGGCCGTCGAGCCGTACGACTTCGTGCGCAGGGCCGAGGCGATGGCCGCCGCGCTCGCCGCCGCCGGCCTCACCGCGCCCTCCGGACACGCGTTCCTGGCGTCGGAGTCGTTCGTCAACCCGGACGGCAGCGGCACCACCCTGCCCGTGCCCGCGCCCGCCGAGGTGTTCGCGGCGGCGAAGACGCTCGGCATGCACACCGTGATCGACCCGTACACCGAACCTGCCCGCTGGGAGTCGGTGGAGCAGATCGCCGAGACCGCCCGACTGCTCAACGCCGCGGCCGAGGTCGGCGCCGCGATGGGCGTGCGCGTCGGCTACCACAACCACGCCCACGAGCTCGAGGCCGCGTTCGACGGCGTGACGGGGCTGGAGGTGCTGGCGGGCCTGCTCGACGACCGCGTGGTGCTGGAGGTGGACCTCTACTGGGTGGCGCGCGGTGGGGTCGACCCCGAGGCCCTGCTGGAGCGCCTGGGCGACCGCGTGATCGCGGTGCACGCCAAGGACGGCACGCTCGACCCCGCCCTGCTCGACGCCTACCCGCCGGCGGACCAGGTGCCCGCGGGCGACGGCGCCGTCCCGCTCGTGGCGGCCATCGCGGCGGCCCCCGCGCTCGAGCTCGCCATCGTGGAGTTCGACCACTACGAGGGCGACCTGTTCGACGCGATCGAGCGCAGTCGGCGGTTCCTCGACGCGGAGGTCGCGGGCTGATGGGGCGCGCAGGCGACGCGGTCGGCGTCGGCATCATCGGCGCGGGCAACATCAGCGACCAGTACCTGCAGAACCTGACCCGGTTCCCCGACGTGCGGGTGCTCGCGATCGGCGACCTCCTCCCGGAGCGCGCCCGCGCTCAGGCCGAGGCGTACGGCGTGCCGCGGGCGGGCGGCGTGGACGTGGTGCTCGACGACCCCGACATCGCCGTGGTCGTCAACCTCACGATCCCGGCCGCGCACGTCGCGGTGTCCGAGGCGATCATCCGCGCCGGGAAGCACGTGTGGACGGAGAAGCCGCTCGGCGTGAGCCGGGAGGAGGCCAGCCGGCTGCTGCGCACCGCCGAGGCGGCCGGACGGCGCATCGGCGCCGCGCCCGACACGGTGCTCGGCCCCGGGGTGCAGACCGCGAAGCGCGCGATCGCCCGCGGCGACATCGGGCGGCCGCTGTTCGGGCAGACGACGTTCCAGTGGCAGGGCCCGGAGATCTTCCACCCGAACCCGGCGTTCCTCTACGCCAGGGGCGCTGGTCCGCTGCTCGACATGGGCCCGTACTACGTCTCGACGCTCGTGCACGTGTTCGGCCCGGTGGCGGCGGTCGCCGCGCTCGGGCTGCAGGGTGCGCCGACCAGGCGGGTGCAGGTCGGCGAGCTCGCCGGGCAGGAGTTCCCCGTCGAGATCCCGTCGACGCTGAGCGTGCTGCTCGACTTCGAGGGCGGCGGTCAGGCCCAGAGCCTCTACAGCACCGACTCGCCCCTCGTGCGGCAGGGCATCGTGGAGATCACCGGGACCGAGGGCACGATCACGATCCCCGACCCCAACACCTTCGGGGGACCGATCACGATCACCCGCCCGCTCGCGCGCCACTTCGTGCCGCCGGAGCCCGTGGAGCAGGAGATCGTCGACGTCGCCCAGGAGGGCGTGCTCGCCGGTCGCGGCATCGGCCTGTTGGACATGGTCCGCTCGATCGCGGACGACCGCCCGCACGTCGCCACGGGCGAGTTCGCGTACCACGTGCTCGACACGCTGCTGTCGATCGAGGAGGCCGCGGAACAGCGCCGCTTCGTCGAGGTGGCCAGCACGCTCGATCAGGTCGGCGCGCTGTCGGCCGACTTCGACCCCTTCGCCGCGACATAGCGGTCGACGCTCGCGGGGGAGAGCACCTCGCGGGCGACCATGATCGCCGCCCCCAGCACCGCGGCCCGGTCTCCGGCCTGGGACTGCACGATGGCCAGGTGCTGGGTGGCGAGGGGGATCGACCGGCGGTACACGACCTCGCGGACACCGGCCAGCAGATGCTCGCCGGCCCGCGCGATGCTGCCGCCCAGCACGATGATCGACGGGTTGAGGAGGTTCACGACGGTGGCGAGCACCTCGCCCACGTCGCGGCCCGCCTGCCGGGTCGCCTCGATCGCCGCCGCGTTGCCTCCGCGCACGAGGTCGACCACGTCGGAGGCGCTGTGCACCTCGTGCCCCGCGGCGCGCAGCGCGATCGCGAGGGCCGAGCCGCTGGCCAGGGCCTCGAGGTCGCGCTCGTCGTCCGGATCGCGCTCGGATCCCGCCCCCCGCGGCACCTGCACGTGGCCCATGTCGCCCGCCGAGCCCTGGGCTCCGCGCTGCAGCTGTCCGCCCGCGATGATGCCGGCGCCGATGCCCGTGGACACCTTGACGAAGATCAGGTCGTCGACGCGGGGCCAGCTGGTGGCCTGCTCGCCGAGCGCGAGGATGTTCACGTCGTTGTCGACCAGCACGGGCACGTCGAATGTCCGCTGCACATAGGCGGGAACGTCGAAGCGGTCCCACCCCGGCATGATCGGCGGGTTCGTGGGCCGTCCGGTCGAGTGCTCGACGGGGCCGGGCACCCCGATGCCGACGCCGACCAGCGGTAGTCCGTCCGCGGTCGCCGCGAGCAGCGCGGCGCCGTCGGCCAGGATGGTGTCGAGGAGCTTCTCGGGGCCGTCGCCGATGTCGATCGTGCGCGTGCGGGCGTCGAGGATGACGCCGGACAGATCGGCGACCGCGACCGTGGCGTGCGTGGCCCCGAGGTCGACCGCGAGCGAGAGTCCGGCGCGGGGATTGAAGGCCACCCGCGCGGGCGGGCGTCCGCCCGTGGAGGCGGCTTCGCCCGCCGGCCGCAGGAGCCCGGCGGCGAGGAGCGCGTCGACACGGAGGGCGACGGTCGAGCGGGCGAGTCCGGTGAGCGCCGCGAGCTCGGCCTTGGTGCGCGCCTGGCCGTCGCGGAGGATCTGGAAGATCTCGCCCGTCCCCGGGGAGGGCACCGTGACCGGCCTCAGCACGTCAACCATTCGGTCAGTAAACCACAGCACTTCGGAGTGCAGACGCAGAACTTCGAATTCGGTTCGAACAACTTTTGACGAAAAGCTAGCAAAAGTCGTTCGGGGTGTGTCAGACTCCCCGACATGACAACGGATGTCACAGACACCGGTCTCGGGACGATCCGAGCCGGCATCCTCGGCGGGGGATTCATGGCCCGCGTCCACCGCGCGGCAGCGCGCGACGCAGGGGGAGAGCTGCGGGCGATCGCCACCCGGTCGGCCGCGGGCGGACGCGATGCGGCGCAGGCCCTGGGGGCCGAACGGGCGGAGGTCGACGCCGACGCCCTCCTCGACGCCGACGACATCGACGTGGTGCACATCTGCACCCCCAACGCCACGCACGCCGACCTCGCGCGCCGCGCGCTGCACGCCGGCAAGCACGTGATCTGCGAGAAGCCGCTCGCGACCACCGCGGACGACGCCCGCGAGCTCGCGGAGGCGGCCGCCGCGGCCGGCCTCATCGGCGCCGTCCCCTTCATCTACCGCTACCACCCCATGGTGCGCGAGGCCAGGGCCCGCATCGCCAGGGGAGAGGCGGGAGACCTGCTCACCCTCGACTGCTCCTACCTCCAGGACTGGATGCTGCTGCCCGGTGACGACGACTGGCGCGTGAGGTCTGAGGCAGGCGGCGCCTCGCGCGCCTTCGCCGACATCGGCTCGCACCTGTGCGACCTGATCGAGTTCGTCACGGGAGAGCGCATCCGTGCCCTCAGCGCCCGCAGCCGCCGCGTCTACGCGGAGCGCGGCGGGCACGCCGTCGACACCGAGGATCTCGTCGCCGTGCTCGTCGAGACCGGCTCCGGCGCGCTCGGCACGCTGCTCATCTCGCAGATGGCACCGGGGCGGAAGAACGCCCTCACTTTGGAGCTGCACGGCTCGCGGCAGAGCCTGCGGTTCGAGCAGGAGCGCCCGGAGGAGCTCTGGGTCGGGATGCGCGAGGAGTCCCGGCTGCTGCTGCGCGACCCCGCGACCGCCGGCGCCGATGCGGCCCGGCTGCAGCGGGTGCCAGCGGGGCATGCGATGGGCTACCAGGACGCGTTCAACGGCTTCGTGGCGGACGTGTACGCCGCGATCGGCGGGGCCCGACCGGACGGACTCCCGACCTTCGCCGACGGACACCGCTCCGCCGTGCTCACCGAGGCCGTGCTCGACTCGGCGGCGCACGACGGCCGATGGGTGGAGGTGACGGCATGACCGCCACGACGACGCAGCCCGTGCTCGCGGCGCGCGGCATCCGCAAGTCGTTCTTCGGCGTGGAGGTGCTGCACGGCGTCGACCTGGACGTGCGACCGGGTGAGGTGCACGGCCTCGTGGGCGAGAACGGTGCGGGCAAGTCCACGCTCATGAAGATCATCGCCGGAGTGCAGCCCGCCGACGAGGGCACCCTGACGTACCTCGGCGAAGAGGTGCACCACGCGCACCCGCGTCAGGCCATGGACGCGGGCATCGTGACCGTGTTCCAGGAATTCACCCTCCTGCCCGAGCGCACGGTCGCGCAGAACGTGTACCTCGGACGTGAGCCGCGCCGGGCGGGCTTCGTGGACGTGCGCGGCATGAACGCGAAGACGAGCGCACTGCTCGACGACCTCGGAGTGTCGTTCATCGACCCGCAGGCCCGCGTCGGCTCGCTCACCGTCGCCGAGCAGCAGATCGTCGAGATCGTGAAGGCCCTGTCGTTCGACGCCCGGGTCATCTCGATGGACGAGCCGACGGCGGCGCTCAGCGACCGCGAGGTCGAGCTGCTGTACGCCATCATCCGCCGGCTCACCTCGCGCGGGGTCGCGGTGCTCTACGTGTCGCACCGGCTCAAGGAGATCTTCGACCTCTGCGACCGCATCACCATCCTCAAGGACGGCGCCCTCGTGTCCACCGACGACACCGCGGCGCTCACGACCGACGAGCTCGTGCGGCGCATGGTCGGCCGCTCCATCCAGTCGTACTTCCCCGACGCGCTCGAGGGCACCGAGGTGGGGGAGCCGCGGCTCGAGCTCGACGGCTGCGGCAACGCCTACGTGGACGGGGTGTCGATCACGCTGCGCGCCGGCGAGATCGTCGGCGTCGCCGGGCTCCAGGGCTCCGGACGCACGGAGCTCGTGGAGGGCGTGTTCGGCATCCAGGCGTTCACGCGCGGCACGATGCGCATCGACGGCGCCCCCGTGCGCATCACCGGCCCCCGGGCGGCCGTCCGTGCGGGGCTCGCGCTCGTGTCGGAGGACCGCAAGGCGCAGGGCCTCGCGCTCGGCCAGTCGGTGCTCGACAACGCCCTGCTGGTCGTGCGCAGCGTGTTCGCCGGGCGCACGGCCGCGTCGCGCCGCGAGGTGCCCGGCGTGCTCAGCGCGCTGGAGGTGTCGTCGCGCGGGCTCGACCAGGAGGTGCGGTACCTCTCCGGCGGCAACCAGCAGAAGGTCGTGCTCGCGAAGTGGCTGCTCACCGGACCGCAGATCGTGCTGTTCGACGAGCCGACACGCGGCATCGACGTGGGCGCGAAGTACGCGGTGTACGAGCTGATGCGCCAGCTCGCGGCGCAGGGCACGGCCGTGCTGATGGTCTCGAGCGAGCTGCCGGAGGTGATCGGCATGAGCGACCGCATCCTGGTGATGCACGACGGGGAGCTGGTCGCCGAGCTGCCCGCGGGCTCCGCGGAGCACGAGATCCTCGCCGCGGCGACCGGTGCGGATGCGCGCCCCTCGACCGAGGGAGGCCAGCGATGACCACCGCCACCCGCCCCCGGCTGCGCATCGACTCCACCGTGATCGTGCTCGGCATCCTCGTGCTGACCCTCGTGGTCGGGGCGATCCTCGTCGCGACCGTCGGCCGCAACTTCCTCAGCCCCGGCAACATCCGCGACGTGCTGACCGGCATGAGCGTGCTCGGACTGGTCGCGATCGGGCAGACGCTCGTGGTGCTCGGGGCGTCGCTCGACCTCTCCGTCACCTACGTCATCAGCCTGTCGAGCCTGCTCGCGGCCACCCTGATGAACGGCAACCCCGGCAACATCCCGGTCGCCGTGGCCGTCACGCTGCTGGTGTGCGCGGGCATCGGGCTGCTCAACGGCGTGATCGTGACGGTGCTCAAGGTGAACGGCTTCATCGCCACGCTCGGCGTGGGGCTGATCCTCCAGGGCATCCTCAACACGAACTTCGAGGGCTCGGCGGGCAACGTCCCCTGGGCGTTCCAGCTGATCGGCGCCACCGGCGTCGGGCCCGTCCCGGTGTCGACGATCATCATGATCGTGCTCGCCGTGGTGGTCTGGGTGCTGCTGAACCGCACCCGCACCGGCGCGCACCTGTACGCCGTCGGCGGCGACCCGGAGATCGCACGGCTCAGCGGCGTGCACACGCGGATGCCGCTGATCTGGGCGCACGTGCTGTGCTCCGTGTTCGCAGGGCTCGCCGGACTGCTGCTCGCGAGCCGCCTCGGCGTCGGCAGCCCGACCGTCGGGCAGCAGGGCGGCTATGCGCTGCTCTCGATCGCCGCGGTCGTGCTGGGCGGCACGCTGCTCCTCGGCGGCCGCGGCTCCATCTGGGGCACGATCGGCGGCGTCGCGATCCTCGCGGTGGTCGACAACGTGATGAGCGTGCTGCAGGTGAACCCGTTCCTGAAGGACGTGGTGCGCGGCGTGGTCATCGTCGCGGCGGTCGCGGTGTACAGCCGTCGCGCGATCGTGCGGCGTCGCCCGCGCTTCGGCGCCGGGGGCACGCGCACCGGGGGCGATGCGGCGGCCAGAGCCGCGGAGGCCGAGATGGCGGCGGCGGCGCGGGAGCTCGCGCCCAGTCCCGGCTCCACGACGGAAGGAACGCGCTCATGAAGGCCCTGCGCACCCTCGTCAGCCCGCGCGGCGCCGTGTTCCTGCTGCTGGTGGTGCTGCTCGTCGCGGTCACGATCCTCAACCCGAGCTTCGCCGAGCCGGGGCAGTTCATGCGGTTCCTGCAGCGGGTCGCACCCATCGCCATCGTCGCGATCGGGCAGTACTTCGTGATCATCGCCGGCGAGTTCGACCTGTCGCAGGGCTCGCTCATCACGGCGCAGGTCATCATCGCCGGCAACCTGGTGGGCCAGGACGACGCCCGCACCATCCCGGTGCTGCTGCTCATGGTGGTCTTCGCGGTGGCCGTCGGGCTCGTGAACGGCCTGATCACGACGCTGCTGAAGGTGCCGTCGTTCATCGTGACGCTCGGCATGATGCTCGCGCTGCTCGGCGGGGTGATGTGGTGGACAGGGGGAGCGGCCACCGGAAACCCCGCCGACAGCTTCCGCGAGATCGGACGTGGCGGCCTGCGCGACGTGCCGCTGCTGGACTTCATCCCGTGGGCGGTGCTGCTGCTGATCGTGTGGCTCGCGCTGGGCATCGTCCTCACGAAGCGGCCGCTCGGCAAGACCCTCATCGCCATCGGCGACAACGCCAGGGCCGTGGACTACGCCGGTGCCCGCCGCGCCTGGGTCACCACGCGCGCGTTCGTGATCTCCTCGCTCTCGGCCACGCTGTCGGCCGTGCTGCTGGTCGGCTATGCGGGCGTGCACCCGTCGGTCGGCCGCGGCTACGAGTTCACCGCCATCACGGCGGTCGTGCTCGGCGGCGTCGTGCTCGGCGGTGGCCGGGGCTGGATCGTGGGCGCGGTCGCCGGGGCGTTCACGCTCGAGGCGCTGTTCATGCTCCTCAACATCGCGGGCGTGCCGTCCACGCTGCGCGACGCCGTGCAGGGCGTCATCATCATCGCTGCGGTGGCCTACTCCGCCGTCGCCTTCCGTGCCCGCCGCGCACGCGGCCCCCAATCCGCGGCGCCGGAGCCCGCGGAACCCGAACCCGCGGCGCCCGTGACCCACGGGGCCGCCACGACCTCACGCACCATCCACACAGAAACCAGAGGAGATTAGCAATGCGACGATCGATGAAGATCGCCACCGCCGGGGTGGCCCTCTTCGGCCTCATCGCGCTCGCCGGGTGCACGACCGACCCGTCCGTGGCGCCGGCGGAGTCGGAGAACCCCGAGCAGGCGGCGGAGACGACCGAGTGGTTCGACCAGGAGCTGTTCGACAAGCAGGACGAGGAGCGCGGCGTGGAACCCCAGGGTCCCGCCGACGAGCCCTACCTGCAGCACATCAACGCCGAGATGGTCGACACGTCCGAGTTCGCCAGCGCCGGGGCCAAGAAGGCCTGCTTCGCGAACGCCTCGATCTCCAACCCGTGGCGGCAGACGGGCTGGATCACCATGAACGAGCAGCTCAAGGCGCTGCAGGAGGCCGGGGCGATCAGCGAGATGGAGACGCGCGACGCGCAGGACTCCGATGACACGCAGATCGCCGACATCGACTACTTCATCTCGGAGGGGAACTGCGACGTGTTCCTCATCTCGCCGAACAGCACGGCGGCCATGACGCCCGCCGTCGACCGGGCGTGCGAGACCGGGAAGCCCGTGGTGGTGTTCGACCGCGGTGTGAACACCGACTGCCCCGTCACCTTCATCCACCCCATCGGCGGCTTCGCCTGGGGCATCGACACGGCCGAGTTCCTGATCGACAACCTGGAGGAGGGCGACAAGGTCGTGGCCCTGCGCATCCTCCCCGGCGTCGACGTGCTGGAGCACCGCTGGGCCGGTGCCGAGAAGCTGTTCGACGAGGCGGGCATCGAGGCCGTGGACTACTTCACGGGCGCCGACCCGGCGGAGATCAAGAGCATCATCAGCGACGAGCTCGCCAAGGGCGACGTCGACGGCATCTGGATGGACGCCGGTGACGGCGCCGTCGCGGCCATCGAGGCGTTCGAGGACGCCGGCGCGGACTACCCGGTCATGACCGGTGAGGACGAGATGAGCTTCCTGCGCAAGTGGAAGGACACGGGCCTCACCGGCCTCGCCCCGGTGTACTCGAACTTCCAGTGGCGCACCCCGCTGCTCGCGGCGCAGATGATCTTCGCCGGCCAGGAGGTGCCGAAGGAGTGGGTGCTGCCGCAGAAGCCCATCACCGAGGCGGAGCTGGACGACTACCTGGCGGCGAACGAGGGCATGCCCGACGGCCACTACGCCAAGTTCGGCGGGGAGAACCTCCCCGGCTACCCGACGGTGTGGCAGGAGCGGCAGATCCCGTAACCGCCTGCGCTCCCGCCCTTCCGCTCCGTGTCACCGGGGTGGGAGGGTGGGAGCGACTCCCTGATCGAAGGACAACGATGCCCCGCACGATCGCCGTCAACACCTGGGTGTGGACGTCTCCGCTCACCGACGAGACGCTGGAGCCGCTCGCGCACACCGCCGCACGGATGGGTTACGACGCCCTGGAACTGCCGCTGGAGAACCCCGGCGACTGGGACCCCGTGCGGGCGCGTGCCGTGCTGGACGGCCTCGGGATGGGCGCGGTCCTGGTCGGCGCGATGGGGCAGGGGCGGTCGCTCGTGGCACGCGCGGGCGACGTGCCGGCGACGCAGGAGTACCTGCGCGCCTGCCTCGACGCGGCCGCGATCCTCCGTTCCCCGGTCGTGGCCGGTCCGTTCTACGCGCCCACCGGAGCGACCTGGCGGATGGACGCGGGGGAGCGCACCGCGGTCGTGGCGGAGCTGCGGGAGAACCTGGCGCCCCTGGCGGACGAGGCGGCGGCCGCCGGGCTCATCCTCGCCGTCGAACCCCTCAACCGGTATGAGACGAGCGTGCTCAACACGGTCGCGCAGAGCCTCGACGCGCTCGAGCCGCTGCTGGGCGCGGGCGTGGGGCTCGCCCTCGACACGTACCACCTCAACATCGAGGAGAAGCGGCCGGCCGACGCGATCAGGGCCGCGGGATCCGCGATCGCCCACGTGCAGGTGTGCGGCAGCGACCGCGGGGCGGTGGGCGACGACCACACCGACTGGCCGGGCATCCTCGCGGCGCTCGACGACGCGGGCTACCGCGGGGTGCTCGGGCTGGAGAGCTTCACCGGCGAGAACGCGACGATCGCGGTCGCGGCGTCGGTGTGGCGCCCGCTCGCCGCGAGCCAGGACGAGCTCGCCGCGCGCAGCATCGCCCATCTGCGTGCCCTGGGTGCCTGACCCCGCGACCCCGCCCGCCCGACCCCCGTACCCCGTACCCGCGACCAAGGAGGATCCATGAGCACTCGTCCGGTCACCCTGTTCACCGGCCAGTGGGCCGACCTGCCGTTCGAGGAGGTGGCCCGGCTCGCCGCCGAGTGGGGCTACGACGGGCTGGAGGTCGCGGCATCGGGGGACCACCTCGACCTGCGCCGCGCCGACGAGGACGACGCCTACCTCGCCTCGCGCCGCGAGATCCTCGACCGACACGGCCTGCGGCTCTTCGCGATCTCGAACCACCTGGCGGGCCAGGCCGTGTGCGACGCCCCGATCGACTTTCGCCATCAGAGCATCCTGCGCCCGTACGTGTGGGGCGACGGCGAGGCCGAAGGGGTGCGGCAGCGAGCGGCCGAGGACATGACGCGCGCCGCCCGGGTCGCCCGCAAGCTCGGGGTCGACACGGTCGTGGGCTTCACCGGCTCGTCGATCTGGCCCTACGTGGCGATGTTCCCGCCCGTGCCCGCCGCCGTGATCGAGCAGGGGTTCCAGGACTTCGCCGACCGCTGGAACCCGATCCTCGACGTGTTCGACGGCGAGGGCGTGCGGTTCGCGCACGAGGTGCACCCGGGTGAGATCGCCTACGACTACTGGTCGAGCGTGCGTGCGCTCGACGCGATCGACCACCGCGAGGCGTTCGGGTTCAACTGGGACCCCTCGCACATGATGTGGCAGAACATCGACCCGGTCGGGTTCATCGTCGACTTCGCCGACCGCATCTACCACGTGGACTGCAAGGACACCCGGATGCGTCCGCACAACGGCCGGGCGGGCGTGCTCGGGTCGCACCTGCCGTGGGGCGACCCGCGGCGCGGCTGGGACTTCGTGTCGACCGGTCACGGTGACGTGCCGTGGGAGGACGCCTTCCGGGCACTCGACGCGATCGGCTACGACGGCCCGATCTCGATCGAGTGGGAGGACGCCGGCATGGACCGGCTCCACGGTGCCCCCGAAGCGCTCGGCTTCGTGCGGTCGCTGCTGTGGCCGCCGCCCGAGGCCGCGTTCGACGCCGCCTTCAGCAACCAGTAGGGGCCGGACCTCGGCCTGGATGGGCCAGGCCCCGCGCAGGCGGGGGGATCAGGGCTCGCGCCGGCGGGGGGATCAGGGCTCGCGCAGGCGGATGGATCAGGCCCCGCGCAGGCGGGTGGATCAGGGCTCGCGCAGGCGGGGGGATCAGGGCTCGCGCAGGCGGACGAGGCGCTCGTGCCCCGTCTCCTCGAGCTCGGCGATGTCGTCGCGCGACTTCAGGAAGTCGGAGAACGACCGGTAGCCGAGCGCCTTCTCGCTGAAGGACGGGTCCATGCGGCGCATGTGCGTCTTGACCGCTGAGCTGTGCAGCCACTCGTCGGCATCGGCCTTGTCGTGCCCGAGGCGCAGGGCCCGCTCCAGCAGACGCGTGGCTTCGCCCTGGTCGTCGATCTTCTCCTCGACCTTGGGCTCCTCGGTCTTCGCGGCCTTGGCCTTCGCGCGCGTCTTGGGTGCCGCCTTCGGCTTGGTCGCGGTGTCCGCCGGTGGGGCCGCGAGTTCCGCCGGGGCCTCCGCGGGCGTGCGGTTCACGCTCTTCGCCGGGCGGGCGACACCGGGCAGCGAGTCGTACGACTCGAACTCGTCGCACGCGGCGGCGAGCGACTTCGCGGTGGAGCCGGCCACGCCGACCCCGATCACGTAGCGGCCGAGGCGCTTGCAGCGCTGCGCGAGCGGCACGTAGTCGCTGTCGCCCGCCACGATCACCACGTGGGTGAGGTCGGGCAGGCGGAACATGTCCTCCACCGCGTCGACCGCGAGCCGGATGTCGGCGCCGTTCTTGGCGTACGCGGCGGCCGGGAACAGCTGCACCAGGTCGACCGCACGGGCCACGAGCTGCGAGCGGTACTCGGCGTTCACGGGCGACGACCAGTCGGCGTAGGCCCTGGTGAGCACGAGGGTGCCGAACGAGGCGGCGTAGTCGATGATGGCGCCGACCTCGATCATCGCCCTGTTCAACCGCTCGGCGACCTCGGGGTCGTTGGGGTTCTCGGTGATGCGCTGGCGGTCCTTGCCGTACGAGTTGCGGCCGTGGACGCGGTCGTACCAGGAGATGACGATGTTGTCGAAGTCCAGGTAGACCGCGACACGGGCGTCGGGGGTCTCAGCCACGGTGGTCCTCCTCGCCGGGGTAGCGGACGCCGATCTGGGCGCGGATCTCGTCGAGCGCCCCCATGATCGCGACGCTCTCGGCGATCGGGAGGATGTCGCCGGCGAGGTTCCCCTCGGCCACGAGACGCTCCGCCGCGATCGCCTCGAACTGCATCCCGCGCCCGGTGATGTCGGTCACGTACTCCTCCGCGACCGTGCCGTCGGGCAGCACCAGACGGAACGTGGTGGGCGCGTACCAGACGCGATCGATGTCGATGCGGGCGGCGGTGCCCACGATGCTCGCCGCGTTGGGGCCCGCGCCGCGCGAGGACGACAGGCTGGTCGACACTGCGCCGCCCTCGTGCGTCATGACCGTGGCGACCTCGGAGTCGGCGCCCGTCTCGACCAGGCGGCCCACCGCGCGGATGCTGGTGGGGGCACCCAGGATGTCCCAGATGAACGAGATCGGGTAGATGCCGAGGTCGAGCAGCGCGCCGCCGCCCAGCTCCAGCGCGTTCAGGCGGTGCGCCGGGTCGGTCGGCAGGAGCTGCGTGTGGTCGGCGCTCACGGTGCGGATCTCGCCCAGCGCCCCCTCGGCGATCAGCTCGCGGATGCGCACCATGTGCGGCAGATACCTGGTCCACATGGCCTCGGTGACCAGCAGGCCGCGCTCGGCGGCGAGCGCCTGCAGGTCGGCGGCCTCGGCCTGGTTCAGCGTGAACGCCTTCTCGACCAGCACGTGCTTGCCGTGCTCCAGGGCGAGCCGGGCGTTCTCGTGGTGCATCGGATGGGGTGTGGAGACGTAGATGATGTCGACGTCGGGATCCGCCACGAGCGCCTCGTACGAGGCGTGCGCGTGCGGGATGTCGAACCGCGCGGCGAACGCGTCGGCGGACTCCTGCGAGCGCGAGCCGACCGCGACCAGGTCGAGGCCCGCCGTGCGCAGGTCGGAAGCGAAGGCGCCGGCGATGCCGCCGGTCGCGAGGATTCCCCAACGAAGACCAGTCATCCTCTCAGCGTAGAGGGTGGGGTGGACATGTCGCCGTGTGACGTCGCGTGACCCCCGGCTTCCGCGCCATGGTCGCCGCCGTCCCGCGCTCCTAGCGTGACGGCATGACCGAACCCCTCGTGATCGGCGCCATGGTGCGCACGCTCGGTGCCTACCCGTCCGGCTGGCGTCACCCCGGAGCACACCGCGACCCCGCACGCGACGCCGAGGTCCTGCGGCGCATCGCCGCGGCGGGCGAGGAGGCCGGGCTCGACTACCTGTTCTTCGGCGACTGGCTCGCGACGGGCCCCGACCTGGAGTTCCGCGACCCGTACCTGCTCGCGCGCATCGACCCGGTCAGCGCCGTGCTGTTCCTCGCCGGCCTCACCTCGCGCATCGGGCTCATCGCGACCGTCAACACGACCTACGCGGACCCGTACACGACCGCGCGGTCGCTGGCGTCGCTCGACGTGCTCTCGGGCGGACGCGCCGGGGTGAACCTGGTCACCGGGGCCGAGCCGCGCGCGGCGGGCAATCACGGACGCGAGGCGCACGCCGACAACGAGACCCGCTACGACCGGGCCGAGGAGTTCGTCACGGCGCTGCGCCGGCTGTGGGACTCGTGGGACGCCGACGCCTGGATCGCCGACGCCGAGCGCGGGGTGCTGATCGACGCCGACCGGCTGCGCGCCGCGAACCTGGAGGGCGCGCACGTGCGCGTGACGGGACCGCTCAACGTCGCACGGCCGCCGCAGGGGCGCATCCCGGTGGTGCACGCCGGCACGTCGCCGCGGTCGCGTGCGCTCGCCGCGACCGCGGCCGACCTCGCCCTCATCGCCTCGCCGACCCTGGCCGACGCGGTCGCCACGCGGCGGGGGCTGCGGGAGGTCGCGGCGGAGGCCGGGCGCTCGCCGGAGGAACTGCGGGTGATCGCGCCCGTGCTGCCCGTGGTCGCCGAGACGCACGCCGAGGCGCAGCGCATCGTGGCGCGGTTGCTCGCGCTCGTGCCGCTCGCGGAGGGGACCCAGGTCGAGCGCCCCGGGTTCCCGGCGAACCGCACGGTCGCGGCGCTCGCGGACGCCTTCGACGTGCCGGGGGACGACCCCCTGCGCGACGCGGCCTTCGACGCCCCCGTCGGTCCCGCCGAGGCGCTGCGCCTCGGCGGACGAGGGGCCGCCCTGATCGAGCGCGTGGCCCACCTCGCGGGTCTCGGCATCGGCGCCGACGCAGCCCTCACCTGGCGGCATCTGGTCGCCGCGCACGCCGTGCCCGCCGCGTTCGTGGTCGGTGACGCCGCCGCGGTCGCCGACCACTTCGAGACGTGGCGCGACGCGGGAGCGGCCGACGGGTTCAACGTGCTCTCGGCGTTCCAGCCCGCGCAGTTCGAGGCGTTCACGCACCTGGCGGCGCCCGAGCTGCGGCGACGCGGACTGCTGCGCGAGCACGGTGACGGCGCGATCACGCTGCGCGACCGCCTGCGTGTGACGTCGCGTGTCGATGCGTGACCGCGGGTGTCGCCGGGCGACCTTCCGCGTCCGCCGCCCGGCGCGCACCGCCCGCCGCTTCCTAGCGTGAACCCCACGCCGCACCCGTACCCACCTGCACCCACCCGCACCCCCGAGGAGTCCTCCGCATGAACCGCCGCCTGATCCGCACCGCCGCCGTCGCGCTGCCCCTCGTCCTGGCCGGGAGCCTCGCCGCGTGCGCGACCTCCGCCGCCCCCGCCGGCACACCGACCGACGCCGGGGCCCCTGTCACGGGCGGCACGCTCACGTACCTGGAGCACCAGGCGTACACGAACCTGTACCCGCCGCAGGCCGGCTTCTACCCGAATGGCGGCATCGTCAACAACATCGCCGCCCGGCTCACGTGGCAGAACCCGGAGACGCTCGAGATCGAGCCGTGGGTCGCCGCGGACTGGACCGTGAACGACGACGCCACCGAGTACACGTTCGACCTGAACCCCGGCGTCACCTTCTCGGACGGCACGCCCCTCGACGCCGCCGCCGTCGCGAAGAACTTCGACACCTACGGCCTGGGCGACGCCGACCGCGGGCTCACCGTGTCCGAGGCGATCAACAACTACGCCGGCAGCGAGGTGGTCGACGAGGACACCGTCACGTTCCGCTTCTCCGCCCCGTCGCCCGGGTTCCTGCAGGCCACGTCCACCATCAACTCCGGCCTGCTGTCACCCGACACGCTCGACGGCACGATCGAGGACTTCGGCGCGGGCAATGCGGCCGACATCATCGGCTCCGGTCCGTTCACCGTCACCGACGAGAAGCTCGGCACGGAGTACACCCTCGCCGCGCGCGACGACTACGCCTGGGGTCCGGAGAGCGCCGACAACGACGGCCGCCCGTACCTCGACGCCGTGCACGTGCTGATCACCCCGGAGGACTCCGTGCGCATCGGCTCGCTGCTCGCGGGGCAGGCCGACTACGTGCGCTACGTGCAGGCGTTCGACGAGGATCGTGTGGAGGGCGCCGGCTTCACGCTCTACGCCCCGCAGACCCGCGGCGTGAACAACTCGATCGCCCTGCGGCCGGACAACCCGCTGCTCTCCGACATCCGCGTGCGCCAGGCGATCATCGCGGCCGTGAACGCGCAGGAGGTGGTCGACACGCTCTTCACCGAGAACTACCCGGTGGCGACGTCGGTGCTGTCCTCCCAGGCGGTCGGCTACAAGGACGAGTCGGAGCACTACACCTTCGACCCCGACCGGGCCGAGGAGCTGCTCGACGAGGCCGGCTGGACGCCCGCAGGCGACGGCATCAGGGAGAAGGACGGCGAGCGCCTCGCGATCACGGTCTACGAGGCGAAGCCGCAGCCGTTGTCGAAGCAGACGCTGGAGCTGATCGCCCAGCAGCTCGCGAAGGTCGGCGTCGAGCTGACCGTGAAGCCCGGCGATGCCGGCACCTATGCCGAGGACACGCGCGACCCGCTGAAGACCGGGTTCTATCACTCGATGGTCGGACGCGCCGACCTCGACGTGATCAAGAGCCAGTACTTCACGAAGAACCGCGACGTGCTGATCTCGCAGGACGCGACGCTCGACGAGCTGCTGCTCGCCGTGGCCTCCGAGCCCGACGCCGACGCGCGCATCGCCGCGTCGCAGGCCGTGCAGGACTACATCGCCGAGCAGGCCTACGTGATCCCGCTGTTCGAGGAGCCGCAGGTCTACGGTGCCGCGACGTACGTGCACGGCGTGGCGTTCGAGTCGGTCGGGCGCCCCACGTTCTCCGGCGTCTGGCTCGCGGAGCACTGAGGGCGACGGTGACGCGATGAGCTTCGTCCTCCGACGAGCCGGGCAGGCCGCGATCGTGCTGGCCGCGGCCTTCACGGCCACCTTCTTCCTGCTGCAGCTCCTGCCGGGCGACGCGATCCTGATCAAGTTCTCCGACCCGAGCCTCGGGCTCTCGCCGGAGCAGCTCGACGGGATCCGCGCGACCTATGGCGCCGACCTGCCGTGGTGGGAGCAGTACGTGCACGCCGGGCTCGGCTTCCTCGCCGGCGACTTCGGCTACTCGACGCAGTTCGGCACCCCGGTGCGCACGATGCTGGCCGAGGCGCTGCCCGCGACCTTGCTGCTCGCGTCGCTCGGGCTCGCGGTGGCGCTCGTGCTGGCCGTGCTGATCGCCGGCCTGTCGTCGCTGGCGCCGTTCGCGTGGCTGCGCACGGGACTGCGCCAGGTGCCTGGCCTCTTCGTCGCGGTGCCGGTGTTCTGGCTCGGGATCCTGCTCATCCAGGTGTTCTCGTTCGGCCTCGGCTGGGTGCCGATCGTGGGAGCCGACCCGGTGAGCGGGCTCGTGCTGCCCGTGCTCACCCTGGCCGTGCCGATCTCCGCGCCCCTCGCCCAGGTGCTGGTGCGGGCGATCGACCAGGTGCAGGCGCAGCCGTTCGTGACCGTGCTGCGGGCGAAGGGCGCACCGCCGGCGTGGGTGCTCACGCGCTCGGTCGCGCGCAACGCGGCGGTGCCGACGCTCACGATCGCGGGCGTGCTGTTCGGTGAGCTCGTGGGCGGCGCCGTCGTGACGGAGACCGTGTTCGGCCGAACCGGGATCGGACGCCTCACGGAGCAGGCCGTCGCGAACCAGGACATCCCGGTGCTGCAGGGGGTGGTGCTGCTGTCGGCACTCGGCTTCGTGCTCATCAGCTTCGCGGTCGACCTCGCCACGCCGCTCATCGACCCGCGGCAGCGCACCTCCGCCCGCCGCGGTCGCCCCGAACCCCGCCGCACGCTGCAGGAGGCCACCGCATGACCGCGCCCGTGATCGCCGAGACCGCGGACGCCGTCTCCGCGACACCCTCGGCCCCCGCCCCCGCCGCGACCCCGCGGCGCCGTCGCGGCCTGCGTCGCCGCCCGTGGGGGCTCTACCTGGCCGTCGCCGCGGTGGCGCTCGCGGTGCTCTGGGCGCTGATCCCCGGGGTGTTCGCGCCGGGCGACCCGCTCACGGGCGTGCCGGCCGACAAGCTGCTGCCCCCGAGCGCCGCGCACTGGTTCGGCACGGACACGCTCGGCCGCGACCTGTTCGGCCGGGTCGTGCACGGCGCGGTGCACTCGCTCTCCGGCGCGCTGATCGCGGTGACGGTCGGCCTCGCCCTGGGCACGGTGCTCGGTGCGATCGCCGGATCGGTCGGCGGGATCGTGGACGACGTGCTGATGCGCATCGTCGACGTGCTCCTGGCGATCCCCGGCCTGCTGCTGTCGCTGTCGGTGATCATCCTGCTCGGGTTCGGCACCGTCAACGCGGCCATCGCGGTGGGACTCGGCAGCGTCGCGGCGTTCGCGCGCCTGATGCGCGCCGAGGTCGCGCGGGTGCGGCGCACCGAGTACGTCGAGGCGGCGTTCGGCAGTGGCGGGACGTTCGTCGCCGTGCTGCGCCGCCACGTGCTGCCCAACTCGCTCACCCCGATCGTCGCGCTCGCCGCGCTCCAGTTCGGCACCGCGATCCTCGCCATCTCCACGCTCGGGTTCCTCGGCTACGGCGCTCCGCCGCCCACGCCCGAGTGGGGCCTGCTGATCGCCGAGGGGCGCAACTACATCGCGACGGCCTGGTGGCTCACCGCCCTCCCCGGCCTCGTCGTGGTCGCGGTGGTGCTCAGCGCCAACCGCATCAGCCACCGCCTCGGAAGGGGAGTGCGATGAGCGCGATCTCTGCGTCCACGACCACGATCAGCCACCGCCTCGGAAGGAGAGTGCGATGAGTGCGATCTCTGCGTCCACGACCACGATCAGCCACCGCCTCGGAAGGGGAGTGCGATGAGCGCGATCTCGGCGTCCACGACCACGATCAGCCACCGCCTCGGAAGGGGAGCGCGATGAGCGAGAGCCCCGTCCTCACCGCCACCGGCCTCACGGTGTCGTACGGCGACCGGGAGGTCGTGCACGGCATCTCGTTCGACATCGCCGAGGGTGAGACGCTCGCGCTCGTCGGCGAGTCCGGGTCGGGCAAGTCCACCACGGCGCACGCGCTGCTGGGGCTGCTGCCGGAGGGGGGTCGCGTCGACGCGGGGCGTGTGCTCCTCGGCGAGCTCGACATCTCCGGCTGGAGCGACCGCGCCCTGCGCGGCATCCGCGGCCCCGAGATCGGGCTCGTGCCGCAGGACCCCACCACCTCGCTCGACCCCGTGCGCCCGGTCGGGGTGCAGGTGGAGGAGATCCTGCGCCTGCACGGGCACCGCGACCGGAGGTCGCGTCGGGCCAGGGCGATCGAGCTGCTCGACCGCGTGGGCATCGACGACCCGGGGCTGCGCGCACGGCAGTATCCGCACGAGCTGTCCGGCGGCATGCGGCAGCGCGTGCTGATCGCGACCGCGGTGGCGCTGCGCCCGCGGCTGCTGATCGCGGACGAGCCCACCAGCGCGCTCGACGCCACGGTGCAGCGCACGGTGCTCGACCTTCTCGACGAGCTCCAGCGCGAGGAGGGGACGAGCATCCTGCTGGTGACGCACGACCTGGGGGTCGCGGCCGACCGTGCCGCGCGGCTCGTGGTGCTCAAGGACGGCCGCATCGTCGAGCAGGGGGCGAGCGACGCGGTGCTCGCGGCGCCGCGGGAGCCGTACACGCGGCAGCTGCTCGCCGACGCGCCCGCCTTCGCGACCGGGTTCCGCCGGCCGGACGCACCGCCGTTCCTGCGGGATGCGGCCGCGGTCGCCGCCGAGAACCCCTACGCGATCGTCGCCGAGGGGCTCGTGAAGGAGTTCCGCGTGGCGGGTCGCGAGCGGTTCCGCGCGGTGGACGACGTGTCGTTCCGCGTGCGCCGCGCCACCACGCACGCGCTCGTGGGGGAGTCGGGCTCGGGCAAGACCACCACGGCACGACTCGTCACCCGGTTCCACCGCCCTGATGCCGGATCGATCGAGGTCGCCGGGGCCGACGTGACGGCCGCGACGGGGGCGCCGCTGCGCGCGCTGCGCCGGCGCATCCAGCTCGTGTACCAGAACCCGTTCGCGTCGCTCGATCCGCGGCAGCACGTCGTCGACATCGTCGCGGAGCCCCTGCAGAACTTCCGCGTCGGCGGCAGGGCCGAACGGCGGGAGCGCGCACTCGCACTGCTCGACCGGGTGGCGCTGCCGGCCGACGTCGCCCGCCGCACCCCGCGGGAGCTGTCGGGCGGGCAGCGGCAGCGCGTCGCGATCGCCCGTGCCCTCGCGATCGACCCGGAGATCGTGGTGCTCGACGAGGCGGTGTCCGCGCTCGACGTGACGGTGCAGGCCCGCATCCTCGAGCTGCTCACCTCGCTGCAGGCCGAGCTCGGGCTCACCTACCTCTTCATCTCGCACGACCTCGCGGTGGTGCGGCGCATCAGTCACACGGTGTCGGTCATGCGCCGCGGCCGTGTGGTGGAGGAGGGCCGGACCGAGGAGCTGTTCCACGACCCGCAGCACGAGTACACCAGGGAGCTGCTCGCCGCCGTGCCCGGCGTCGGCGACGCTCCCCAGAGCCGAGAGGTCCTCGCATGACCGCACCAGCCGCCGCACCCACCGTGGCGTTCTTCACCCGTCTGCTCGACGATGCGTCGCCCGCCGATCGCTACGCGCTGGCCACGGCGCAGCTCCAGCACGCGGAGCGGCACGGCATCGGTCGTGCGTGGGTCGCGCAGCATCACTTCCGCGCCGCGGAGGGCGGGCTGCCGTCGCCGCTTGTGTTCCTGGCGCACGCCGCGGCGCATACGAACCGCCTCCGGCTCGGCACCGGGGTGATCACGCTGCCACTGGAAGACCCGGTGCGCGTGGCGGAGGATGCGGTGGTCGCCGACCTGCTCTCCGGCGGGCGTCTCGATCTCGGGCTCGGCAGCGGGGGCACGCCCTCGTCGTTCGTACCGTTCGGGGAGGACGTGCGCGACAAGGCCGCCACGTACGACCGCAAGCTGCGCGTGCTGCTCGACGCGCTCGCGGGCGAGGACGTCGGCGGCGACAACACCCTGTACCCCGACCCGGGCGACCTCGCCTCACGCGTCTGGCAGGCGACGTTCTCGGCCGCGGGCGGGAGCCGCGCGGGTGTGCACGGCCACGGGCTGCTGCTCTCGCGCACGCAGCCGCGCACGGCCGAGCGCCTCCGCGCGCCGCTGTCGGAGCTGCAGGACCCCATCATCGACGTCTACCTCGACGCGCTGCCGGCCGGCGTCACGCCGCGCATCACGGCCTCGCGCACCGTGTTCGTGGCGGATGACAGGGCCGAGGCGCTGCGGTTCGCGGAGGTCGGGCTGCGGCGCGCCGCGGAGGGCTTCCGCCGCCAGGGGCAGACGATCCCGGGCGACGACCTCGACGACCTGATCGCCGCGCTCGACACCCACCTGGGCACGCCGGAGGAGGTGGCCGCCTCGCTCGCGGACGACGCGACGCTGTCCCGCGCGACCGAGGTCGCGTTCCAGGTGCACTCGGTCGACGCGCCCCACGAGCACGTGCTGCGCTCGATCGAGCTGTTCGCCGCCGAGGTCGCCCCGGCACTCGGCTACGCCCTCACCCCGTCCCCCGCGGACACGACCCTCAAGGAGAACGCATGACCGACGACATCGTCGACCGCATCGCGGAGGTGACGCCGGGGCTCGACGCGCTGCGGCGGCGCCGTCCGATCACGCGCGAGCAGTTGCAGGCGAGCTTCGACGCGCTGTTCCGCCCCGTCTCGGTGCAGCACGCGTCGCAGGCCGAGCGAGAGCTGATCGCGGCCTTCGCGACCGGGCTCGCCGGCGCCGACGACCCGACCGCGCTGTTCTACGCCGACCGGGCGGAGGCCGCCGATCCCGAGCGCGCCGCGGTGGTCAGGGCCGAGCTGGCCGGGGCCGCCGCCACCGGTCCGTTCGGCGCGTACACCGAGGCCGGGCTCCAGGGGGAGAGCACCGACGGGCTGAGGTATGCGCCGGACGCCACCGCCACGGACGCTCTGGGCGAGCGACTGGCCGCCGCGCTCGCCCACGCGCACCTGCTGGTGCTGCGGCCGCGCGAGGCCTCGGCCGCCGACCTGGGCCGCCTGCTCGACGCGGGGTGGACGCCCGACGGCATCGTCACGGTGTCGCAGCTCGTGTCGTTCCTGGCGTTCCAGCAGCGCGTCGTGACCGGGCTCCGCGTGCTCGCCGCCGCCGGACTCGCGACCGCCACCACCGCCACCACCGCCCCCACCACCGCCGTGCCGACCGAGGAGGAGGCCGCATGACCACCACCGACACCACCGATCCCGCCACCACCGAGCCCACCACCACCGACACCACCGACCCCGCCACCACCACCGAGCCCGCCACCGCCGACACCGTGCTCCGACACGACGACGCCCCGCACCCGCACGGGTTCACGCGCGCCGAGGTCGGGTGGACGCCGCACCTGCCCCCGCTCGCGGAGGACGAGCTGGCCGAGCGGCACTATGACGGTTTGGTCGACACCGCTCGCGCCAAGAACGACTACTTCCGTCTGCTCGCGCGCGACCCCGAGGTGCTCCGGGCGCGCACCCTGGTCGACAAGGACATTTTCTACAACGTCGCCGACGGACTGCCCAGGGCCGATCGTGAGCTGGCGGCCACCGCGGCCTCGCGGCGCAACGGCTGCGTGTTCTGCGCCTCGGTGCACTCGCGCTTCGCGGCCCATCACAGCAAGCGGCCAGACGACGTGGACCGGCTGCTCGACGAGGGCGTGTCCGCCCACCTCGGCGAGCGGTGGAGCGCGATCGTCGCGGCCTCCGTCGCGCTGACCGAGACGCCCAGCGCGTTCGGGGCCGACCACATCGCGCTCCTGCGATCCGCGGGGCTCGACGACGGCGAGATCGCCGACGTGGTGCACGGCGCCGCGTTCTTCAACTGGGCGAACCGGCTGATGCTGTCGCTCGGTCGACCCGTGGCTCCGGCCTGAGCCGGGCGGCCCCGGCTATGGCACCAGGGTGATGGCTACGGCACCAGAATGATCTTGCCCGAGGCGGCGCCGGATTCCATGAGCTCATGGGCCCGGGCCGCCTCGGCGAGCGGGAGCTCCGGGCCGAGCTCGATCGTGAAGTCGCCCGATGCGAGCAGCTCGACGGTCTTCTCCAGGGCTTCGGCGCGCCAGGCGAGCTCCTGCTCCGTGAGCGGGACGGGGGAGCCGCCCGAGAACGCGCGGATGCCGAAGTCGGCCGCGTCGGGGCCGCGCACGATCGTGGCGATGCGGTCGCGGTCGGGCACCAGGGCGAGCGAGGTCTCGATGGCCTCGTCCGTGCCCGCGCAGTCGAGCGCCACCGTGACGGGCGACGGAGCGGCCGCGCGCACGCGGTCGAGCAGGCCGTCTCCGTATGCGACGGGGAGGGCACCGAGCTCGCGCAGCTGCTCGTGCCGGGCGGGGCTCGCGGTGGCGATCACGGTCGCGCCGCCGGCCACCGCGAACTGCACCGCCGCCTGACCCACCGAGCCGGAGCCGCCGTGCATCAGGAGCACGTCGCCCGCGGTCACGCCGAGCGAGCGCAGCGCCTGATACGCGGTGCCGGCGGGGATGCCGATCGCGGCGCCCTCGGCCGCGGTCACCGCGTCGGGGAGCTTCACCAGCTTGTCGGCCTCGACCGCGAGCGCCGAGGCGTACGTGCCGACCGTGTCACGGATCGCGACGCGGTCGCCCACCTCCAGCCCGTCGACGCCCTCGCCGAGCACCTCCACCACGCCCGCGCCGTCGAAGCCGACGCCCCGCGGTTCGGTGATCGGCGGTGACGGACGCTTGCCGCTGCGCAGCTTCGCGTCGATGGGGTTCGCGCCGGCGGCCTCGATGCGCACCACGGCCTCGCCGCGCACGGCGACGGGATCGGGCACCTCCATCAGGTGCAGGACATCGGGGGAGCCGAACTCGGTGTAGACGATCGCGCTGGCCATGACCCCAGGCTACCCGGGGAGGACACGGTCAGCGCCGGGACCGGATCAGCGCCGGGTCAGGATCAGCGCCCGGTCAGGATCAGCGCCCGGTCAGGATCAGCGCCCGGTCAGGATCACCGCCCGGGGAGGACACCGTCAGCGCCCGGGCAGGATCAGCGCCCGGACAGGACCAGCGCCCGGACCGGATCAGCGCCCGGACAGGATCAGCGCCCGGACAGCGCCTTCATGATCCGCTGCGGCGAGACCGGCTGTGCGGTGCCGAGGCGCTGCGCGAACACGCTCACGCGGTACTCCTCCAGCAGCCACCGCACCTCCACCAGCGTCGGCGGCGCGTCGGTCGGCAGCGGGATCGTGCCGCCCGCCTCGGTGAACGCGGTCGCCATGCGCTCGAACTCGGTCAGCCGCGCCCGGTCCTTGCCCGGCTCGTTCGCCAGCGTCTTCAGGCGGTCGAGCATGCCGTCGAGGTAGCGGGGGTAGTGCGCGAGCCGGTCGATGCCCGCCGCCGACACGAACCCGGGGTGCAGCAGACCGCTCAGCTGCGTGCGGATGTCGTTCAGCGGTCCGAGCAGTGCCAGGGAGTTCTGCGCCTTGATGCCCCGCTCGACCTCGCGCGCCTTGACCAGGATCCGCGCCACCAGGGACACGGCGGCGAACAGCTCGTCCACGAGCACCGCCGACACCGCCTCCCGGACGCGGGCGAACTCGGCCTCCGTGCGCACGATCCCGCGACCGGCGCCGTCCGGCCCGCCCGTCGACGCGTCGATCACGCGGCGGGCGACCGCGGCCCTGGCGTCTTCGATCAGCGCCGCGGCGGAGGGATACGGCGACGCCGCGAGCGCCAGCTTCTCCTGGCTCGTCAGATGCTCCTGCACGTACGACGACGGCGAGGGCACCGTGAGCAGCACCAGCCGGAGCACACCCTCCCTGGTCGCGGTCGCGGCGGCCTCCGCGGTCGCCTCCACGCGTACGGAGACGCTCTTGCCCGCGTCGACGATCGCCGGGTAACCGCGCACGACGCCGCCGGCGACCCGGGTGTCGAGCACCTCGGGCAGGTCGCCGAAGGTCCACGCGGTCAGCCCGGTCTGCTCCACCGGGGCGGCCGCGACGCGCTCGGCGCCCGCCGCCGCGGTCGGGCTCGCGCGTCGTGACGGCGCCGCGATGGAGCGGGCGACGCTGCTGCGGGCGCGATCCGACAGCTCGGTCTGCAGTGCCCGGAGGTCGCGCCCCGAGCCGACCACGCGGCCGCGTTCGTCCACGGCGCGGAAGTTCATGCGCAGGTGCGCGGGCACGCGGTCGTCCTCGAAGTCCGCGGCCGACACGAGCTGGTTCGCGAGAGGCTGGATGAGGCGGGCCAGTGCCTCCTTGAGCGTGCGCGGGGGAAGGCCCTCGTGCGACTCCGGGCCCTGGTCGGCCAGCTCGGCGCCGAACTTCTCCGCCCAGTCGGCGGCGGGCACCACGTGGCGGCGGATGGCCTTGGGCAGCGCGCGCAGCAGTCCCGTGACGAGCTCGGCGCGCAGACCCGGCACCTGCCAGTCGAAGCCGCGGTCCTCGATCTGCGCGAGCAGCGGCAGGGGCAGCACCACGCTCACGCCATCGTCGGGGGCTCCGGGCGCGAAGCGGTAGGCGAGCCCCAGCACCTGGTCGCCCTGCGTCCACCGCGTGGGGAACTCGCGCTGGTCGGCGCGGTCGGCCTCGTCGACCAGGTCGCTCTCGCGCATCACGAGCAGCTTCGGCGCGGTCGTGAGCGCCTCGCGCCACCACTTCTCGAACGAGCGCACATCGAACACGTCGGCGGGGATGCGCTCGTCGTAGAAGCGGAACACGGCCTCGTCGCCGGCGAGGATGTCGCGGCGGCGCTCCCGCTCCTCCAGCTTCTCCAGGCGGCGGCGCAGCTCGGCGTTGCTGCGCCAGAACGCGCTCACCCGCTTGTCGATGCGCGACGGATCCCACTCGCCCTCCACGAGCGCGTGCCGCACGAACAGCTCGCGCGACGCGGCCCGGTCGATGCGGGCGAACTGCACGCGGCGGCGGGGGATGATCTCCACCCCGAACAGCGTCACCTTCTCGAAGGCGACGGCGGCGCCGGCATCCTTCGACCAGTGCGGCTCCGTGACCTGACGCTTCGCGAGGTCACCGGCCAGCGGCTCGGCCCACGCGGGGTCGATCTGGGCGACCGTGCGGGCGAAGGTGCGGGAGGTCTCCACGATCTCCGCCGCCATCACCGCCCGCGGGCTCTTCTTGCGCAGCGCCGAGCCCGGGAAGATCGAGAACCGGATGCCGCGGGCCCCGCGGTACTCGGTCACCCGGCGCTTCGGGTCCTTCGCGGGGGAGTGGCTCTTGCCGGCCGGGGCCGTGCGCTCGTCGAGGATGCCGATCTGCGACAGCAGACCAGACAGCAGGGCGCGGTGGATCGCGTCGGGGTCGGCCGCGCCACCCGCCTCCGCGCCGCGCTCCGGGTTCTTGCCGAGCGTGCGCAGCTGGCGGTGCACGTCGAACCATTCGCGCACGCGCACGTAGTTGAGGTGCTCGGCGCGGCACAGCCGGCGGAACGCGCTCGACCCCAGCTCGCGCTGCTGCTCGCGCAGGTGGTTCCACAGGTTCAGCAGGGTCAGGAAGTCGCTCGTGGGGTCGGCGAAGCGCGCGTGCAGGCGGTCGGCCTCCTCGCGGCGCTCCTCCGGCCGCTCCCGCACATCCTGGATCGTGAGTCCGGCGACGATCGCGAGCACGTCGCGCAGGACGGCGCCGCTGCGGTCGCGTCCCGCCTCGAGGAGCATGCGCGCGAACCGCGGATCGATCGGCATGCGGGCGATGTCGCGGCCCACGCGCGTGAGATGCGTCGAGCCGTCCCGCCGCGACGGCTCGACCGCGCCCAGCTCGGTGAGCAGGTCGAACGCGGCCTTCACGCCGCGGGAGTCGGGCGGGGTGAGGAACGGGAACGCCTCGATGTCGCCGAACCCCAGCGACAGCATCTGCAGGATGACCGAGGCGAGCGAGGTGCGCAGGATCTCCGGCTCGGTGTACTCCGGGCGCCGGTCGTAGTCCTCCTCCGAATAGAGGCGGATCGCGATGCCCTCGCTCGTGCGGCCGGCGCGCCCCGAGCGCTGGTTCGCGGAGGCCTGGGAGATCGCTTCGATCGGCAGGCGCTGCACCTTGGAGCGGTTGCTGTACCGGGAGATGCGGGCGGTGCCGGTGTCGATCACGTACTTGATGCCCGGCACGGTGAGGCTGGTCTCGGCGACGTTCGTGGCGAGCACGACCCGCCGTCGCACACCCGGCACGCGACTGCGCTCGAACACCCGGTGCTGTTCAGCCGCCGAGAGCCGTCCGAACAGCGGCAGCACCTCGGTGGGGGAGCGGTCCTTCCCGTAGGCGCCGCGCACCGCATCGGCCGCATCACGGATCTCGGCCTCGCCGGGCAGGAACACCAGCACGTCGCCGGGGGCTTCACGGTCCAGCTCGCGCAGGGCCGCGACGATCGCGGACACCTCGTCCTCCGGGTCGCCGGATGCCGATGCCTCCTCATCCGCGTCGTCCACGAGGGGCCGGTAGCGGATCTCCACCGGGTACGTGCGGCCGGAGACCTCGATGATCGGGGCAGGGGTGCCGTCGGCCGCGGCGAAGTGCCGCGCGAAGCTCTCCGGGTCGATGGTCGCCGAGGTGATGATCACCTTGAGGTCGGGGCGCTCCGGGAGGATGCGGGCGAGGTAGCCGAGCAGGAAGTCGACGTTGAGGGAGCGCTCGTGCGCCTCGTCGATGATGATCGTGTCGTAGCGTGTGAGCAGCCGGTCGCGGTGGATCTCGTTGAGCAGGATCCCGTCGGTCATCAGCGCGATGCGCGTGGCATCGGAGACCTTGTCGGTGAAGCGCACCTTGTAGCCCACGAGCGTGCCGAGCTCGACGTGCAGCTCCTCCGCGACGCGCTCCGCGATCGTGCGGGCGGCCAGGCGACGCGGCTGCGTGTGGGCGATGCGCTCGCGCCCGAGTTCGAGCGCGATCTTGGGCAGCTGGGTGGTCTTGCCCGAACCGGTCGCGCCCGCGACGATCACGACCTGGTGGTCGCGCACGGCGTCGGCGATCTCCTCCCGCGCGGCGCTGACGGGCAGCTCCGGGGGATAGGAGATCACGGGGGAGGACATAGCCCTCCATCGTATGCCGGGATGCGCGCCCTACGATCAACTCGTGACCTCCCCCCTCGCGCCCACCCGCTGGTTCCGGGACTTCGGCCGGCCACCGCGCATCCTCGGCCTCGACGTGGCCAGGGCCCTCGCGATCCTGGGTATGGCCGCCGCCCACGTCGGCGAGCTCCGGCCGTTCGCGTGGGGCGACCCGTCCACCTGGACCGACCTGGTGAACGGCCGCTCCTCGATCCTGTTCGCACTGCTCGCCGGGGTGTCGATCGCGCTGATGACGGGGCGCAGCACGCTGCCCGCTCCCGAGCGCATGCCGACGCTGCGCCTGAACCTGGTGGGCCGGGGCGCGGCGATCTTCCTGATCGGTCTCGCGCTCGAGATGCTGAACACGCCCATCGCGGTGATCCTCACGCTCTACGGGCTGCTCTACGTCGCGGTGATCCCGTTCCTGCGGTGGCGGGCGTGGCAGCTGCTCCTCGCGGCCGGGGTGCTCGCGGTCGTGGCCCCCGCCGCGCTCGCGCTGCTGAGCGCGCTCGCGCTGGAGCCCTACGGCGCAGGGCTCGGCTTCGCGCTGTACGGCGTGTACCCGCTGACGGCGTGGCTCGCATTCGTGCTGGGCGGCCTCGCGCTCGGCCGGCTGCACGTGGAGCGACTCCGCACGGCGGTCGTCGCGCTCGCTGTCGGCGTGCTGCTCGCGGTCATCGGATACGGGCTCGGCGCGGTCGGCCAGGCGGCCGGAGTCGGGGGCGAGGACGGTGGCATCGGCTCCGGCGACGGCGGCTTCGGATTCGGCTCCGGGTGGGGCGCGTACCCCGCGGCGCTCGCGGGGCTGGACCCGCTGCGGTCGGTGCTGTCGGCGTTCTTCGGCGTGGAACCGCACTCCGGGGGCACGGCCGAGATCCTCGGCTCCGGGGGCTTCGCGCTCGCGGTGGTTGCGCTGTGCCTGCTGCTGAGCCGGCCGCTGCGGTGGGTGTTCCTGCCGCTCGCGGCGCTCGGCTCCATGCCGCTCACGGCATACACGGTGCACGTGGTGTCGATCGTGGTGCTGGTCGGCCCCGGCGGCTTCGTGCAGAGCACGGCGTTCTGGCTCCTCACGGCGGTCGCACTCGTGGTGGCCGCGACGCTGTGGTCGATCCTCTTCGGCCGCGGACCCCTCGAGCGCCTCGTGGGTCGGGCGGCGCAGGCCATGGCCTCGGTGCCGGTCGACCGACGCGGTGCCTCCGCCGACACGGAAAGACACGATCCCGCCACACCTGTCATCACAGGTCATAGGCTGGACCCATGACCACCATTCCCTCTCTCGAACTCAACGACGGCAACTCCATCCCGCAGCTGGGCTACGGCGTCTTCAAGGTGCCGCCGGCTGAGACCGAGCGCGCGGTGAGCGAAGCGCTGGAGATCGGCTACCGCCACATCGACACCGCCGCGATCTACGGCAACGAGGAGGGCGTGGGCGCCGCGATCGCCGCCTCCGGCATCCCGCGCGACGAGCTGTTCATCACCACCAAGCTCTGGAACGACCGCCACCACGACGACGAGCCGCGTGCGGCGATCGGCGAGAGCCTCCAGAAGCTCGGGCTCGACCGGGTCGACCTGTACCTCGTGCACTGGCCCACCCCGGCGAAGGACGACTACGTGCACGCGTTCGCCAAGCTCATCGAGCTGCGCGAGGCCGGACTGACCCGCAGCATCGGCGTCTCGAACTTCCTCGTGCCGCACCTGGAGCGCACCGTGAAGGAGACCGGCGTCGTCCCGGCCGTGAACCAGATCGAGCTGCACCCGGCCTACCAGCGTCGCGAGGAGGTCGCGTGGGCCGACGCGAACGACGTGCGTATCGAGGCGTGGGGTCCGCTCGGTCAGGGCAAGTACGACCTGTTCGGCATCCCGGCGGTCGCCGACGCGGCCGCGGCCCACGGCGTCACCCCGGCGCAGGCGGTGCTGCGCTGGCACCTGCAGAAGGGGATCATCGTCTTCCCGAAGTCGGTGCGCCCCGAGCGTCTGCGCGAGAACCTGGACGTGTTCGGCTTCGAGCTGACCGACGCGGAGATCGCCGCGATCGACGCCCTCGACCCGCTCGACGGTTCGGGTCGTGTCGGCTCGCACCCCGACGAGGTCAACTGACGGGAACCCCCGCCCACGGAGTCGCCCCGATCGACCGGCCACGCAACGGACCGGCTGACCCCCGCCCCCCGGGAGTCGGCCCGATCGACCGGTCACGCAACGGACCGGTCGCGCCGACCGACCACCACCCCCGCACCCGGACGCCCCGTGTCGCCGCTCGCGACGCGGGGCGTTCGCGGGGGAGCCGCGATCCCGTGCTCACCGCCGCAGCCCGCCGTGCCGCCGCGCGGCGTAGCGTGGACGGCATGACCAACCGGCTCGCGGACACCCTCAGCCCCTACCTCCGGTCGCACGCCGAGAATCCGGTCGACTGGTATCCGTGGGGCGAGGAGGCGTTCGCGGAGGCGCGACGGCGGGACGTGCCGCTGCTGATCTCGATCGGCTACTCCACGTGCCACTGGTGTCACGTGATGGCGCGCGAGTCGTTCTCCGATCCCGTCACGGCCGCGCTGATCGACGAGGGCTTCGTGGCGGTCAAGGTCGACCGCGAGGAGCACCCGCACGTCGATGCGGCGTACATGGCCGCGGCGTCGGCGTTCACGCAGAACCTCGGCTGGCCGCTCACGGTGTTCACGACGCCGGGTGGCCGCGCGTTCTTCGCCGGCACCTACTGGCCGCCCGAGCCCCGGCCGCCGATGCCCGCGTTCCGCGAGGTGCTCGCGGCCGTGCGGGAGGCGTGGACGGTGCGGCGCGCGCAGGCGGAGGAGTCGGCGGACGCGGTGACCGAGGCCCTCGCCAGGGCGGCCGAGGCCGCGCCGTCCGACCTGCCCGACGCGGCAGCGATCGTCACCGCCGCCGAGGGGATCGCGGCCAGGGAGGACCGGCTGTTCGGAGGCTTCGGCGGGGCGCCGAAGTTCCCGGTGGCGACCACGCTGCGGCTGCTGCAGCATCCGCTGGTGCGGGCGGGTTCTCCCGACGCCGGGGCAGCGGCCACGCGGGCGCTCGCGGCCATGTCCGGCTCCGACCTGCGCGACGAGGACGGCGGCTTCTTCCGCTACGCCACGCAGCGGGACTGGACGGTGCCGCACTACGAGCGCATGCTCACCGACAACGCGCAGCTGCTGGAGGTCGCGCTGGACGAGGGGGATACGGGCACCGCCCGCGGCATCGCCGGCTTCCTCCTGGGCGTGCTGCGACGCGACGGCGGCGGCTTCGGGGCCGCGCAGGACTCGGAGTCGTGGATCGACGGGGTGCGCAGCGAGGGCGGGTACTACCAGCGCCCGGTGTCCGCGCGCGGCGAGCTGGAGCCTCCCACGGTGGACGGCAAGGTCATCACGGGCTGGAACGGCCTCGCGGTCGGGGCGCTGGCCAGGGCGGGGACGACTCTCGGCGAGCCCGACTGGGTCGAGGCGGCGGCCGCGGCGGCCGATCATGTGCTGCGCGTCAACCGCGGCGACGACGGCGCGCTCGCCCGGGCGTCGCTCGACGACCGTGCCTCGGCAGCCCCGGCGACCGCGGCCGACCTCGCGCTGTTCGCGGAGGGGCTGCTGGGCCTCGCCGCCGCGACCGGGGAGGCCGAGTGGGCGGTCACGGCGCTGCGGCTGCTCGACCCGGCCCTCGACGGTGCCGCCGGCGCCGACCCGCTGCTTGCGGCGCAGGGCATCGCGACCTCGCCCGACCACACCGACGGCGACCTCCCCTCCGACGCGGCGGCGGTGGCGGGCGCTGCGCTGGCGGCGTGGCGGCTCGGTGCGGGGGACCGGTACCGCGAGGAGGCGGTCGCCCGGGTGCGGATGCTGGCGGCGCGTGCGCTCGGTCAGCCGTTCGCGCACGGGAGCCTGCTCCGGGTGGCCGCGGGGCTGGTCGCACCGCCCCGTCAGCTCGTGGTCGTGACCGACGACCGCGACGGGGCGCTCGCCCGCGCCGCGCGGGACGCCGACGCCGACGTGCTCGCGGTGGTGTCGCCCGCCCAGGCCGCCGCGTTCGCCGCGGCGGGCTTCGAGCTGTTCGAGGGCAAGGCCGCGACGCCCGAGCGCCTGTACGACTGCCGGGCGTTCGTGTGCCGGCTTCCCACCGCCGACCCCGCCGAGGTCACGAGGGAACGCTGACGCTCACCCTGCCCCCCACCCGCTCCCGGAGGCGGACTGGGCAATCTGCCCAGACCGAGCCCGCCGGGAGACGTTCGATTGCGCGCGATGCCCACCATTCGCTGCACCGATTGCCCAGGGGGCGACGTGCGTTCTAGGGTGGCGCGACACCACCCGGATCACAGCAAGGATGCTCTGACGATGCCCCTCTCCGCACGTCCCGGCCTCGACGCCGTCCCCGCCTACCGTCAGGGCCGCTCGGCCCCCGCCGGTGCCTCGAAGCTCTCGTCCAACGAGTCCCCGCATCCGCCCCTGCCCTCCGTCGTGCAGGTCGTCCAGGAGCGCGTCGCCGGGATCCACCGCTATCCCGACATGAGTGCCGCGGCCGTGCGGCAGGCGCTCGCCGCGCGCCACGGCGTCGACGTCGACGAGGTCACGGTGGGAGCCGGATCGGTGGAGATCGCGGCCCAGCTGATCCACGCGGTCGCCGGCGCGGGTGACGAGGTCGTGTTCGCGTGGCGGTCATTCGAGGCGTACCCCTCGCTCGTGCGCATCGCGGGGGCCACGCCCGTGCCCGTTCCGCTCGACGCGCAGCACGGCCACGACCTCGACGCGATGCTCGCCGCGATCACCCCGCGCACCCGACTGGTGTTCGTGTGCAACCCGAACAACCCCACCGGCACGGTCGTCGACGCGGACGCGCTCGAGCGCTTCGTGGCCGCCGTGCCGCGCGACGTGCTCGTGGTGATCGACGAGGCGTACGTGCACTTCGATCGCACGGCGAGCCGCGGCGCCGGCATCGAGCTGTTCCGCCGCCACCCGCACGTCGCGGTGCTCCACACGTTCTCCAAGGCCTATGGTCTCGCCGGCCTGCGCATCGGCTATGCGATCGCCCCGCGCGAGATCGCCGAGGCGCAGCGCAAGGTGGCCGTGCCGTTCGGTGTGACCGACCTGGCGCAGGCCGCCGCCCTCGCGTCGCTCGCGGCGGAGGAGGAGCTGGCGGTCCGCATCGACGAGGTGGTCGCGCAGCGCGAGCGCCTGTACGCCGTGCTCACCGCCGCGGGCTGGACCGCCGTCCCGTCACAGGCCAACTTCGTCTGGGTCCCGTCGGGGGAGCGCACCGCCGAGCTCGACGCCCTCCTGCACGCCGGCGGTGTCGTCGCCCGCGCCTTCCCCGGCGAGGGCATCCGGATCTCGTCCGGCTCCGCCGCCGACATCGACAGGGTCGAGGCCGCCCTCGCCGCCGCGGTCTCCGGCGGCGACGCCGCGCTCGATCCCGACCGCGATGCCGACCTGATGGGGGTGTCCGCGTGAGCGTCGAGGTCCCGGTCACGACCACCACCACGAAGGGCCTGCATCCCGGGCTCACCCGGCGCCAGATCTCCATGATGGGGCTCGGCGGCGCGATCGGCGCCGGGCTGTTCGTCGGCTCCGGCCAGGCGATCGGGATCGCCGGTCCCGCGGTCCTCATCTCGTATCTGGTCGCCGGCGGCATCGTCGTGCTGGTCATGGCGATGCTGGCCGAGATGGTCGCGGCACGCCCCAGCTCCGGCGCGTTCAGCTCCTACGCCCAGAAGGCGATGGGGCGCAGCGCCGGCAGCGCGGTCGGCTGGCTCTACTGGATCCAGCTGATCGTGGTGATCGCGGCCGAGGCGACCGGGGCGGCGGGCATCGTGGCCGGCTGGATCCCCGGCGTGCCCGCGTGGGTGTGGGTGCTGGTGTTCGTGGTCGCCCTCACCGCGGTGAACCTGTTCGGGGTGCGCAACTACGGCACCTTCGAGTTCTGGTTCGCGGCGATCAAGGTCGCCGCGATCATCGCGTTCCTCGTGGTCGGCGTGTGCGCGATCGTCGGCCTCATCCCCGGTGTTCCGGCCACGGGTGTGTCGAACCTCGTGGACGAGGGCGGCTTCGCGCCCAACGGCATCACCGGCATCGCGGCGGCGCTCCTGATCGTGGTGTTCGCGTTCGGCGGCACCGAGGTCGTGGCGATCGCGGCGGCCGAGTCCGACGACCCGGCGCGCAACATCCGCCGCATCGTGCGCGAGGTGCTGGTGCGCATCCTCATCTTCTACGTCGGCTCGATCTTCGTGATCGTCGCGGTGCTGCCGTGGGACGACCCCGCGGTGGAGGCCGGTCCGTTCTCGGCGGTGCTCGACACGCTCCATGTGCCGGGTGTCGGTCTGGTGATGGACCTCATCGTCGTGGTCGCGCTGCTGTCGGCCATGAACGCCAACATCTACGGCGCCTCCCGCATGGCGTATTCGCTGGGGGAGCGCGGACTGGCGCCGCTGGCGGTCACCCGCACGAGTCTCACGGGCGTGCCGTACCTGGCGGTGCTGGCGTCGGTCGCGTTCGGGTTCGTCACGGTCGGGCTGAACTGGGCGTTCCCCGATGTGGTGCTCCCCGCCCTGTTGAACGTGGTGGGCTCGACGCTGCTGGTGATCTGGACGGCGACCGCGGTCTCGCAGATCGTGCTGCGGCGCCGGGCGGACCGCGCCGGCGAGGCGATGCCGATGCGGATGTGGGGCTTCCCGTGGATCTCGTGGCTGTGCTTGGCCCTGCTCGCCGGGGTGATCGCCCTCGCGATGATCGACCCCGCGGCACGCACGCAGCTGCTGCTGACCCTCGGGCTGACGGTCGTGCTGCTGGTGGTGGCGCGGCTCACCCGTGGTGTGTCCCGTCCCGGCGTGGTGCGGGAGTAGCGGCGTGCGCATCGACCGGCTGGACGCCGCGCTGATCCGGTTGCTCACCGAGTCGCCGCAGCTGCCCATCCTGGAGTGTGCGCGGCGGCTGGGCATCGCACGCGGCACCGCCACCAGCCGGCTCGCGCGACTGCACGAGGGCGGGGTGATCGAGGCGATCGTGCCGCGCGTCGACCCGGCCGGCTTCGGCTACGGCATGGTCGCGTTCTGCCTGGTCGAGATCGATCAGAAGGTGGGGCACGACGAGGTAGCCGCCGCGCTCGCGGACGCGGTGCCGGAGATCGTGGACATGCACACCGTGACGGGGGCGAGCGACATGCAGCTGCGCCTGGTCGCGCGCGATGCCACGCAGCTGCAGGAGGTGCTCGACCGGGTCGCCGTCGTGCCGGGGGTGGCGCGCACGGCGTCGTCCATCGCGATGCGCACGCACCTGTCGGGGCGCGTGCTGCCGCTGGTCGAGCACGTGGCCACCGACGACGCCGGCTGAGCACCGGCCTCGCCGTCGCGGGCTCCCGTGCTCAGATCCAGCCGGGCAGCCAGTTGTGCAGCCGCCAGAAGTCGTACGGCACGCTGATCCCCAGCCACAGCGGCAGGAAGAACGCCGACACGAGCACGACCACGGTCAGGAACACCACCACGGTGCGCTGCCCGGACTGGCGCCGGTGCAGCGGATCGTCGCGTGTCCCGGCGATGATCCGCAGCGTCATCGTCAGCGCGAGCACCAGGAACGGCATCATGACCACCGTGTAGAACTGGAAGATCGTCCGCTCGGGGAACATCAGCCAGGGCAGGTAGGTCACGGCGAGCCCCACGAGCGGCAGCGTGAGCGCCGGTTCGATCGGCTGACGGGCGATCCACGCGCGCACCAGGCGGTACAGCAGGTACACGCTCGCGGCGACGCCGCCGTACCAGATCAGCGGGTTGGGGATCGCGGAGATCACGCCGATGCAGTGGTCGACCCCGCACGCGGTCGGCTCGGGGTCGACCCAGACGGCGGTCGGTCGCAGCAGGAACGGCCACTCCCACGCGGGGCTGGCGTAGGGGTGCCCGCGGCTGAGCCCCACGTGGAAGCCCAGCATCGCCTGGTGGTAGTTCCACAGCGCGAGCAGGGGGTTCGCGTCGCTGCCGCGGTCGTAGCCCTTGTCGGTCACGAGCCACCCGGTCCAGCTCGCGAGGTACACGGCCGCGGCCGGCAGCACCAGCAGCACGAACGACACGGGCCCCTGGCGGAACACGGCGGACGCGGGCCACACGACCACACCGCCGCGGCGCCGGGCCAGCGCATCGGTGACCACCACGTACAGCCCGAAGCCGGCCAGCACGTACAGGCCCGACCACTTCACGGCGCACGCCGCCCCCAGCGCGAGACCCGCGGCGACGAGCCACGGCCGGCGCCACAGCACCGGACCCCACAGCGGGTCGGGGGCGTAGGGGTCGCGGCGCTCCAGGAGGGGGATGGTGCGTTGCCGGTCGAGCAGCACGAACAGCACGCCGAGCAGCACGAAGAAGGTGAGGATGCCGTCGAGCAGCGCGATGCGGCTCAGCACGATGCTCAGTCCGTCGATCGCGAGAAGGGTGCCCGCCACGGTGGCCGCGACCACGGATCCGGTCAGGCGGCGGGCGATCAGGTACACCAGCAGCACGGAGCCCGCACCCAGCAGGGCCGTCGCCAGCCGCCAGCCGGCGCTGTTGTCGGGGCCGCCGATGGCCATGCCGAGCGCGATGAGCCACTTGCCCAGCGGCGGGTGCACGATGAAGGCGCCCTTGTTCGTGAGCGGCAGCTCCTGCAGGGTCTGGAAGGCCTCGTCGGCGCCCTGCCCCCAGACGCCTTCGTAGCCGAGGGTCCACAGCGACCAGGCGTCCTTGACGTAGTACGTCTCGTCGAACGCCAGCTGGTGGGGGTGCCCGACGTTCACGAGCCGCAGCACCGCCGCGAGCGCCGTGACCACGAGCGGTGCGAGCCACCCGATGGCCCGTCCCCAGTCGGCGGCGTGCAGCACGCGGTCGCGCAGCCGCTCGTACCGCGTCGCCCGCGCCTCGGGGGGAGGCAGCAGGGGCTCGGGCGCGGTCACCGCTCCAGCCTAGACACCCCGCCCGCCTAAGCTGGGCGGGTGATCATCCTCGCCGCCACGCCCATCGGGAATCTCGGGGACGCATCACGGCGTCTGGTGGAGGTGCTGGAGAACGCGGAGGTCGTTGTCGCGGAGGACACCCGCACCACGCAGCGGCTTCTGCAGGCGCTGCAGATCGCCAACCGCCCGCGCCTGATCGCGCTGCACGACCACAACGAGAAGCAGAAGGCCGCGGAGCTGGCGGCCCTCGCCGCGGACACCGATGTCGTGGTGATGAGCGACGCGGGCATGCCGACCGTGAGCGACCCGGGCTACGGGCTCGTGGCCGAGGCCGTGGCGCAGGGGGTCACGGTCACCGCGATCCCCGGTCCGAGCGCCGTGCTCATGGCGCTGGCGATCTCGGGTCTGCCGACCGACCGCTTCACGTTCGAGGGGTTCCTGCCGCGCAAGCCGGGGGAGCGCCGGGCGACCCTGACGGCGCTCGCCGCGGAGCCGCGCACCATGGTGTTCTTCGAGTCGCCGTCGCGCCTGGCCGCGACGCTCGCCGACATGGGGGCGGCGTTCGGCGAGGACCGCCGGATCGCGGTGTGCCGGGAGCTGACGAAGCTGTACGAGGAGGTGCGCCGCGGGACCGCCGCCGAGCTCGCCGCCTGGGCCGCCGACGGCGTGAAGGGCGAGATCGTGGTCGTGGTCGAGGGCGCGCCCCGCCGCGCGGTGTCGGCCGACGACGCGCTGGCCCAGGTGCAGGCCCTGGTCGCGGACGGCACGCGCCTGAAGGAGGCCGCGGCCGAGGTGGCGGCGCAGACCGGCCTCTCCACGCGCGACCTCTACCAGGCCGCCCTCGCCGCCCGTACCCGATGAGCTCGGGGGGCACCCGGTGACGACACCGGCGGAGGCGCACGACGCCATCGCGGCCGCCTACGACCGCCGCGCCGCGGAGTACGTCGCGATCGCCGGCACGGTGGAGCAGCTGGACCCCCGCGACCGCGACACGATCGATCGCTGGCGCCGAGCCACCTCGGGTGCCCTGCTCGACGCCGGGTGCGGTCCCGGGCTGTGGACGCGGTTCCTCCACGACGCGGGGCACGACGTGTCGGGCATCGACCTGTCGGCGGAGTTCGTCGCGGAGGCCCGCACGCGGCACCCCGGCCTCGACGTCACCCAGGGCTCCTTCCTCGCGCTGCCGCAGCCCGCCGGGTCGCTGGGCGGCGTCCTCGCGTGGTACTCGCTCATCCACACGCCGCCGACCGAGGTGCCCGCCGCGCTCGCCGAGTTCGCGCGCGTGCTCGCGCCAGGGGGACGACTGCTGCTGGGCTTCTTCGACGGCGAGCCGCGCGCGCCGTTCGACCACGCGATCACGACCGCGTACTTCTGGTCCGCGGAGGCGCTCACGCCGCTGCTCGCCGCCGCGGGGCTCGAGGTCGAGGGGACCGAGACCCGCGCCCGCGTGCCCGGGGAGGCGAGCACGCGCCCGCACGGTGCGCTGATCGCCCGCCGGGTCTGATCTACGCTGTCCTGACACCCGATCCGACGACTCGACCCTGGGGGATCCGCCGTGAGCAAGGCCGCGACCGTGTACGACGTCGCCGCGCACGCGGGCGTCTCGATCGCCACCGTGTCGCGGGTGCTGCGGTCGCCCGATGCCGTACGACCGGCGACCCGCGAGCGGGTGCTCGATGCGGTCACGGCTCTCGGCTACGTCCCGAGCGGAAGCGCGCGCGGGCTGGCCGAGCGCCGGACGGGCGTGCTGGGCCTGTACTTCCCGGGGTTCGACGCGGCGGAGGACGCCCCCGCGCTCGACGTCCTGTCGAGTGCGGGAGCCGCGGCCCCGCCGTTCACGGTGGTGGAGGACGAGGGCGAGCCCGGCGCCCCCGCCACCTCGATGCTGTTCCTGGACGAGGTGCTGCGCGGGGCCGAGCTGGAGGCGTGGAAGCAGGGCTTCGTGCTGATGGTGGGCGTGGGGCGCGACGACCCCGACCGGTCGACCGTGCGGGACATGGCCGGTCGTGTCGACGGGCTCATGGTGCTCGCGAGCAGCGTGCCGGACGACGTGCTGGCGCGGCTCGCGCGCCGCATCCCGGTCGTGGTCCTGTCCGGTCCGCCGCGCGGCGACGACTACGACCACGTCACGGTCAGCAACGCCGAGGCGATGGGCGAGCTCACGCGGCACGTTCTCGCGCAGGTCGGGGAGGGTGCGGTCGCGTTCCTCGCGGGTCCCGCGGACTCGCCCGACGCGGAGCAGCGGCGCGAGGGCGTGGTGGCGGCCGTGGCGGCGTCGGGCCGGGCGACCGAGGAGCTGCGGCTGCTGCGCGGCGACTTCACGCGGGCGTCGGGGCGGCGCGCGGCCGAGGAGCTGCTGCGCGACGGCGCACCCCCGTCCGCGGTGATCGCGGCGAACGACCAGATGGCGCTGGGGGTCGTCGACGTGCTGCACCGCGCGGGCGTGCGCGTGCCCGACGACGTGCTCGTGACCGGGTTCGACGGCATCGATGCCGCCGCCCTCTCCGTCCCCCCGCTGACGACGATCCGGCAGCCGATGATCGAGCTGGGCCGCGCCGCGGTGCAGGTGCTGGCGCGCCGGCTGGAGGAGCCGGAGGCCCCGCCCGCGGTGGTGCGGCTGCCGTTGCAGATCCTCCTGCGGGAGAGCTCCGCGCGACCCGCCTGACGCGCCTCGAACGGACGGGAGCGCGGTGTCAAGGGGTTGCCGATCACAAATGTATGCGCTTACACTCGCTCATGCGGCTTCGGCCGACGGACGCTCCGACCCGTGGGGCGCCCATCATGACAGAGACGACATGAGGTCCCCCAGTGGCAGAGACGCACACCTTCCGACGCTGGCGCAGAGCCGCCGTCGTGGGGCTCGCGGCCGCGGCGATCGCGCTCAGCGGCTGCAGCATCCAGATCAGCTCCCAGCCCGACCCCTCCATCGGCGAGGACACGATGCTGATCAACGCCGACCACGGCAACCCGTTCTTCACGAAGAACTTCAACCCGTACCTGACCAACACGCGCACCGCCTCGCGGTGGATCTACGAGCCGCTGATCCTGGTGAACCCACTCGACGGCGAGCTCAACCCGTGGCTGGCCTCCGCGTGGTCGCAGCCCGACGCCCGCACGATCGTGATGACGCTGCGCGACGGGGTCGAGTGGAGCGACGGCGAGGACTTCACGGCCGACGACGTCGCCTTCACGTTCCAGCTGCTGAAGGATGAGCCGTCTCTCGATATCAAGGGCGCCTGGCAGCACATCGACTCGGTCGAGGTCGACGGCTCCGACGTGATCTTCCACCTGCAGAGCGAGGACGCCCCGTCGCTGTCGATCCTCGGCCAGACCATGATCGTGCCGGAGCACATCTGGAAGGACGTGCAGGATCCGGGCACCTGGCGCAACGAGGATCCGGTCGGCACCGGCCCGTTCGTGCTCGGCAACTACAACGACCAGCAGTACTCGATGGACCGCAACCCCGACTACTGGCAGGCCGACCGGATCGAGATCGAGCACATCATCCTCCCGGCGACCAACAGCCAGCTCGACACCGTCACCCGCGGCTACGACTGGGCGTACGCGTTCATCTCCGACGTGGAGGGCACGTGGGGCGCGGCCAGCCCCGACAACACCTGGTGGTTCCCGCCGGGCGGCGTGATCTCGCTGGTGCCGAACCTCGAGGTCGCCCCGTTCGACGACGTCAACGTGCGCCGCGGCATCGCGCTCGCGCTCGACCGCGAGGAGATCGCCGAGACCGCCTCCGAGGGCTACATGAAGCCCGCCGGCCAGACCGGCCTGATCCTGCCGAACCAGGAGCAGTACCTCGACCCCGAGATCCCCGACGCGGGCATGATCGCGCAGGACGAGGACGCCGCGCTCGCCGCCTTCGCCGAGTCCGGCTACACGCTCGACGGCGATCGGCTGGTGGGGCCGGACGGCGAGCAGCTGGAGTTCTCGCTCACCACCGCGAACGGCTTCTCCGACTGGACCCGCGCCGCGCAGACCGTGCAGCGCCAGCTCGGAGACATCGGCATCAAGGTCTCGCTGAAGCTGCCGCAGCCTGCGGGCTACCAGAGCGCGATCGGCAACGGCGACTTCGAGATGGCGATCGGCGGCATGGGCAACGGCGACGTCTACCAGGCGTTCAACAGCCTGCTCTCCAGCGACTTCTACGTGCCGTCCGGGGAGTCGACCACGAACAACTTCGAGCGCTACCGCTCGCCGGAGGCCGATGCGCTGCTCGCGGAGTACCGCGCGACGGTCGACCCGCAGCGCCAGGGCGAGATCGTGCACGAGCTGCAGAACATCGTGTACGACGAGCTGCCCGTGATCGGCATGTACTACGGCGGCATCTGGGGCCTGTTCAACGAGGCGAAGTTCACCGGGTGGCCGTCCGCCGACGACCCGTACATGATCCCGCAGAACTACGACTCGGCGCCCCTGATGATCTTCACCCACCTGAAGCGAGTGAACGGAGACGACCAGTGAAGTACGTCGCCCAGAAACTCGGCCTGTTCGTGCTGACCCTGTGGGCCGCGGTCACGCTGAACTTCTTCCTCCCGCGCATGATGCCCGGCTCGCCCGCCGACGCCGCGATAGCCAAGCTCTCGCAGAACGGACCCGTGTCGGATGCGACCAGGGCCGCGATCGAGGCGCAGCTCGGCGTGCCGACCGGCTCGCTGTGGGACCAGTACGTCGCCTACCTCGGTCAGGTCGTACGGCTCGACTTCGGCGTCTCGTACACGTTCTACCCGCAGTCGGTGTCGAGCATGGTGTCCACGGCGCTGCCGTACACGCTGGGCCTGGTGGGCATCGTCACGATCCTCGCGTTCGTGATCGGCACCCTCATCGGCGTGATGGCCGCGTGGCGGCGCGGCACCTGGCTCGACTCGCTGCCCACGCTGACCGGCTCGTTCCTCAGCACCTTCCCGTACTTCTGGACCGCGCTGCTGCTGCTGTTCTTCCTCGGCTACGTGCTGCACTGGTTCCCGACGACCGGCGCCTACTCGGCGACCACGACGCCCGGGTTCACGTGGGACTTCATCGTCGACCTGGTGCGTCACGCGTTCCTGCCGGCGCTGACGATCCTGCTCACGTCGCTCGGCGGCTGGATCATCGGCATGCGCAACGCCATGATCAACACGCTCGGCGAGGACTACATCACCTTCGGTGAGGCCAACGGGCTGCGCGGGCGCACGATCGCGCTCCGCTACGCCGCGCGCAACGCGATCCTGCCGAACCTCACCGGCTTCGGGCTCACGCTCGGCGGCGTGGTGGGCGGGTCGATCCTCGTGGAGCAGGTGTTCGGCTATCCGGGCATCGGCTACCTGCTGTTCAACGCCGTGATCGGGCAGGACTACCCGCTCATGCAGGCGCTGTTCCTGATGATCACCGTGAGCGTGCTCATCGCCAACTTCCTCGTGGACATCCTCTACGGGGTGCTCGACCCGAGGACGCGCCGATGATGATCCCTCCTTTCCCTGTCCGCCTGCACTGCGTGCTCGACCCGAGGACCAGACGATGACCTCCACCATGAACGTCAAGATCCCGGCCGATCGGATCGCGGCCCCCAGCCCGTGGCGCTCCTTCGGGCGCATGGTCGGCACCCTGTGGGCCAACGGCAAGGCACGGCTCGGGCTGTGCATCCTCGCCTTCTTCGTCCTGGTCGCGCTGTTCGCGCCGCTCCTCGCGCCGTACGGCCCGAAGGAGAACGGCTTCGAGCGCAACGCCGACGCGTCGTGGGAGCACTGGCTCGGCACGACCGCCGCGGGCGAGGACGTGCTCAGCCAGCTGATCTACGGCGCGCAGGTGAGCCTGCTGGTCGGCTTCGCCGCCGGCATCCTGTCCACGATCGTCGCGGTGCTGATCGGCCTGAGCTGGGGGTACATGCGCGGCTTCGCCGGCGAGGTCGTCGGGTTCATCGTGAACCTGTTCCTCGTGATCCCCGGCCTGCCGCTCATGATCGTGATCGCCGCGTACCTGCAGAACGGCGGCATCCTCATGATCATCGCCGTGATCGTGGTCACCGGTTGGGCGTGGGGCGCGCGCGTGCTGCGCAGCCAGACCCAGTCGCTGCGCGGCAACGACTTCGTCACCTCGGCCCAGTTCTCCGGCGACAGCAGGGCCCGCATCGTGTTCCGCGAGATCCTCCCGAACATGACCTCGATCATCGCGGGGACCCTGTTCGGCGCGGCCACCGCGGCGATCCTGGCGGAGGCAGGCCTGGAGTTCCTCGGCCTCGGCGACTCCAGCATCGTCAGCTGGGGCACCATGCTCTACTGGGCGCAGAACTCCAACTCGCTGCTCACCGGGCAGTGGCTGCTGCTGTTCGCCCCCGGTCTGTGCATCGCCCTGCTGGCCCTCAGCCTCACACTCATCAACTTCGGCGTGGACGGCATCTCCAATCCGCGCCTGCGGGAAGGGAAGGGGCGATGAGCGCCATGACCGCGCACACCTCGGATCGCAACGCCGGAATCCTCCTCGACGTGCAGAACCTGTCCGTCGAGTACGCCTCCCCGGGGCAGCAGCCCGTGCAGGCCGTGCACGACGTGTCGTTCACGCTGCGACGCGGCGAGTTCGTCGGACTCGTCGGCGAGTCCGGGTCGGGCAAGTCCACGCTCGGGTTCGCGCTGACCCGGCTGCAGAAGCCCCCGGCGCGCATCAGCGGCGGTCGCATCCTGTTCGACGGGCGCGACATCCGCGAGCTCGACGCCGAGGGACTGCGCCGCCAGCGGCAGGGCGGCTTCGCGATGGTGCTGCAGTCGGGCATGAACGCGCTCAACCCCGTGCGCACGGTCGCAGGTCACTTCCGCGACATCTTCGCCGCGCACGGGCATGTGCCCCGCGAGGCCCGTGAGGCCAGGGCCCGCGAGCTCGTGGGGAAGGTCGGCCTGAAGCCCGAGGTGCTCGACCGCTACCCCGGGGAGCTCTCGGGCGGCATGCGGCAGCGCGCCTCGATCGCCCTCGCGCTGTCGCTGGAGCCGCAGCTCATGGTGTTCGACGAGCCGACCACGGCCCTCGACGTGCTCGTGCAGCACGCGGTGATGGACACGATCCAGGAGCTGCAGCGGTCGGAACGGTTCACGGCGATCCTCATCAGCCACGACCTCGGCATCGTGCTCGAGGCCACCGACCGGGTCATGGTGATGCACGAGGGCCGCATCGTGGAGGACGCCCCGAGCCACGACATCCTGCACCGTCCGCAGGACGAGTACACGCGCATGCTGCTGAGCCACTACGCCGACCCCCGGGCGGAGAAGATCGAGATCCCCGGGTTCCTCGATGTGGGCACCCGCCGCCGCGAGGGCCGCAGCCGCACCGACGTCACCGAGACCCTGCCGACCGTGTCTGCGCGCGACACCCGGCGCGCGGACGCGGCGATCGTGGTGGACGGCGTCACCAAGCGGTACCCGGCGCCACGGCGCGGGCAGGAGCCGGTGGTCGCGGTCGACGACGTGTCCTTCCGGCTGGAGCCGGGGGAGGCCCTCGCGCTGGTCGGCGCCTCGGGGTCGGGCAAGTCGACGATCGCGAAGATGCTCACCGGCGTCGAGAAGCCCACCGCCGGCACGATCCGCTTCGGCGACACCGACGTCGCCGCGCTGAAGCGCCGGGGCCTGCGCGACCTCCGCAAGGACGTGCAGATGGTGTTCCAGGACCCGTATGCGGCCCTGAACCCGCTGCACACGGTCGAGTATGCGCTGTCCCGCCCGATCCGCAACTACACGACGCTGCGCGGCACCGAGGCGCGGGCGCGCGTGCTCGAACTGCTGGAGACCGTCGGCCTCACGCCCGTCGAGCAGTTCGCGGCCAAGCTGCCGCACCAGCTCTCCGGCGGACAGCGGCAGCGTGTCGTGATCGCCCGTGCGCTCGCGAGCGACCCGCAGGTGCTGATCGCCGACGAGCCCGTGTCGATGCTCGACGTGTCGCTGCGTGCCGGCGTGCTCGCGCTGCTGGAGGACCTGCGTGAGCGCTGGGGCATCAGCATGCTCTACATCACGCACGACCTGCTGAGCGCGCGCCTGGTCACCGAGAACATCCTGGTGCTCAACGGCGGACGGGTCGTGGAGCGCGGCGAGACCTCGCACGTGCTCCAGCACCCCGAGGACCCGTACACGGTCGAGCTGCTCGACGCCGTGCCCAACCCCTCCCGCGCGCGCTGAACCGCGCCGGGAGATCTGCAAGAAAGAGAGAGGAGCGCATCCGTGCTCGCATTCCCCGACGGCTTCCTCTGGGGCGCCGCGACCGCCGCCCATCAGGTGGAGGGCAACAACACCACGAGCAACTGGTGGGCGATGGAGCACGCCCCCGACTCGCCCATGGTCGAGCCCTCCGGCGACGCCGCCGACCACTTCCACCGCTACCCGGAGGACATGCGGCTGCTGGCCGAGGCGGGGCTGAACTCCTACCGCTTCTCGGTCGAGTGGGCGCGGATCGAGCCGGAGCGCGGCTTCGTGTCACGGGCGATGCTCGACCACTACCGCCGCATGATCGACACCGCGCGGGAGCACGGGCTCGACCCGACGGTCACCCTCATGCACTTCACGGTGCCGCAGTGGTTCCAGCGCGACGGCTTCTGGCGCGCGGACGACGCGGTCGACCTGTTCTCGCGCTACGTGGAGACCGTGCTGCCCATCCTCGACGGCGTGCGCTACGTGTGTACGATCAACGAGCCCAACATCGCCGCGATGCTGGCCGGGGGAGAGGACGCGGCCAACCTCGTCGCCTACGGTCTGCCCAATCCCGACCTCGCCGTGGCGGACACACTGCTGGCCGCGCACCGCCGGGCCTCCGAACTCGTGCACACCGTGCCGGGCGCGCAGGCGGGGTGGACCATCGCGACCCAGGCCTTCCACTCGACGGGCGAGCCGGGCGCCGACGACATGCTGGCGGCCTACGGCGACCCGCGCGACCACTGGTACCTGGAGCAGTCGGCCGGTGACGACTTCGTGGGCGTGCAGGCGTACACGCGCACGTTCATCGGTCCGGAGGGACCGCGGCCGGTCGCCGACGACGTGGAGACGACGCTGACCGGGTGGGAGTTCTACCCGCCCGCGCTCGAGCTGGGGGTGCGCAGCGCGTGGGAGCGCAGTGGCGGGGTGCCGGTGATCGTGACCGAGAACGGCATCGCCACGGCCGACGACACCCGCCGCATCGTCTACACGCAGGGCGCACTGGAGGGCCTGCACCGCGCGATCGCGGACGGCATCGAGGTGCGCGGGTATCAGCACTGGAGCGCGCTGGACAACTACGAGTGGGCGAGCGGCTTCCGGCCGACCTTCGGGCTGATCGGGTTCGACCACGAGACGTTCGAGCGGTTCCCGAAGCCGTCGCTGACGTGGCTGGGCGAGGTCGCACGACGCAACGCGCTCTGAGCGCGCACCGGCGTAACCTGCGGCATGGGGGCACCTAGAATTGCTCCATGCCCGCAGGCGAATCCTTCTACATCACCACGCCCATCTACTACCCGTCGGACGTGCCCCACATCGGCCACGGGTACACGACGGTGGCGGTCGACACGCTCGCGCGGTGGCACCGCCAGGCGGGGGATGACACCTGGATGCTCACGGGCACCGACGAGCACGGGCAGAAGATGCTGCGGGCGGCGGCGGCCAACGGCGTGACGCCGCAGGAGTGGGTGGACAAGCTGGTCAGCGAGAGCTGGTTCCCGCTGTTGACGACCCTCGATGTCGCCAACGACGACTTCATCCGCACGACGCAGGAGCGCCACGAGACCAACGTGCAGACGTTCTTCCAGCGCCTGTACGACCGCGGCTACATCTACGCGGGCGAGTACGAGGCGCTCTACTGCGTGGGCTGCGAGGAGTTCAAGCCGGAGTCCGAGATCGTCGACGGCACCGGTCCCTTCGAGGGGCTGAAGGTGTGTGCGATCCACTCCAAGCCGCTGGAGCTGCTGCAGGAGAAGAACTACTTCTTCAAGCTGAGCGAGTTCCAGGACCGGCTGCTCGAGCTGTACAAGACCGAGCCCGACTTCGTGCGGCCGGACTCGGCGCGCAACGAGGTCGTGTCGTTCGTGAGCCAGGGGCTGAAGGATCTGTCGATCTCGCGCTCCACGTTCGACTGGGGCATTCCGCTGCCGTGGGACGAGTCGCACGTGATCTACGTGTGGGTCGACGCGCTGCTCAACTACGCCACCGCCGTGGGCTACGGCTCCGATGAGGAGACGTTCGCGCGCCGCTGGCCCGCGTACCACGTGGTCGGCAAGGACATCCTGCGCTTCCACGCGGTGATCTGGCCCGCGCTGCTGATGGCGGCGGGGCTCGACGTTCCCAAGGGCGTGTTCGCGCACGGCTGGCTGCTGGTCGGCGGCGAGAAGATGTCGAAGTCGAAGCTGACCGGCATCGCGCCGACCGAGATCACCGACGTGTTCGGCTCCGACGCCTACCGTTTCTACTTCCTGTCGGCGATCGCGTTCGGCCAGGACGGCTCGTTCTCCTGGGAGGACCTGTCCGCCCGCTACCAGGCCGAGCTCGCGAACGGCTTCGGCAACCTCGCCTCCCGCACGACCGCGATGATCGAGAAGTACTTCGAGGGCATCGTCCCGCCGGCGGCCGAGTACACCGAGGCGGACCTCGCGATCCAGAAGATCGTCGCCGACGCCGCGACGAAGGCGGATGCCGCGATCGGCCAGTTCCGCATCGACGAGGCGATCTCCGCGATCTGGACCATCGTCGACGCGCTCAACGGCTACATCACCGAGAACGAGCCGTGGGCGCTGGCCCGCGACGACGAGAAGCGCGAGCGTCTGGGCACGGTGCTGTACACGTGTGCCGAGGGCCTGCGGGCCCTGGCGGTGCTGTTGTCGCCGGTGATGCCCCAGTCCACCGAGAAGCTGTGGATCGCACTGGGCGCCGCCGAGACGCTGGGTCGTCTGCAGGACCAGCCGATCCGTGAGGCGGGGGCGTGGGGCGTGCTGAAGCCGGGCACGAGCGTCAACGGCCTCGCGCCGCTGTTCCCGCGCGTGGAGTCGACGGCCTGACCGACACCCCATGACCGAGACGTACGTGCAGCGCCGAGACGGCGACGGGCGCAAAGACCTGCGGTATCCCGCAGCCCCCGAGCCCCTCGCCGTCCCGGTGTACGACAACCACGCGCACCTGGAGATCATGGACGGCGACGAGCCGTTGAGCCTGACGGAGCAGCTCGACCGCGCCGGGGCCGTGGGCATCGCCGGGGTCGTGCAGGCATCGGGCGACATCGAGTCGTCGCGCTGGGCGGTCGAGGCGGCGGCTTCGGACCGGCGCGTGCTCGCCGCGGTGGCGATCCACCCGAACGACGCACCGACCTATGCCGAGCAGGGCCGTCGCGGCGGTGTCGGTCTCGACGAGGCCCTCGCGGTGATCGACGAGCTGGCGGCGCATCCGCGCACCCGCGCGATCGGCGAGACCGGGCTCGACTTCTTCCGCACCGAGCCGGAGCGCCGCGGGCCGCAGTTCGAGTCGTTCGAGGCGCACATCGCGCTCGCGAAGAAGCACGGCATCGCGATGCAGATCCACGACCGCGACGCGCACGACGCGGTGCTGGAGACCCTGTCGCGTGTGGGCGCTCCCGATCGCACGGTGTTCCACTGCTTCTCCGGCGACGCCGCGATGGCCCGGGTGTGCGCCGACGCCGGCTACCACCTGTCGTTCGCGGGCAACGTCACGTTCAAGAACGCGCAGAACCTGCGCGACGCCCTGAAGGTCACGCCGCTCGACCGCCTACTGGTGGAGACCGACGCCCCGTTCCTCACGCCGACGCCGCTGCGGGGACGCCCGAACGCGCCCTACCTCGTGCCGATCACGGTCCGCTTCCTGGCCGCCGAGCTCGGCATCGGCGTCGACGAGCTGTCCGCGCAGCTCGCCGAGAACACCCTGCGGGTCTACGGCTCGTTCACCGACTGAGCGTCCACGTCGTCCGGGCCGGTCTGGGCGACCGGTTTCGCGCTCACGATCTGCGAGATCGGCTTCCACACCAGCAGCAGTGTGATCGCTGCGCCGCCGAACGCGAACCACCACGGTGCGGTGAGCCCCCACAGCTGGGCGATCACTCCGCCGAGCGCCTGGCCGACGATCATGCCCCCGAACACCCCGACCATGTTGACCGAGGCGACGCGTCCCTGCAGCTCGGCGGGCACGAGGCGCTGCCGGACGGTCGTGGAGATCGTGCCCCACACGAAGGCGTACGCGCCGAAGAAGAACATGATGATCAGCGCCACCCAGCCGGCGGTGGTGAGCGCGAACGCCAGGTGCATCAGCACCTCCAGCGAGAGCACGATGCGCATGAGGGTCGCGAACGACACGTGCCGTTCGAGCCACCCGAAGCTGAACGTCGCGAGGATGCCGCCGGCCGCGGACGCCGTGGTGAGGGCGCCGTACCCCACCGGGCCCATCTGCAGGTGCTCGGTCGCGTACAGCACGAGCACGCCCCACGGCGCCGCCCACGTGACGTTGAAGACGAGGATGATGATCACCAGCATGCGCACGGGCGGGTTGCGCCACAGCCAGCGCAGCCCCTCCGCGATGTCGGTGTGCACGGGCGGGTGCGCGGCGGCGTCCGCCCGGGGTGGCACGGGCGTGCGGGCCATGCGGGAGATCAGCACGACCGCGAGGCTGACGCACAGCACCTCGACCAGGAACGGCCAGGCGTGCCCGGCGGCGAACAGGAACGCCCCGAGGGGAGGACCGGCGAACTGGTTGGCCACGAGGTAGCCGGCCTGGAGCCGCGCGTTGCCGATCCCGAGGTCGTCCGGCTTCACGATCATCGGCAGCAGCGTGCTGCTCGCGGTGTCGACGAACACCTCGGCCGAGCCGTACAGGAAGGCCACCGCGAGCACGATCCCGATGTTCGCGGTGCCCGTCACGAGGAACACGCACAGCGCCGCGAGCACGACCGCCCGCGCGGCGTTCGCGATCATCACCAGGCGCCGACGGTCGAAGCGGTCGGCGATGGCCCCCGCGTGCAGGCCGAACAGCAGCCAGGGCAGGAACTGGAGGACGGCGCCGGAGGCGACGAGGATCGGCGACGAGGTCATCGAGGCGATGAGCAGGGGAGCGGCGGCCAGCGCCACGCCGTCGCCGATGTTGCTCGTCCACGACGACGCGAGCAGCCAGCGGAAGTCCCTGCCCATGCGCCGCGGAGCGATCAGTTCACCGAGGGAGGGCATCCCCGCAGGATAGCGAGTGCCGGGGACGGTCGGGCTTTCGGCGAGAATGGACGCATGACCGTCACCCTGCTCGGAGCCGCCGAGATCCGCCGACTGGCCGCCGAGCTCGATGTCACCCCCACCAAGAAGCTGGGCCAGAACTTCGTCACCGACGCGAACACGGTCCGCAAGATCGTGCAGGCCGCGCGCGTGCAGCCGGGCGAGCGCGTGGTCGAGGTGGGGCCCGGCCTGGGTTCGCTGACGCTCGCGATCCTGGAGACCGGGGCCGCCGTCACCGCCGTGGAGATCGATCACCGCCTCGCCGCCCGCCTGCCGCAGACCGCCGCCGAGCACGGCGTGCCCGAGGGGGCGCTCACGGTGGTCGATGCCGACGCGCTGCGGGTGGCCGAGCTGCCCGGCGAGCCGACCGTCCTGGTCGCGAACCTGCCGTACAACGTGTCGGTGCCGGTGCTGCTGCACTTCCTCGAGACCTTCCCCTATCTGCAGCGGGGCGTCGTGATGGTGCAGGCCGAGGTGGCCGAGCGCCTGGCGGCGAAGCCGGGGTCGAAGATCTACGGCTCGCCGAGCGTGAAGGCCGCGTGGTACGGCGAGTGGCGGCTCACCGGCACGGTGTCGCGGCAGGTGTTCTGGCCCGTTCCGAACGTCGACAGCCTGCTCGTCGGCTTCGATCGGTCGGAGGGCGAGCGCGGTTCCGAGGCCGAGCGTCGCCGCACCTTCGAGATCGTCGATGCCGCGTTCAACCAGCGCCGCAAGATGCTCCGCCAGGCGCTGTCCGGCGTCTTCGGCAGCTCGGCCGCCGCGACCGAGGTGCTGACGGCCGCCGGCGTGGCTCCGACCGCCCGCGGCGAGGACCTCACGGTCGACGACTACCAGCGCATCGCGCAGCAGGCACCGGCTGCCTGAGGCTCTACCCGCCGCTCCCGCCCCCGCCGCCGGGCTCCCGCCGTCGCAGCGGGAGCCCGGCGGAGGTGCGGGCAGGACGCGGAGCTCAGACCCCCGAAGGGATCTCCGTGAGCGTGCGGTCGTGCAGGGGCTGCACGGGTCGGTGGTTGTCGGGGTACACGGCGGTGAACGCGGCGAGCTCCTCCGCCGACACCGTCACCGGGGTGAGGTAGACGTTCCAGCGCACGTCCTCGGTGCACGGCGGCGTGGTGAGCGAGCCGTCGTACTGCACGCTCACGCCGTCCGCCGGGATGAGCGCGGCGGGGTCGATCTTGTGGCTCAGCGGCGTGCCCTTCTCGCTCACCGTGGGCGTGATCGAGGAGAAGAACTCGTCGAGCGCCGTGCTGGCCGCCCCTGCCTGCAGCATCACGCCGAGCACGAGCACCGAGCCGTCCTCGGCCTTGTGCACCAGGTGCAGCTCGGCGGGAGCCGTGCGTCCGTCGATCGTGTGCTCGCTGCTCGCGTGCAGGTGGAACTGCTGCAGCTCGTACGTCTTGCCGTTCACCTCGATCGAGTTGGACGTCGGGTCCTCCGGGATCGCCTCGATGGTGTGGCCGTTGTTCTCGATGTCGAACGCGGCGGGGGCGTAGTGCGTCACGACCTTCTGCGCGGCGGTCCCCATCTGCACCGTCGAGGTGTCGATGGCGATGGGGGACTCGTGGGAGCTGTCGACGTTCTCGCACGCGGCGCCGAACTTCCCCCAGTGCTCGGGGCCGTTGGAGCCGCGGTACGACCACTCGGCGTCCGCGGAGGCGCCGGGCGAGGGCGACGCAGACGCGGCGGGGGTCGTGGCGGCGGGTGCGCAGCCGGCGAGAGCGCCGATCGCGAGGGCCGCGGTGGACAGAGCGAGAGCGGGGCGGATCTTCATGTTGTTTCCTTCGGAGTGTGCGGCGCGCGCTGCAGGCACAGCGGATCGCCGCGCACCACACCGCGACGCCATCGGGACGATGCCCTGGCGGACTGCGTGATCACCCGGACGGCCAGTTGTCACTGCCCCGCGGCGTCCGAGCGGCACGAGTGTAGGCGACGAAACCCGGAGTTGCCCGTGGTCCCGCACCGCCCGTCGTCCCCGCCTACCAGCGCATCGGGCGCCACGCAACGGCGATCCCGGATCCCACACCGCCCGGTAATCTGGCACCGTGACCGACTCCCCGCGCTTCCGTCCCGATGTCCCCGAGCTCCACCGCCCGTACGCCGCCGACGAGGGCCGCTACGGACGGTTCGCCTACCGTCAGGTCGGGTCGTCCGGCCTCTACCTGCCGCCGATCTCGCTCGGGCTGTGGTGGAACTTCGGCGACAACATCCCGCTCGACAACCAGCGCGCGCTGCTGCGTCACGCGTTCGACGGCGGTGTCACGCACTTCGATCTCGCGAACAACTACGGCCCGCCCTACGGCTCCGCCGAGAAGAACTTCGGTCGCATCTTCGCGGAGGACTTCCGGCCCTATCGCGACGAGCTCATCATCTCGTCGAAGGCCGGCTGGGACATGTGGCCGGGCCCGTACGGCGACTACGCGAGCCGCAAGTACATCCTCGCCAGCGCCGAGCAGTCGCTCACGCGCATGGGCCTGGACTACGTCGACATCTTCTACTCGCACCGCGTCGATCCGGTCACCCCGATCGAGGAGACCGTGGGCGCGCTCGACACGCTCGTGCGGCAGGGCAAGGCCCTCTACGTGGGCATCTCGTCGTACAGCGCCGAGCGCACGGCCGAGGCGGTCGCCGTGGCGAAGGATCTCGGCACCCCGCTGGTCATCCACCAGCCCGCGTACTCCATCCTGAACCGGTGGATCGAGGACGGCCTCACGACGACGCTCGAGGAGTCGGGTCTCGGGGCCATCGCGTTCACGCCGCTCGCGCAGGGACTGCTCACCGACAAGTACCTGGGCGACGGCACCGCCGACCGGGCGCAGCAGCGCGGCTCGCTCCCGAACGGCAAGCTCACCGACGAGGCCGTGCAGACGCTGCGGGCGCTGAACGACGTGGCGAAGGGCCGCGGACAGTCGCTCGCCCAGCTGGCGCTGCAGTGGACGCTGCGCACCCCGGTGGTCGCCTCGGCCCTGATCGGGGCGTCCCGGCCCGAGCAGCTCGACGAGAACCTCGCCGCGCTCGACGGGCCCGAGTTCACCGCGGAGGAGCTCGCCCGCATCGACGAGCTGTCCGGGGGGATCGACGTGAACCTCTGGGCCACCTCCTCGGATCTGTGACCCGGTCATGAGCCTCGCCTCGGCCGCCGGATCCGTGCACGTGCGCGCGCCGGGGAAGATCAACGTCTATCTGGGGGTCGGTGGCCGCCACGACGACGGCTACCACGCCCTCGCGACGGTGTTCCAGGCGGTGTCGCTGTACGAAGACGTGATCGCGCGACGGGCGGACGACTTCTCGATCACGGTGTCCGGGGTCGAGGACGACGGCTCCGTGCCGCTCGACGACCGCAACCTGGCGATGCGCGCGGCGAAGCTGCTCGCCACGGCCACCGAGCACACCGGCGGGGTGGCGCTCGAGGTGCGCAAGAGCGTTCCGGTCGCTGGCGGCATGGGGGGCGGATCGGCCGACGCCGCCGCGGCCCTGGTCGCGTGCGATGCGCTGTGGGGGACCGGTCTGTCGCCCGCGCGTCTGCACGACCTGGCGGCGCGGCTCGGCGCCGACGTCCCGTTCGCCCTGCACGGCGGCACGGCGGTGGGCACGGGGCGCGGTGATCAGCTGAACCCCGCGCTCGCGCGCGGCCGCTTCGACTGGCTGCTGGTGACGAGCGAGCAGGGCCTGTCGACCCCGGTGGTGTACGAGCGGCTCGACCTGCTGCGCGAGGAGGAGGGTGCGCTCGCCGATGACCCGCCGCTGTCGCTCGACGTGCCGATCCCGGTGCTCCAGGCGCTGCGCACCGGAGACCCGCGGCAGCTCGCCGATGCGCTGCACAACGACCTGCAGACGGCGGCGCTGCACGAGCGGCCCGACCTGGGCGACACGATCGACCGCGGGATCGCGGCGGGTGCCCTGCACGGGATCGTCTCGGGCTCCGGTCCCACGGTCGCGCTGCTGTGCCCCGATCCCGAGACCGCGCAGGACGTGCAGACCCGGCTGCGGGACGAGGGGTTGGACCCGCTGCACGTGCACGGGCCGGTGCCCGGCGCCCGCATCCTCGGCTGAGGTCTCCCGCCGCGACGTCCTCCGGCCCACCGGTCCGTGACGCCTTCGGGATGCACGGCGCGGTCGTGGCAGACATAATGAAGTGACGATGTGACCGTGCACACGCGAGGAGGCAGTGATGTCCACGTCCTCCGAGCGTGCCCGCCTGCCGAGCATCCGCGACGTCGCCCGGCTCGCGGGGGTGTCGCACCAGACGGTGTCCCGCGTGCTGAACGATCACCCCAGCATCCGGCCGGAGACCAAGGCGAAGGTGCTCGACGCGATCGCCGTGCTGGACTACCGGCCGAACCTCGCGGCGCGCGCGCTGGTGACGAGCAAGTCGAACATGCTGGGCATCCTGTCCGCCACGATCGGCGAGTTCGGCCCCACCTCGTCCATCGCCGGGATCGAGGATGCGGCGCGCGAGGAGGGCTACTCGGTCTCCACGCTCAATCTCCCCTCGACCACGCCGGAGGCCATCGGCAACGCGGTGCGCCAGCTCGAGCGGGAGCAGGTCGACGGGATCGTGGTGCTCGCGCCACAGGTGCGCGTGTTCCATGTCTTGCGCGGCATGTCCGGCGCGATGCCCTTCGTCACTCTGCAGACGGCGTCGGGCTCGGACGGCGTGAGCCTGTCGGCCGATCAGGTCGCCGGTGCCAAAGCCGCGACGGAGCACCTCATCTCGCTCGGGCACAGCGACATCCTGCACCTGGCCGGACCGCAGGACTGGATCGAGGCGGAGTCGCGCATGCGGGGCTACCTCGACGCGCTGCGCGATGCCGATCTGCCCACGTTCCCGCCCATCCGCGGGGACTGGACGGCGGACTTCGGCTACTTCGCGGGCAAGGAGCTGTCGCACCGCCGCGACTTCACGGCGGTGTTCGCGGCGAACGACCTGATGGCGATCGGACTGCTGCACGGCTTCCGCGACGCGGGGGTGCGGGTGCCGCATGACGTGAGCGTGATCGGCTTCGACGACATCCCGGTCGCGGCCCACGTGGCACCGACGCTGAGCACCGTGCACCAGGACTTCCCGGAGCTGGGCCGCCGCGCGGTGCGCATCCTGCTGGCGCAGATCCGCGGTGAGGATCCGCCCGCGTTCGGGGCGCTGCAGACGCTGCTGCGGGCTCGCGAGTCGGCCGCCGCCCGCTGAGCCGATCCGGCGCGCTCGGGGCACTCGATTCCCGCGGGCCGCGCCCCTCCACGGATCGAATCCTTTCGATCCGCCGCGCCGCCGGGATGCCCGTGTTCCTGCGGATCGCGAGGAGATCACGGTCGCGACACGGAATGCCCGCGCCGACTTGACACCGCTCCCGCGGGAGACGACGATGTATCGATGTGAACGGTCACATCGAAGGTGACCGCACGTCGCGAGGAAGATCCGTGAGCACCACTGCAACGTTGCCGACCGTGTCAGGCCCGATCCTGGAGATGCGCAGCATCACCAAGGAGTTCCCGGGGGTCAAGGCGCTCGCCGACGTCTCGATCACCGTCCGCGCCGGCGAGATCCACGCGATCTGCGGCGAGAACGGCGCCGGGAAGTCGACGCTGATGAAGGTCCTCTCCGGGGTGTACCCGTACGGCAGCTACGACGGGGAGATCCTGCTGTACGGCGAGGAGCAGCGCTTCAAGGACATCGCCGCGAGCGAGCAGGCGGGCATCGTCATCATCCACCAGGAGCTGGCGCTCATCCCCGAGCTGTCCGTCACCGAGAACATCTTCCTCGGCAACGAGATCCGCCGCTTCGGCCGCATCGACTGGCAGGCGCAGAAGGAGCGCACGATCGAGCTGCTCGCCCGCGTCGGGCTGAGCGAAGACCCCGACGTGCCGATCAAGACCCTCGGCGTCGGCAAGCAGCAGCTCATCGAGATCGCCAAGGCCCTCAACAAGGACGTCAAGCTCCTGATCCTCGACGAGCCGACCGCGGCCCTGAACGAGAACGACTCCCAGCACCTGCTCGACCTGATTCTGGGGCTCAAGGCCAAGGGCATCGCGTCGATCATGATCAGCCACAAGCTCAACGAGATCGAGCAGATCGCCGACGAGATCACGATCATCCGCGACGGCCGCACGGTCGAGACGCTCGACATCTCCCGCGGCGAGATCAATGAGGACCGCATCATCCGCGGCATGGTCGGCCGGTCGCTGGAGAGCCGCTACCCCGACCGCACGCCCGAGATCGGCGAGGTGTTCTTCGAGGTCAGGGACTGGTGGGTGCAGCACCCGACGGTGCCGGAGCGCATGGTCGTGAAGGGCTCGAACCTGAACGTGCGGCGCGGCGAGGTCGTCGGCATCGCCGGGCTCATGGGCGCGGGGCGCACCGAGCTCGCCATGAGCATCTTCGGTCGCTCCTACGGCACCTATCTCTCCGGCACGCTCGTGAAGGACGGGCAGGAGATCGAACTGCCCGATGTCGCTGCGGCCATCAAGCACGGCCTCGCCTACGTGAGCGAGGACCGCAAGGTGCTGGGGCTCAACCTGCTCGACACCATCAAACGGTCGATCGTGGCGGCGAAGCTGTCGAAGATCGCGCACAACGGGGTGGTCGACGCGCGCGAGGAGTTCGCGGTCGCCGAACGCTACCGCAAGGCGCTGCGCATCAAGACCCCCTCGGTGGAGGAGGGCGTCGGCAAGCTGTCGGGCGGCAACCAGCAGAAGGTCGTCCTCGCGAAGTGGATGTTCACCGACCCCGACCTGCTGATCCTCGACGAGCCGACCCGCGGCATCGACGTCGGCGCGAAGTACGAGATCTACGCGATCATCAACGAGCTCGCCGCCCAGGGCAAGGGCGTGATCGTGATCTCCAGCGAGCTGCCCGAGCTTCTCGGCATCTCCGACCGCATCTACACCGTGTTCGAAGGCCGGGTCACCGACTGCATCCCGGCCGACCAGGCGACCCCCGAGGACCTCATGCGCAGCATGACCTCCGCGACCCAGAAAGCATCCGCATGACCACCGACTCGACCACCGCGAAGCGCGGCTTCCACTTCAAGGACATCACGAAGATGTTCGGCGGCGGCGGCACCTCCACGCTGCGCCAGTTCGGCATCCTCGGCAGCCTCGTCGTCATCCTCGTCGTCTTCCAGGTGCTGACGTGGATCGTGAAGGGCACCGGACTCACGCTGTCGTCCGGGAACCTCATCAACGTCGTCAACCAGTACTCGTACATCCTGATCCTGGCGATCGGCATGGTGATGGTCATCATCATGGGGCACATCGACCTCTCGGTCGGCTCGGTCGCCGCGTTCACGGGCATCGTGGTGGCGAAGGCGATGCAGGACTGGAACCTTCCCTGGCCGCTCGGCATCCTGCTGGGACTGGGGGTCGGTGTGCTCGTGGGAGCCTGGCAGGGCTTCTGGGTCGCCTATGTGGGAGTGCCGGCGTTCATCGTGACCCTGGCCGGCATGCTGTTCTTCCGCGGGGCGAACCAGTGGGTCGGCGACTCGCAGTCCGTGCCCGTTCCGGAGGGCTTCAAGATCATCGGCGCGGGGTACCTGCCGGAGATCGCACTGCCGCTGCCGTTCAACATCCCGACCATGCTGCTGGCGCTCGCCGGCGTGGCGTGGATCGTGTTCTGGGAGATCCGTACGCGTCGCGTGCAGCGCAAGATGGGCTCCGACATGGCGCCGCTGTGGGTCAGCGTCACCAAGGTCGTGCTGATCTCGGCGGTCATCCTCATCGCGGGCTGGCTGTTCGCCACCGGACGTGAGGGCACCAGCTTCCCGATCTCGGGCGTCATCCTGCTCGCCCTGGTCATCCTGTACTCGTTCATCACGAACAACACCGTGTTCGGCCGGCACATCTACGCGGTCGGCGGCAACCGGCAGGCGGCGCGCCTGTCGGGCGTGAAGGACCGCTGGGTCGACTTCTTCGTGATGATGAACATGTCGGTCCTGGCCTCGCTGGCCGGCATGATCTACGTCGCGAGGGCGACCGCGTCCGGTCCCCAGGATGGCAACGGCTGGGAGCTCGACGCGATCGCCTCGGTCTTCATCGGCGGTGCGGCCGTCTCGGGCGGCATCGGCACCGTGATCGGGTCGATCATCGGTGGTCTCGTGATGGCGTTCCTCAACAACGGCCTCGCCCTGCTCGGCGCCGGCGCCGACGTCGTGTCGATGATCAAGGGCCTCGTGCTGCTGTTCGCGGTCGGCATCGACGTGTGGAACAAGCAGCAGGGGCGCCCGTCGATCACCGGCTTCCTCACGCGCCGCTTCGGCCGCAAGCAGGACCCGGCCACCGACACCTTCGATCCGACGAAGACGAACTACCCCACCAGCCAGAAGTACGAAGCCCCCGCCGTCGAGGAGACGCGCGGAAAGTAAGGGCCGCGTCGCGCAGCGCACGCGCGACGAGACCTGCACACACCAGAGAAAGAGATCACATGAAGAAGATTCTTCTGTCGGCGACAGCGCTTGTCGTCGCGGGCGCATTCGCCCTCACCGGCTGCTCCTCGGAGCGCGGCGGTGACACGGGATCGGGTTCCGGCGATGAGGCCACGAAGGGCTTCGCCGCCGACGCCACGATCGGTGTCGCCCTCCCGGACAAGACCTCGGAGAACTGGGTCCTGGCCGGTGACCTGTTCAAGACCGGTCTCGAGAAGGCGGGATTCAAGGCCGACGTGCAGTACGCGCCGGCCAGCAACACGGTCGCCGAGCAGCAGAACCAGATCCAGGCGCTCGTCACGGGCGGTGCCAAGGTGATCATCATCGGCGCGAAGGACGGTAAGCAGCTCACCACCCAGGTCGAGGCCGCGCGCGACGCCGGTGTCGCCGTCATCGCGTACGACCGCCTGATCGAGAACACCGACGCGGTGGACTACTACGTCGCGTTCGACAACTTCGAGGTCGGCAAGCTCCAGGGTCAGGCGCTCCTCGACGGTCTCGCCGAGCGCGCGGGCCACGAGGCGCCGTACAACATCGAGCTGTTCTCGGGTTCGCCGGACGACGCCAACTCCGCCGTGTTCTTCAACGGCGCGATGGAGGTGCTGCAGCCGAAGATCGACGACGGCACGCTGAACGTCGTCTCCGGGCAGACCGAGATCTCCCAGACGGCGACCGAGGGCTGGAAGCCGGAGAACGCCCAGCGCCGCATGGACTCGATCCTCACGTCCAGCTACGGCTCGGAGACGCTCGACGGCGTCCTGTCCCCGAACGACACGCTCGCGCGCGCCATCATCACCTCGGCGCAGCAAGCCGGCAAGCCCGTCCCGGTCGTCACCGGTCAGGACTCCGAGGTCGAGTCGGTGAAGTCGATCATGGAGGGCGTCCAGTACTCCACGATCAACAAGGACACCACGCTGCTCGTGGAGCAGGCCATCAAGATGGTCGGCCAGCTGCAGAAGGGCGACGAGGTCGACGTCAACGACACCGACCAGTACGACAACGGCAAGAAGGTCGTTCCGGCCTACCTGCTCCCGCCGGTCATCGTGACCAAGGAGAACGCGGCCGAGGCGTACGCCAACGTGCCGAGCCTCCTCGAGATCGTGAAGTCGTACCAGTAACACGATTCGCACAGCGCACGAGCCGTCCGTCCCTTCCGGGGCGGGCGGCTCGTCCGCATGGGGGCCCGTGTCTGTCCGGCGCCTGCGTCACGGGGCTGTGTCGGTCGCGGCGCCCGTGACGCCAGCGCACCGGCGCCGATCACGAGGTCGCGTCACGAGGTGCGCGTCATGGAGGCGCGGGTGAGGAGCAGGAGGGTGAGGGCGATCCCGGTGAGGGCGACCGCGACCCAGACCGGTCCGAGAGGTCCGGTGCCGGTCGCCAGTGCCGCGGCTCCGAGCACGGGGCCCGCGGCCGCTCCGACGTTCAGGGCTGCGGTCGCGGCGGAGCCGGCCATGGTCGGTGCCGCGGTCGCGGCGTACAGCACCCGTGTGACCAGGGTGCTGCCCACCCCGAACGACAGCACCCCCAGCACGAGCACGCCGGCGAGCAGAGCCGCGGGGTGGATCGCGAGGAGCGCGAACGCCGTCCAGCCGGCGAGCAGCAGCGGTCCGCCGATGCCGACCACCAGCCCGGGGTGCCGGTCGGAGAGTCGCCCAGCGACGGTCACACCGACGAACGACCCGACGCCGAAGAGCACCAGGGTGATCGCCACCCATCCCTCGGCCAGGTGCGCGGTCTCAGTCACGATCGGCGCGAGGAACGTGAAGGCGGCGAACGTGCCGCCGTTGATCAGCGCCGCGAGCGCCAGAGCGATGGCGACCGGTCGGGTGCCGAAGACGCGCAGCTCGGCACGCAGGGTCGGCGCGGCCGCGGGCGCGGGCGTGGGTGTGGGCGCTGGTGTGGGTGTGGGTGTGGGTGTGGGCGTGGCCGCGGGCGCGGGCGCGGGTGTGGGTGTGGGTGTGGGCGCTGGTGTGGGTATGGATGTGGACTCTGGCCGGTATGGAGCGATCACGCGCGCAGGGACGCCGCGGACGATCCCGAGGAGGGCGGGCACGCAGAGCAGCGCGACCGCCCAGAAGGTGGCGCGCCACCCCCAGGCCGCGCCCAGCACGGTGCCCGCGGGAACGCCCGCGACCGTGGCGACGGTGGTGCCGGCCAGGAGCACCGAGACCGCGCGCCCGGTCTGGCCGGGCGGCACCAGCGACGTCGCGGTGCGCAGGGCGACGGCGAGGAAGCCGGCGTTGGCGATCGCGCTCACCACCCGCGTGAGGAGCAGGACCTCGAACGACGTGGTGAGGGCGCCGAGCACGTGGCACGCGCCGAACGCGAGCAGGCACAGGAGCAGGGTGAGGCGAGGCGGCCATCCGCGCGCGAAGGCCGCCATCACCGGGGCGCCCACGACCATTCCGATCGCGAAGGCGGAGGTGAGCAATCCCGCTGATCCGACGGGGATGGCGAGGTCGTCGGCGATCGCGGGGAGGAGCCCGGCGAGCATGAATTCGGACGTGCCCATGACGAACACCGTCAGGGCGAGGGAGTAGAGGGCAAGAGGCATCGAGGACTCCGAGGTGAGAGAGCAGAAGAGGTCTTCTGGTCACCACGGCCAGCCCGGTGCGACGGGTGCGACGGGGGAGCGCCCGCCCGGGGGCGGATGCGACGAGTCAGCGAGTGTCGGGGCTGGCGGTGCGACCGGCAGCCCCCGACCTGTCTGATTCGGGGCTCGACATGCTTCCACTCTAGGGGGAGGCGCGCTCGCCGTACCTGCCGCGCTCGCCGCACTCGCTGCACCCACCGCTCGCCGCACCTGCCGCACTCGCTGCACCCACCGCTCGCCGCACCTGCCGCACTCGCTGCACCCACCGCTCGCCGCACCCGCCGGCATCATCAATGCGCTCGCAGCATCGCGACTCAGAACGGTGCCGCCTCCGCGAACACCACCGATGGCCGAGGCGGCGGGCGGTCGAGGTAGCTCCGTCCGGTCGGACTCGTCCACTCCAGAAGGCCGCCCGGCCGCTGTCGCACCTGCCACGGGGAGTGGTGCTTGAGGGTGTGGTGTCTGCGGCAGAGGGTCGCCAGGTTCCGGTGCTCGGTCTTCCCGCCGCGGGCCGCATCGTGGCTGTGGTCGAGGTCGCTCTTCCGCGCCGCGAGGCCGCATCCGGGGAAACGACAGCGCTGGTCGCGCGCTCGCAGGTGCCGGCGGAGCTCCTCGCTCGGCCGGTAGCGGTCGACCGCGAGCGTCGCGCCGCTGATCGGATGCGTCAGCACCCGGTCCCACCCCGCGGCGCCGCCGGTCAGATGTCGGGCGGTCTCCGCATCGATCGGCGTCTGACCGTCGAGCTCAGCCGGAGCGCCCACCGCCGTGGGGTGATCGTCACGAAGAAGGGTCAGCACAGGCACCGTCACCTCCACGCGCGCCCGCAGCTCGCCCAGCAGACCGTCCGCCGTGTCGTGGCCGGCCGGGGTGCCAGTCAGCACCAGATCGGAGAGCAGGTCGGCTCGCAGCTGGTCGACCGTGCGGGTGTCGGGTGTGGCAGGGGAGGGCTCGGTCGCGCCCCGCTCCGCGCGCGCGTTCTCCTGCTGTACGGCGTGAGCCATCTGCGACAGCCGGTCGAACATGCCGTGGACGAGTGCCGCCGGTCCGTGCATGCCCAGGTCGGCCATCCCGTCGCCTGCGTCTTTCACCCAGACCCGCCGCTGCTCGCGGGCGTCGCGGTGCCGTTCGGTGACCGTGCGCTCCTGGAAGCGTTCGGCGAGGCGTCGCACGAGCGGCCGCAGCCGGTTGGGCGAGGTGGTCTGCGCGAGGGCTACGGCGTCGTCGGCGAAGGCCGACCGCTCGGAAGCGTCGTGGAGATGCGCGCCCGCGTCGAGGATCGCGCGCGCGTGCGCCGCGCTGATCAGCCCGCGGCCCTGCGCCTCCCACACCGCGGGGAAGCGCTCGACCAGCCAGGACGCCTCGGACATGCGCCGTTCGACCGCGCGATCGCTCGCGCGCTGGGCCGCGCCGATCTCGGCGGCGACCGTGCGGATCGCCAGGTCGCCGTGGTCGGGGTGGCGCCCCTGCCGGGCGATGTCGACCGCGAGGCGCCCGGCCAGGGCCAGCAAGCCGTCGCGGGCGGCCTGCATGCTGCTCAGCGTCTGCTCCGCCGCGACCAGGCCCGCGACCAGCTCGGCGAGCATCGCCCGCTGGGAGTCGGTGGCGTCGAGCAGCGCGGTCATGACCTCACTCCATCACTGACCACCGACATTCGAACAAAGGATCGAACGAGTGTGGACGAAAGTCAGGTCACGGAAAGGTAACGGTCGTGGTTTACTGACGCGATGCTTCTCAACGTCGTCGAAGCCGGTTCGGGCGAGCACACGGTCGTGCTCCTCCACGGCATGATGGGCTCCGCCGAGAGCTGGCACCGCGTCGTGCCCGCGCTGACGGAGCGCGGTTTCCGCGTACTCGCGCTCGATCTCCCCGGTCACGGACTCTCGCCGCGCGATCCGCAGCTCACGATCGAGAGCGCGGCCGACGCGGTCGTCGAGACCCTGGTGCGCCTCCTCGAGCCCCCGTCCGCCACCCCCGGCCCGCCCCTGATCGCCGCGATGGGACACTCCTTCGGTGCCACGGTCCTCGCCGCGGCCGCCCCGCGACTCGAACCGGCGCTCGCCGTCTACGTCGACGCGGCGCTGACCCTGCAGGGCGGTCAGGATCGCGCGGCGCTGGTGTCGCAGTACGAACACGACCGGCGTGCACGCCTGTCGCCGACCGAGCTGCGCCGCGCGCGTCCGTTCTATTCGGTCGCCGATGCCGAGGCGGAGGCCCGCGCGGCCGAGCGGTTCGATGCCGCGACGGCCGCGTCCGTGTCGTGCGGCTCCGATGGGCACTGGAGCGCCGCACCGGGCTCGATCGTCGTCCGCGCCGACCCCAGCGCGTGGGTCACCGACGAGGACGCGCGCCGGTTCGAGCACGAGGGCGTCCGCGTGCGGAGCATCCCTGGCGCGGCGCACACCGTCTGGTACAGCCACTTCGACGTGTTCACCGCGGCGCTGCCGGAGCTCTTCGGCTCCCGCTGACGACAGGGCGGGCGGCCCGCGATCCGCGACTACCCTGGAGAGGACATGGCACATCTTCTCGGGGCCGAAGCCCTGCACCTCGAATACCCGACCCGCGTCGTCTTCGACTCCGTCACCCTCGGCATCGAGGAGGGGGACCGCATCGGGATCGTCGGCCGCAACGGCGACGGCAAGTCCAGCCTCCTCGGCATGCTCGCCGGCACCAAGGAGCCGGACTCCGGCCGGGTGACCGTGCGCGGCGGCACCCGCATCGGTGTGCTGACCCAGGCGGATACGCTCCCGGACGACCTCACGATCGGCGCGGCCGTGGTCGGCGACGTGCCGGAGCACGAGTGGGCGGGCGACGCCCGGGTGCGCGATGTGATCGACGGGCTGCTGCGAGAGCTCCCGTGGGACGCGCGGATCGGATCGCTCAGCGGCGGCCAGCGGCGGCGTGTGTCGCTCGCCAAGCTCCTGACCGGCGACTGGGACGTGATCGCGCTCGACGAGCCCACCAACCACCTCGACGTCGAGGCCATCACCTGGCTCGCCGGTCACCTGAAGAAGCGCTGGTCCCCGAACGCCGGGGCGCTGCTGGTCGTCACGCACGACCGCTGGTTCCTCGACGAGATCTGCACCGAGACGTGGGAGGTGCACGACCGCATCGTCGAGCCGTTCGAGGGCGGCTACGCGGCGTACATCCTGCAGCGGGTCGAGCGTGACCGCATGGCCGCGGCGACCGAGGCGAAGCGGCAGAACCTCGCCCGCAAGGAGCTCGCGTGGCTGCGCCGTGGCGCCCCCGCGCGCACCAGCAAGCCGAAGTTCCGCATCGACGCGGCCAACGAGCTGATCGCGGACGTGCCGGAGATCCGCGACAAGGTGTCGCTGCAGTCGCTCGCGGTGTCGCGGCTCGGGAAGGACGTGGTCGACCTGCTCGACGTCGGCGTGACCTACCCGACCGAGGACGGCGGCGTGAAGACGGTGCTGAAGGACGTGGAGTGGCGCATCGCACCGGGGGAGCGCACCGGCATCCTCGGGGTGAACGGGGCGGGGAAGTCCACGCTGCTCGGGCTGATCTCCGGTGCCGTCGAGCCGACAGAGGGCCGGGTCAAGCGCGGCAAGACCGTGCAGGTGCGCACCCTCACGCAGCGCCTCGACGAGCTCACGCCGCACTGGAACGACCCGGTGCGCGTGGTGATCTCCGGGTTGCGCACCTCCTACACGCTCGGCGCCGGGTCGAAGGCGCAAGACCTCACGCCCGGTCAGCTGCTGGAGCGGCTCGGGTTCTCGTCGGCGCAGCTGTCGACACCGGTCAAAGACCTCTCGGGCGGCCAGCAGCGCCGGTTGCAGCTGCTGCTCGTGCTGCTCGACCAGCCCAACGTGCTGATCCTCGACGAGCCGACCAACGACATGGACACCGACATGCTCGCCGCGATCGAGGACCTCCTCGACTCCTGGTCGGGCACGCTCCTGGTCGTCAGCCACGACCGGTACTTCCTGGAGCGCGTGACCGACCAGCAGTACGCGATCCTCCCGGGGCCCGACGGCGCCGGACGGCTGCGCCACCTCCCCGGCGGCGTGGACGAGTACCTGCGGCTGCGCGAGCGGGTGGAGGCCGAGGGGCCGAAGCCCTCCGCGAGTGCCGCTGCGGCGGCACCGACCGGCCTCGACGGTGCCGCGCTCCGCACGGCGCAGAAGGAGGTCGCGGCGCTCGAACGACGCATCCAGAAGCTCACCGCGCAGGTCGACGCGGCCAAGCACGCACTCGCCGACCACGACCAGTCCGACTACGCCGGACTGGGGGAGCGGATGAAGGAGATCTCGGCGCAGGAGGCCGAGATCGAGGAGCTCGAGCTGCGCTGGTTCGAACTCACCGAACAGATCGGCTGAGACCAGGAATATCCTTCTCCCCATAGCGTTGGGAGGTAGGGATGGAAGGCCTTGAAGTCACCGTCCTGCTCGGACTCACGATCCTCGTCGGAACCCTGATCGCCCCGCGCGTGCGTCTCGCGCTCCCGCTCGTCCTCGTCCTGCTCGGACTGCTGCTCGGTTTCGTGCCGGAGCTGCGCGAGGTGCAGCTGCCGCCGGAGGCCGTGCTGCTGCTGTTCCTGCCCGTGATCCTGTTCTGGGAGAGCCTCACCACGTCGCTGCGCTCGATCCGCCGCGACTTCCGCTACATCCTGCCGATGAGCACCCTGCTCGTGGTGGCCTCGGCGTTCGCGGTCGCGGGCATCGGCGTGCTGTTCGGGATGCCGTGGGAGGTCGCGCTCATCCTGGGCGCCGCCGTCGCCCCGCCCGATGCCACCGCGGTCGCCGCGCTCGGACGTCTGCTGCCGCGACGCATGTTCATGAAGCTGAAGGCGGAGAGCCTCACGAACGACGGCACCGCGCTCGTCCTGTATGCGATCGCGGTGTCGCTCGCGCTCGGCGGCCAGGTCACGCCGCTCTCGGTCACGTGGGACGTGCTGGTGTCGTACGTCGGCGGGGTCGCGGCGGGCGTCGCGGTCGCCGCGATCGCGTACCTGCTGCTGCGTCGCATGTCGTCGACCATCGTCATCAACGTGACGCTGCTGCTCGTGCCGTTCTCGGCGTTCCTGGTCGCCGAGATGGTGCACGCCTCGGGGGTGCTGGCCGTGGTCGTGGCCGGACTCATCGTGGCCTGGGTGTCGCCGCGCGTGACGACCGCGGCGTCGCGGCGCCAGGCGGACGCGGCGTGGCCCTTCGGCGTGTTCCTCCTCAACGGCGCGCTGTTCGTGCTCATCGGGCTCGAGGTGCAGTACGTGGTGCACGAGGTGCCGCCGTCGGTGATCGGGCGACTGGTGCTGATCACGCTCGCGGTGTGGGCCACGCTGCTGGTCGTGCGCTACCTGTTCCAGCTGCTCAACGTGCTGTTCCAGGGCAGGCCGTCCGCCCGCCCGGCCCCTGGCTCGCGCTCCCGTGCGCGCCTCGTGTCCACCGTCGCGGGGATGCGCGGAGCCGTGTCGCTCGCGATCGCCCTGTCGGTGCCCACGACCGTGACCGAGGGCGGCGCGATCGCCGGCCGCGACGAGATCGTGCTCGTGACGGCCGGGGTGATCCTGCTCAGTCTGCTCGCGCAGGCCCCCATGCTGCCCGCCCTGGTGCGCTGGGCGCGGTTCCCGGTCGACCACGCGGAGGCCGAGGAGTTCGAGCTCGCGGAGCGCGCGATCTCCGGCGCCGCTCTGGCCGCGCTGGACGACCTGGCCGCCGAGCACGGCGTCGGCGCGGAGGTGCGCGATCACGTGCGGGCCGAGGGGTATCGCAACCTGGAGTTCGCGAACGCCCGGACCCTGGCGCGGGAGCAGGCCCTGATCGACGCGGAGGCCGAGGCGCTGGACGACATGCTCGGCGAGCCCGACCCCCTGGGCATCGGCGGGGAGCCGGAAGCCGACGGCGGCGTCGGCGGCGCGGTCGACCCCGAGTCGAGCGACGGCACGGTGCTGCAGATGATCGCGACCTCGGCCGACGTCGACCTGGCCCAGCGCTCTCCGCTCATCCGGCACGAGGAGCACACGCGACTCAAGCTCGCGCTGCTCGACCGCAAGCGCGAGGTGCTGCTCGGGCTGCGCAGCGCCGGGACCGTGGACGACCTGGTGGTGCGGCGCATCTCGGCCCGGCTCGACCTCGAACAGGTGCGTCTGCAGGGCATCGAGGAGTTCGACTGACCCTCACCCGGTGGTCCGCCCCGGGCGCCGCCGGGACCTGTGACGCCGTGTGACGGCGCGATTCCGCCGCCTGCGCCCGACCTGCCTAACGTAGTCGGGTCCCGCCAGGAAGGAACCCCCTCATCATGTCCCGCCGCACCACCACCGTCCTCGCCGCGCTCGCCGCGGTCCCGCTATTCGTCGCGCTCTCCGGATGCGCGACGGCCTCCTCCGACGCCGGTTCCGGCGACGCGGAGAACGAGACCGTCAAGATCGGGGTCGTCGGCAAGGGCGACGCGCAGTGGCCCGCCTTCGTCGAGGCTGCCGCCGACGAGGGCATCACGGTCGAGCTGGTCGACTTCGGCTCCTACGAGCAGCCGAACCCCGCGCTGACGGAGGGCGAGATCGACCTCAACCAGTTCCAGCACATCGTGTACCTCGCCGAGTACAACAACGCCTCGGGCTCCGACCTCACGCCGATCGGCTCCACCGCGATCTACCCGCTCGGCCTGTACTCGAAGAAGTACGACGACGTGGACGACATCCCCAAGGGCGAGACCGTCGCCGTGCCGGACGACGCGTCGAACCAGGCCCGCGCGCTGAACGTGCTGCAGCAGGCCGGCCTCGTCGAGCTGAAGAGCGGCGGCACGCCCTACTCCGACCTCGCCGACGTCGACACCGAGAAGTCGAAGGTGCAGGTGAAGGCGCTGGAGGCGGCGCTCATCCCCACCTCACTGCCCGATGTCGCCGCTGCGATCATCAACAACGACTTCGTGGAGGACGCCGGGCTCACGTTCGACGACGCGATCGCGCAGGACGACCCCGAGGACCCGAGCGCCCTGCCGTACGTGAACATCTTCGCGGCCCGCGCGGAGGATGCCGACAACGAGACCTACAACAAGCTGGTCGAGATCTTCCAGACGAACGAGGACGTGCAGGCGGGACTCCTCGAGTCCTCCGGTGGCACGGCGGTGGCGCTGCAGACCCCGGTGAAGGACCTCGTGGCCTCGCTGGAGAAGGTCCAGAAGAACGCCGACGCGAAGAAGTGACGCAGTGGGGGTGCGGGGCACCCCCACCCCATGAGGGAGAATCGGGTGGCGCCTCTCGCGTCGCCCGATTCTCCGTTTCCCGAGACCCAGACCGGAGCAGCACATGCCGATCGTCTCCCTGACGAACGTGTCCAAGACCTACCCCTCCCGCAGTCACGGTGAACCGGAGGTCGTCGCCGTCGACGACGTGACCCTCGACATCGACCAGGGCGACGTGTACGGCATCATCGGCTACTCCGGCGCCGGCAAGTCGACGCTGGTGCGCCTGATCAACGCCCTGGAGCCGGCGACGAGCGGCACCATCACGGTCGACGGAGTCGATCTCACCACGCTCGGCGAACGCGAACTGCGCCGCGTGCGCGGCGGCATCGGCATGATCTTCCAGCAGTTCAACCTGTTTTCCTCGCGCACCGTGCGGTCGAACGTGGCCTACCCGCTGACGCTGGCCGGCTGGTCGAAGCCCGACATCGAGGCGCGGGTGACCGAGCTGCTGTCGTTCGTGGGGCTGTCCGACAAGGCGAAGGCCTACCCCGAGCAGCTGTCCGGCGGCCAGAAGCAGCGCGTCGGCATCGCCCGGGCCCTGGCCACCAAGCCCGCGATCCTGCTCGCCGACGAGGCCACCAGCGCCCTCGACCCGCAGACCACGCACGAGGTCCTCGACCTGCTCAAGCGGGTCAACGAGGAGCAGGGCGTCACCATCGTGGTCATCACCCACGAGATGGACGTCATCCAGACGATCGCGACCAAGGTCGCCGTGATGGAGAACGGTCGCGTGATCGAGCGCGGCGACGTGTTCGACGTGTTCTCGGCGCCGCAGAACCCGGCGTCGCAGCGCTTCGTCGGCACGGTCGTGAAGGGCGTGCCGTCGCCGTCCGAGCTCGCCGTGCTGCGCGAGCGGCATCGCGGGCGTCTCGTCACGTTCTCGTTCCGCGACGGCGACTCGTCGCAGGCGCAGGTGTTCCTCGACCTCGCGGCCGCCGGACTCGACTTCGAGCTCGTGTACGGCGGCATCAACGACATCCGGGGCAGGGCGTTCGGGCACCTGACGCTCGCGATCCGCGGAGACTCCTCCGCGATCGACAGGGCGCTCACCACGATCGGTGAGCGCGTGGACGTGACCGTGATCGCCGCAGAGGAGGCCCGCTGATGGATCGTCTGAACGAACTGTGGCCCGAGTTCTGGTCGGCCGCACTGGAGACGCTGTACATGGCGTCGTTCGCGCTCGTGCTCGGCGGGATCCTCGGTCTTGCGATCGGCATCATCCTCTACATCACGCGCCCCGGTGGACTCCTGCAGAACCGGGTCGTCTCGGTGCTCGTCAACCTGGGGGTCAACTTCTTCCGACCCATCCCGTTCGTGATCTTCATGGCCGTCGCGCAGCCGTTCGCGCGGCTCGTGGTGGGGTCGGGCATCGGCACCACGGCGGGCGCGTTCATCATCGGGCTCGCGGCGGCGTTCGCGATCGGCCGCATCGTGGAGCAGCACCTCGTGTCGGTGTCGCCCGGCGTGATCGAGGCGGCGCGGGCGATGGGGGCGGGGCCGTGGCGCATCCTGTTCACGGTCGCGATCCCGGAGTCCCTCGGACCGCTGATCCTCGGCTATACGTTCATCGTGGTCGCGCTCATCGACATGACCGCGATGGCCGGTCTGATCGGCGGCGGCGGCCTGGGTGCGTTCGCGCAGATCTACGGTTTCCGGCAGTTCGAGCCGATCGTGATGTGGGCCGCCATCATCCTTATCGTGGTGTTCGTGCACCTGGTGCAGCTGCTGGGAACGCGGCTCGCCCGGAGGATCATGCGACGCTGACCCCCGGTGGGGCGCGGGTCAGCGCGCCGGGGCAGCCTGCAGGCTCCGGCGGGTGGTGAACACGCGCTCCTCACCGGTGAGCGGGTCGAGGAACCGCAGTTCCCGCGCCAGGAGCTGCAGGGGCCGGGAGAAGTCGTCGGGCTGCTCGGGCAGCAGCTCCGGGTAGAAGCCGTCGTGCAGGATGCCGAGCCCGAGCGCGGCCAGGTGCACGCGCAACTGGTGCATCTTGCCGCTGTGCGGGCGCAGCAGGGTGTGCACCACGCGGTCGTCGGCGTCGATCACGTCGATGAGCGTCTCCGAGTTGGGCTCCCGGGTGTCGTCGACCTGCACGCGCACCTCTCCGCGGTGCTTCTCGATGTGGGTGCGGTACACCAGCGGGAAGCGGGAGGGATCCCAGCCGGCGGGCCGCGCCGATACGGCCTCGTACACCTTCTCGACCCGTCGATCCTCGAACAGCAGCTGGTAGGCGCCGCGGGTGGCGGGGCGGACGGAGAACATCAGCAGCCCGGCGGTCGCGCGGTCGAGGCGGTGGATCGGCGTGAGCTCCGGGTTGCCGAGCCGGTTGCGCAGCCGCACGAGAGCGGAGTTCTGCAGGTACTTCCCGCCCGGGGTGGTGGGCAGGAAGTGCGGCTTGTCGATCACGACGAGGTGGTCGTCCTCGTGCAGGATCTCCTCGGTGAAGGGGATCTCCTTCTCGACGGGCGGCTCCCGGTAGTACCAGACGAACTCCTCGGCGCCCAGCGGCGTCTCCCGGCTGAGCGGTCGTCCGTCGCGGGCGACGATCTCGCCGCGGTCGAACCGCACGAGCAGCCGCTCGGGGTCGAGGTGGAAGAACCGCTCGACCATGTAGTCCGCGATCGTCGGCCAATCCCCGGTCAGCGGAACGTGCAACCGCGTGGCGCCGACGCCGTCGCGCACGGGGAGCGGGGAGGGCATGCCCATTGTTCGGCCTTCGGCAGGAGGGGCGGGACCCCTCCACCCTAGGCGACGGCGCCGGTCGGCTCGGCTCAGTCCGCCCCGGCGGCGATCCAGTCGTCGAAGGTGGTGGGGGCGAGCCGGGCTCCCTCGGCGGGGAGCAGCACCTCGCCCGCGAACTCGACGCCCAGAGCCGCACCGCGCCACGAGGCGCGCAGCGGAAGCTCTCGTCCGCGGGCGGCGAGGGTGCGCCTGGCCATGTCGACGGCGTCTTCGGTGCGGGGCCCGGCGATGTCGAAGGATCCGCCCAGCGCGGGGGCGGCGGCCGCCTCGACGAGGGCGACCGCCACGTCCGCCGGGGCGATCGGCTGCAGCAGCAGCGGGGGGACGACGCCCTCGCCGTCGACGATCGACCACTCGGCGATCATGGCGGGGAAGTCCTGGAACTGCGTCGCGCGCACGATCGTGAAGGGCACGGCGCCGCGGGCGACCTCGCGCTCCTGGGCCCGCTTGCCGAAGTAGTGCGGGTTGCCCTGCACCCGATCGAGCGCGGCGATCGACAGGGCCACGTGGTGGGCGACCCCGGCGGCGGCTCCGGCGACCAGGAGGGTGCGCGTCACCGTCGCGAACACGCGCTCGGCCTCCGCCACGTCGGACACCGGGGGATTGGTCGCGTCGATCACGGCGTCGACCCGGTCGAGCCGCGCCGCGAGACCCTCGCCCGTCGTCAGATCCACCCCTTCGCCGCGGCTGAGGGAGATCGCGTCATGGCCTCGCCGTCGCGCCTCCTCCACCACGAGCCGCCCGATCCGTCCTGTCCCGCCTGCCACTGCGATGCGCATGCCGCTCCTTTGTCGTGATCCGTGGCTATCCTGCCCCGGGCCGCCGACATCCGCCGCGCACGCGTGAGCGGCGTCAGGCGTCGAAGCTCAGGCTGAGCTTGCGCAGCAGACCGGCGAGCCGTTCGCGGTCGCCGCGCGACAGTGCCCTGAGCAGCTCGGCCTCCGCGTCGACCAGCCGGGTGATCGCCGCGTCCACCCGGATACGCCCGTCGTCGGTGAGCGTCACCAGCACGCTGCGGCCGTCGCCGGGGTCGGCCTCCCTGCGCACCAGCCGCCGCCCGACCAGCCGGTCGATCCGGTTGGTCATGGTGCCGCTGGACACGAGGGTCTGCTGCAGCAGCTGCTTCGGGGAGAGCTGGAAGGGGGCGCCGGCGCGGCGCAGCGCCGACAGCACGTCCCACTCCCACGACTCGAGGTCGCTGCGGCGGAACACCTCGCGGCGGGCGCGGTCGAGGTGACGCGACAGCCGGTCCATCCGCGACAGCACCTCGAGCGGGGAGAAGTCGAGGTCGGGCCGCTGCGTGTTCCACGCGCCGACGATCCGGTCGACCTCATCCACCTCGCTCATGCGTTCATTATCGCGTGCGCCCCGTCGTCCGCCGACCCGCGGGCGGGCAGCTCCCGGGTCAGGAACACGCTGTGCGGATCCGGCCGGTAACGGCCGAACGCCGCGCACTCGCGGAAGCCCGCGCGGGTGTACATCGCGACCGCGGGCAGGAAGAAGTCGTCGCGCCCGGTCTCCAGCGACACCCGGCGCACCCCGCGAGCGGTGGCGTCGTCGAGGAGGAACCGCACCAGGGTGCGTCCGATGCCGCGGCCGCGCAGTGCGGGGTCGGTGCGCATCGACTTGAGCTCCTCGTGCCCCTGGTCGACCGTGGCGAGGGCGCCCGTGCCGACGATGCGGTCGTCCAGGGTGGCGGCGAACAGGCGCACGTGCGGTGCGAGGAGTCCGTCGATGGGCAGGGCGTGCTGGCTCTCGGGTGGCGCGGTGCCCTGCATCTCGGCGTGATGCGCGGACACGAACGCCGCGAGGTCCGGCGTGGCGGAGGCGATGCGGGTGATGACGACGTCGCTCATGGCCCCAGCATCGCAGAGCCGTGTTTCGTCGCGATGTCGGCCACCCGGGCGTGCATCGGAACACGAGCGGGGACGTGGCAGACTTGTCGGGCGGTGCCCACGCGGGGGCCGCGGTCCGCCGTGGTGTAATGGCAGCACGACAGCCTTTGGAGCTGTGAGGTCTAGGTTCGAGTCCTGGCGGCGGAGCATGACTGGGAACAATCTCGCCATCGTCGTCCTCGCCGCAGGTCAGGGCACCCGCATGAAGTCGCGGCTGCCCAAGGTGCTGCACCCCATCGGCGGCCGACCGCTCGTCGGGCACGTGCTCACCACGGCGCGTCGGCTGCAGGCCGCGCACATCGAGGTCGTCGTGCGTCACGAGCGCGACCAGGTGGTGGCCGCGCTCGCGGAGGACTACCCCGATGCGGTGTTCGTCGACCAGGACGACGTGCCGGGCACGGGGCGGGCCGTGCAGGTCGCGGTCGATGCGCTGCCCGGCGACTTCGACGGCGATGTGCTCGTGCTCTCGGGCGACTGCCCGCTCGCGGACGCCGAGACGCTCACCGCGTTCCTGGAGGAGCACCGCGCCTCCGGTGCGGCGGCCACCCTCATGACGGCCCTGGTCGACGACCCCACCGGCTACGGCCGGGTGATCCGCGACGCGGACGGCGGTGTCGACCGCATCGTCGAGCAGAAGGACGCGACGGCCGAGGAGGCCGCGGTCACCGAGATCAACGCCGGCATGTACGTGTTCCGTGCCGCGACGCTGCGCACGTACCTGCCGCAGGTGGGCGTCGACAACGCGCAGGGCGAGATGTACCTGACCGATGTGCCCGGGCTGCTGCGCCGTGACGGCGACCGCGTGGCCGCCTCGGTCGTCGACGACGTCGAGGTCACGTTCGGGGTGAACGACCGTGCGCAGCTCGCCGAGGTCGGCCGCCGCTTGAACGCCCGCATCGTGCGCCGCTGGCAGCTCGAGGGCATCACGGTGATCGATCCGGCGACCACGTGGATCGACGACGACGTCACCCTGGCGCCCGACGTGACGCTCCTGCCGAACACGCAGATCCTGCGCGCGACCACCGTCGCCGCGGGCGCCACGATCGGTCCCGACACGACGCTCGTGACCTGCGAGGTGGGGGAGGACGCGGTGGTGCGGCGCACCGACGCCACGCTCGCCGTGATCGGCGCCGAGGCGACCGTCGGGCCCTTCTCCTTCCTCCGTCCCGGCACCGTGCTGGGCGCCAAGGGCAAGATCGGCGCGTACGTCGAGACGAAGAACGCCGAGATCGGCGAGGGCAGCAAGGTGCCGCACCTCTCCTACGTGGGGGATGCGACGATCGGCCGCGGGGTCAACCTGGGCGCGAGCACCATCACCGCCAACTACGACGACGTGAACAAGCACCGCACCGAGATCGGCGACGAGGTCCACACCGGCTCGCACACGGTCCTGGTCGCGCCCGTTAGGCTGGGTGCTGGTGCGAAGACCGGTGCCGGCGCCGTCGTCCGCAAGGACGTCCCCGCCGGTGCCCTGGCCATGAGCGTGGCCCCCCAGCGCAACGTCGAGGGGTGGGTCGAGAAGAACAGAGCAGGCACGGGGGCGGCGGACGCCGCGGCCCGGGAGAACACGGCGGAATAGGCGGAGCATGGCCCGGAAGAAGAAGACGGTCGACCTGGATCGCGACAACGGGGTGGCCCCCGGGATCATCGCGAAGACCAAGAAGCGGCTCGTCGTCGCGGGCGGGCGCTCCCACCCCGAGCTGACAGCGGCCGTCGCCGAGGCCCTGGGCACCGAGATCGCGCCGGTGGAGCACCGCACGTTCGCGTCGGGGGAGATCTACGCCCGCTTCGAGGTCTCGATCCGCGGCGTCGACCTCTTCCTCATCCAGACCTTCGGTGAACCGGTGAACGAGTGGCTCATGGAGACGCTCATCATGATCGACGCCGCCAAGCGCGCGTCGGCCAAGCGCATCACCGTCGTCGCCCCCTACTATCCGTATTCGCGCCAGGACAAGAAGGGCCGCGGCCGTGAGCCGATCAGCGCCCGCCTGGTCGCCGACCTGCTCAAGACGGCCGGCGCCGACCGCGTCATGAGCGTCGACCTGCACGCGGCGCAGATCCAGGGCTTCTTCGACGGCCCGGTCGACCATCTCTTCGCCAAGCCGGTGCTGCTCGACCACTTCGAGCGCACGCTGAGCCCGGACGACCGCGAGATCCTCACGGTCGTCTCGCCCGACATGGGCCGCGTCCGCGTCGCCGACACGTGGTCGGACAGCCTCGGTGCGCCGCTGGCGATCATCCACAAGCGCCGCGACCCGAAGGTCGCCAACCAGGTGTCGGTGCACGAGATCGTCGGCGCCGTCGAGGGGCGCACGTGCCTCCTGGTCGACGACATGATCGACACCGGTGGCACGATCGTGAAGGCCGCTCAGGCGCTCAAGGCCAACGGCGCGCACCGTGTGATCGTGGCCGCGACCCACGCGATCTTCAGCGACCCCGCCTCGGAGCGGTTGCAGGACGCCTCGATCGATGAGGTCGTCGTGACGGACACGATCCCGCTGTCGGCGTCGCGCCGCTGGGGCAACCTCACGATCCTGCCGATCGCCCCCCTGCTGGCCAGGGCGATCCACGAGGTGTTCGAGGACGGCTCCGTGACGAGCATGTTCGGCGGCGACGCCTGACGCATCGGCACAGCACAGCCGGAGCATAGGCGCGGTCCCTACCGTCGAAGGATCGACAGACCCCGACCCACGGAGGCCCCCATGATCCGCACGACCGTACCCACGTCCGTCCGCACCGGTTCCGCGCTTCTCGGGGTCGCCGGCCTGGTCGTGCTCGCGGGGTGCGCGGGCACCCCCGACGCCGCCGACTCGTCGAACGCTTCGACGGCGCCGACGGGTTCGAGCTCGTCGTCCGGCGGGGGCGACGCCGCGGGCTCCTACAACGACGGCACCTACACCGCCGAGGGGTCGTACCAGACCCCGGAGACGGTCGAGCAGATCTCGGTCACTCTCACGCTCGCGGACGGCGTCGTGACCGACGTCGAGGTGACGGGCGACCCGAAGGCACCCGAGACCGAGCAGTATCAGGGCCAGTTCATCGACGGCATCGCGGACGAGGTCGTGGGCAAGCCCATCGACGAGCTGAACGTGAGCCGCGTCGCGGGGTCGTCGCTCACCAGCGGCGGCTTCAACGACGCGGTCGAGTCGATCAAGGAGCAGGCCGCCTCCTAGGCGCGGGGCCTCGTCATGGCGGGTTGGCGTTTCGAGGCGATCGGCACGCACTGGGAGATCGAGACGTCATCGCCGCTCCCGGAGCCCGTCCGATCCGCCGTGTCGGCGGTGATCGAGAGGTTCGACCGCGCCTGGTCGCGGTTCCGGGCCGACTCGGAGGTCTCGCGGCTCGGGCGCGAGGGCGGGACGCTGGCCTCCGCCGACGCGGCGCCCATGCTCGACGCGTATCGCGCGCTGACCACGGCGACCGACGGGGCCGTCAACCCTCTCGTCGCCGACAGTCTCGCCGCCCTGGGCTACGACCGGGAGTACTCGCTCGTGCCGCGGGACCCGCTCGCCGCGCCCGCGGACTGGACGGAGCGGGTCTCGTGGACCTCGACCGGGGTGACCGCGTCGGCTCCGGCCCTGCTCGACGTCGGCGCGCTCGGCAAGGGTCGCCTGGTGGACCTGGTGATGACGGAACTGGCGGAGGTGCCGGACGACGTCGTGGTCGACGCGGGCGGTGACCTCCGGGTCCGCGGCTCCGGTGAGCGCGTCGCCCTGGAGCATCCGTACGACCCGCGGAAGGCCGTGGGCGTGGTCGAGGTGCGTGACGGCGCGCTGTGCGCCTCGGCCGTGAACCGCCGCGCGTGGGGAGACGGGCTGCATCACGTGCTGGACGCCCGCACCGGGGTGCCCGTGCGCACCTGGGCGGCGACCTGGGCGCTGGCGCCCGACGCGATGATCGCCGACGCCGTGGCCACCGCGCTGTTCTTCGACGGGGGCCCGGCGCTCGCCCTGGCCTGGGGCGTGGAGTGGGTGCGCATGACCACCGATGGGCGCCTGCAGTGGTCGCCGGGCTGTCCGGCCGAGCTGTTCACGGTGGGCGGGCCTGGCCGGGCGGCCGCTGACTAGGGAAGAGTGGAACCGTGATCACGACATTCGCCGCTGCACGCCAGCGCGTCCTCGCCGTGCTGGGCGCGCTGTCGATGTACCGCCTGGTGCTCTTCGCCCTCATCGCCCTCGCCGCGATCGCCCTCGTCCTGTCGCTGTTCGGGGTGATCGTGTCGCCGACGCCCGTCGAGCTCGTGGTGTCGTTCGCGGTGCTCGCGGCCGTGATCTCGGCGGTGGACGCGGCGGCGCAGCGCATCCTCCGGCTGCCGTGGCGGATCGAGTCGTCGCTGGTGACCGCGCTCATCCTGCTGTTCGTGTTGCGTCCCGGTGCGGAGCCCGCGGCCCTGCTCGGGCTCGCGATCGCGGGCGCCGTGGCGAGCGTGTCGAAGTACGTGATCGCCTGGCGCGGCCGCCACATCTTCAACCCGGCGGCCTTCGGTGCGGCGGTCGTCTCGATCCTCGGCGCGTTCGGAGCCTTCGCGTGGCTGGGTACCTCGTCGTCGTGGTGGGTCGGCACTCCGGTACTCGCCGTGCCGGTGGTGCTGCTCGGGGTCGCCGTGCTCTGGCGCACCGAGAAGATCCGGGTCGTGTCGCTCTTCCTCGTGGCCGCGGTGGCCACGTCCCTGGTGCGCCAGGCCGTGCAGGCGGCGCAGTTCGACATCCCGTTCGACCTCGTCACGGCGCTGTCGTTCGCGGTGCTGCAGTCGCCGTTCCTGTTCCTCGGCGCGTTCATGCTGTCCGAGCCGCTCACGCTCCCGCCGCGACGGCGACAGCAGCTCGCGGTCGCGGTCCTGGTCGGTGTGCTCGCCGGCTGGCCGATCTCGGTGGCCGGGCTGTTCACGCTCGGCCAGGAGCGGGCGCTGCTGATCGGCAACCTGCTCGCCTTCGCGTTCGCGGTGCGCGGCTCGGTGCGGCTCGTGCTGGAGCGTCGCACCTTCGTCACCCCGACCGCGCAGGAGCTCACGTTCCGCGCGAAGGGGCGGGTCCGGTTCCTCGCCGGCCAGTACCTCGAGCTGGACGTGCCGCACCGCCGTCCCGACGCGCGGGGCACTCGACGGGAGTTCAGCATCGTCTCGGCACCGGCCGACCTGCCGACTCTGCGCATCGCGTACAAGAACGGCGACCAGAAGCACCCGTCCAGCTACAAGCGCGCGCTGGCGGCCGCGGAGCCGGGGGCGACGTTCGCGGTCACCGGCACGTGGGGCGACTTCGTCCTGCCGCGCGGCGAGCAGCCCGTGCTCATGGTCGCGGCGGGCATCGGCGTGACGCCGGTCGTGTCGCAGTTGCGGCAGCTGCGGGCCACGGGTCAGCAGCGCGACGTGGTGCTGGTCTACGTCGCCGCGGAGGCCGCGGAGCTCGCGTTCCGGGAGGAGCTGGAGGCGACCGGCGTGCGGACGGTGGTGTTCACGCGCGACGAGCCCACCGGGCTTCCCGCGCACTGGTCCTGGGCGCGGGGCGCGCGCCTGGGTGCGGAGTCGCTCGAGCAGGCCGTGCCCGACCTGGCCGAGCGGCACGCGTTCATCTCCGGACCGCCGCGGCTGATCGCCGACCTCGCGCCGGCGCTGCAGAGGGCGCGCAGCCTCACGACCGACGCGTTCGCGGGTTACTGAGCGGGGGCCGGAGCGGGCGCGGACGGGATCCGCACCGTGAAGGTGGTGTCACCCGGCTCGCTGGTCACGTCGATCACGCCCCCGTGCCCCTCGACGATGGCCTTCACGATCGCGAGGCCGAGCCCGGTGCCGCCGGTCTGACGGGCGCGCGAGGTGTCACCGCGGGCGAAGCGGGCGAAGAGCTCGTCGCGGATCGCGGGGTCGATGCCCGGCCCGTCGTCGTGCACGCGGAGCACGGCGTCGTCGCCCTCCCTGGCGACGCTGAGCGTCACCGTGGTCCCCGCCGGGGTGTGTGCCCTGGCGTTCGCGAGCAGGTTCGCCACCACCTGGTGCATGCGCCCGGCATCGCCCAGGATCAGCACCGGCTCGTCCGGGACCTCGATGCTCCAGTGGTGCTCGGGTGCGGTCGGCCGCGCGTCGGAGAGGCCCTCCAGCGCGAGCTGCGCGAGGTCGACGTTGCTGTAGACGAGCTCGCGGCCCTCGTCGAGACGGGCGAGCAGCAGCAGGTCCTCCACGAGCCTGGTCATGCGCAGCGACTGCGCCTGGATGCGCTCGAGCGACGACGTGGTGCCCTCGATCGCCTCGGGGGCCTTGGCGGGGTCGGTCGCGGCGTCCGCCTGACGGAGCGCGCGCAGGGAGAGCTCGGAGTAGCCGCGGATCGAGGCGAGCGGGGTGCGCAGCTCGTGGCTCGCGTCGGCGACGAACTGCCGCATGCGCTCCTCGTTCTTCTGTCGAGCGGCGAGGGAGACGTCCACGTGGTCGAGCAGCTTGTTGAGCGCCGCGCCCACCAGCCCGGTCTCCGTGCGCGGATCGGCCTCGGCGGGCGGCACGCGCTCGGTGATGCTGACCTCGCCGCGGTCGAGCTGCTGGTTCGCGACCCGGGTGGCGGTCGCGGCGACCGCGCGCAGCGGACGAAGGCTCACCCGGATGGTCACCGCGGTGGTGAGGGCGAGGAGGATCAGGCCGCCCACGGTCGCGAGCACGATCACGGTGAGCAGCTGCGTGAGCTGGTTCTGGATCTCGTCGCGGGGGAGTCCGGTGACCACGACGACGCCGTTGCTCGCGGTGGTCGCGAAGACGCGGTACGAGCCGAGCCCGTCGAACGTGATGGTGCCCTGGGTGCCGAGGGCGACCGTGCCGTACAGCTGTCGCAGCTGCTCGGAGGTGAGGGTGGTCGACCGGTTGCTGAGCTCGGCGCGGTTGTCGTGGAACGCGACGCCCGTGGCACCGGCGACGGGGCTTCCCACCGAGAGCAGCAGCCCCGGCACGGGGTCGATGCGGTAGAGGATGTTCTCGACGGTCGCATCGGACGGCGCGACCCGCTCGACGACCTGATCGCGGATCGTGACGGCGTAGCCCTTGACCTTGTCGTCGAGCTGCTGTTCGAGCGTGCTGCCGAGGGTAGCGCTGGTGATGATGGCGACGATGACGAGGATGAGCGACACGAAGCCGATCACGGCCGTCATGAGCCGCGTCTGCAGGCTCATGGGGCGTCGCGTCATCGTCGCGACGCTCACTGCGGGGCCTTGATCATGTAGCCGACGCCGCGCACCGTGTGCAGCAGAGGAGTGCGTCCGGCGTCGATCTTCTTGCGCAGGTAGGAGATGTACAGCTCGACCACCGACGACTTCCCGCCGAAGTCGTAGCTCCACACCCGGTCGAGGATCTGCGCCTTCGACAGCACGCGGCGCTCGTTGCGCATCAGGTAGCGCAGCAGCTCGAACTCGGTCGCGGTCAGTTCGATCTCGGTGCCGTCGCGCACGACCTCGTGGCTGTCCTCGTTGAGCGTGAGGTCGGCCACGCGGAGGATGGACTGCCCGTCGTCTGCGGTCGCGTGACCGGTGCGGCGGATGATCGCGCGCAGGCGGGCGATCACCTCTTCGAGGCTGAACGGCTTGGTCACGTAGTCGTCGCCGCCGGCGGTGAGGCCCGCCACGCGGTCGCCGACGGCGTCCTTGGCCGTGAGGAACAGCACGGGCACGAGGTTGCCCGCATCGCGGAGCCGCTTGAGCACGGACATCCCGTCGAGGTCGGGCATCATGATGTCGAGCACGAGCGCGTCCGGCTCGAACTCCTTGGCCACCTGGATGGCCTCGAGGCCGGACGACGCGGTGCGCACCTCCCACCCCTCCATCCGCAGGGCCATGGCGAGCAGGTCGGTGAGCATCTGCTCGTCGTCCACGGCGAGGATGCGCAGAGGGGAGCCGTCGGGGCGGCGCAGTTCGGGCAGGTCGCTGGTCATAGCGTCTATTCTGCGGAATCTCCTATGCGATTTCTATGGAGGCCGCTATGTGTTCTCTGGGAACAGCCCTCCCGAATGTCTGCGCCCGGGTCTACCGTGTGCTCATGACCGACAGCGTCGAGCATCCTTCCCCCATCGTCCACCGTCCCTCCACCGTCTCCGAGGTCGCCGACCTCGTCCGTCGCGCCGCACGGGAACCCGTCCCGCTGACCGTCGTCTCCGGCGGGCACGGCCCCTGGTCGCACGCCCCCGCACCCGGCATCCGCATCGAGCTCGGCGCCCTGTCCTCCGTCGAGGTCGAGGGCACCAGGGTCCGCATCGGCGGCGGCGCCGTCTGGGGCCACGTGTCCGCGGAGCTCGCGAACCACGGCCTCGCGCTCAGCTCGGGCGACACCGCGAGCGTCGGCGTGGGCGGTCTCACCCTCGGCGGCGGCATCGGCTGGATGGTCCGCGCCTGGGGCCTCGCGGTCGACCAGCTGGTCGGCGCGCAGGTCGTGACCGCGACCGGCGACGTGATCGAGACCTCCGCCGACGAGCACCCCGACCTGTTCTGGGCGCTGCGGGGCGGTGGCGGCAACTTCGGCATCGTCACCCGCTTCGACTTCGAGGCGCACCGGCTCCCGGGCATCGCGCTGGCCGAGAACGTCGTCGACGGTGATGCCACCGACGTCCTCCGGGCGACACGCGACCTGATGCGCGATGCCCCGCGCGAGCTCACCGTCACGTTCATGGACGTGCCGCCCATGGACCCGAGTGCTCCAGCGGGCGCCAGGCTCACCGCGGTCTGGGCCGGCCCCGAGCCCGAGGCGCTGCAGGCCGCCCTCGCCCCGATCGCCGCGCTCGATGGCGTGCACAGTGAGGTCAGTACGCCGGCCTACCGCGACATCCTGCTGGAGATGCCGCAGCCCGAGGGGGAGGAGGCCCCCGCTCCTCCCGGGTTCATCGCGGCCAACGGGCTCATGTCCGACCTCGATGATGAGCTGATCGACCGCCTGATCGCCTTCCGGAGCGCCTATCCGGCGTCGGTCGTGTTCCTGCGCTCGCTCGGCGGCGCCTTCGCCGACGTGCCCCAGGAGGCGACCGCGTTCCCCGCCCGTTCCGCGACCTGGTTCGTGATGGCGGCCGCCTTCGACATCCCCGGACTGCTCGACGACGCCGCGCGCGAGCGCGCTGCCGTCGAGGTCCAGCGGATCGCCGCGGGGCGCCTCGCCGAGTACAGCAACTTCGTCGACACGGAGCACTCCGAGACGGTCGCCGGCATGTATGCCGAAGAGGCGTTCGCCCGGCTCCTCGAGGTCAAGCGGCAGTGGGACCCGCAGAACCTGTTCCGCCGCAACCACAACATCAGCGTCTGAGCGACGACGCACGAGGGCCCGGGAACCATGCGGTTCCCGGGCCCTCGTCGCACGGAGGCGTCAGTGCGTGTCCTCGGCCTCGATCTCGGTGCGGTCGCCCGACCACAGCGTGTGGAACGTGCCGTCCTTGTCGATGCGCTTGTAGGTGTGGGCGCCGAAGAAGTCGCGCTGACCCTGCACGAGCGCGGCGGGGAGGCGGTCGGCGCGGATGCCGTCGTAGTACGACAGCGACGACGAGAACGCCGGGGCGGGGATGCCCGACTGCGCGGCCGTCACCACGACGCGGCGCCAGGCGGACTGGGCGCGGGTCAGCGCCTCGGCGAAGTACGGCGCCGTCATCAGCACGGGAAGGTCGGGCGTCTCGGCGTAGGCGTCCGCGATCCGGTTCAGGAACTGCGCCCGGATGATGCAGCCGCCGCGCCAGATCTTGGAGATCGCGCCGAGGTCGATGTTCCAGCCGTACTCGGCGGCCCCCGCGCGGATCTCGTCGAAGCCCTGCGAGTACGCGACGATCTTCGACGCGTAGAGCGCCAGGCGCACGTCCTCGATGAACGCATCGACCTGATCGGCCGGCACGGTGAACTCCTCGTCGGGTCCGGGAAGCGACGCGGCGACGGCGCGCTGCTCGGGGTGCGAGGAGAGCGAGCGGGCGAAGGTCGCCTCGGCGATGCCGGAGACCGGGACGCCGAGCGACAGCGCGGTCTGCACGGTCCAGGCGCCGGTGCCCTTGGCGCCGGCCTGGTCGAGGATCACATCGACGAGGGGCTTGCCGGTCTCCGCATCCACCTGACGGAGCACCTCGGCGGTGATCTCGATCAGGTACGACTCGAGCTCGCCGCGGTTCCACTCCGCGAAGATCTCGGCGATCTCGGCGGGCGACTTGCCGGTGCCGCGACGGATGAGGTCGTAGGCCTCGGCGATCAGCTGCATGTCGGCGTACTCGATGCCGTTGTGCACCATCTTGACGAAGTGGCCGGCACCGTCGTGACCCACGTGCGTGACGCACGGTTCGCCCTCGGCGACCGCCGCGATGGACTTGAGGATCGGGCCGAGCGTGACCCACGACTCGTCGGAGCCGCCGGGCATGATCGAGGGACCGGTGAGCGCACCCTCTTCGCCGCCGGAGATGCCGGCGCCGACGAAGTTGATGCCCGTCTCCCGCACGGCCTTCTCGCGGCGGATGGTGTCGGGGAAGTACGCGTTGCCGCCGTCGACGATGATGTCGCCCGGCTCGAACACCTCGACCAGCGAATCGATCACCGCGTCGGTCGGGGCACCCGCCTTGACCATGATGATGGCCGTGCGCGGCTTCTGCAGCGCATCGGCGAACTCCTGGTACGTCCGGGCGGGGATGAAGCCGGCTTCCGGATGCTCCTCGAGGAGGGTCTCGGTCTTCTCGTAGCTGCGGTTGAAGATCGCCACGGTGTTGCCCTCGCGGCTGGCGAGGTTGCGGGCGAGGTTCGACCCCATGACGGCGAGTCCGACGACTCCGATGTTCGCTGATGCTTCGGGCACAGAGGGCTCCTCGATCGTGAAGAAGGGTTGTGTTCAGCGTATCGCTGTGCGGTCGGTCGGCGCGCGATCGTTTCCCCGTGAGGCCGCGGCGGTGCGGCCCGCCTCGACCTCTACGCTGGTCGGAGCAGGCCTGCAGAGAGGGAGTCGTCGTGACGGAGTCCGAGAAGAAGGTGCGCGCCGTGGTGGCGGTGCCGCTGCCCGAGGAGCTGTGCCGGCTCATCGAAGAGCTGGAGCCGCGCCTGGAGGTGGTGAGCGATCCGTCGCTCGTGCCGCCGATGCGCGGGCCCGCGGACTGGTCGGGCGACCCCGGGTTCACGCGCACGCCGCAGCAGCAGGAGGCCTTCGACGCCCTGGTCGACTCCGCCGACGTGCTGTTCGGGATCCCGGACGTCGATCCCCGCGCCCTGGCGCGCACGGTGTCCGCGAACCCGCGGCTGCGCTGGGTCATGACCACGGCGGCGGGCGGCGGGAGCACGGTGCGCGCCGCGGACCTCGGTCGCGCCGACCTGGACCGGGTCGTCTTCACCACGAGCGCCGGCGTGCACGGTGGCACTCTCGCCGAGTTCGCGGTGTTCGCCGTGCTCGCCGGTGCCAAGGGGTTGCCGCGTCTGCTGGAGGATCAGCGCGACCGTCGCTGGCCCGAGCGGTGGGAGATGAGGCAGGTCGAGGAGATGACGGTGCTCGTCGTCGGGTTGGGCGGGATCGGAGCGGAGTGCGCGCGCCGATTCGATGCGCTGGGTGCGCGGGTGTGGGGCACGAGCCGTTCCGGCCGTCCGGTGGAGGGGGTCGAGCGGCTCGTCTCCCCGGATGCGCTGAGCGAGGTGGTCGCGGAGGTCGACGCGATCGTGGTCACGCTGCCCGGTACCGCGCAGACCCGGCACCTGATCGGCGACGACGTGCTGCGGGCGGTGCGCCCCGGGGTGATCGTCACCAACGTGGGCCGGGGGAGCGTGATCGACGAGGCCGCGCTGCTGCGGGCGCTGGACGACGGGCGCGTGGGGTTCGCCGGGCTGGACGTGTTCGAGGAGGAGCCGCTGCCGGAGGGCTCGCCCCTGTGGTCGCACCCGCGCGTGCTCGTGAGTCCGCACACCGCGGCGCTCAGCTCCCGCGAGGAGGAGCGCATCGCCCGCCGCTTCGCGGAGAACGCGACCCGCCTGCTCGACGGCCGCGAGTTGCGCGCCGTGGTCGACACCGTCGAGTTCTACTGAACCGGGCGGCGATGAGCGTCCGCATCGTGGTGATGGGGCCGAGCGGCTCGGGCAAGTCGACGGTGGGCCGGGCCCTCGCGGAGGCGCTGGACGCGCGGTTCGTCGACGGTGACGATCTGCATCCGCTCACCAGCGTCGACAAGATGGCTGCCGGTGTCCCGCTCGACGACGAGGACCGCCTGCCGTGGTTGCGGGTCGTGGGCGAGACGCTGCGCGCGCACGACCGGATCGTGATCGCCTGCTCCGCGCTGCGGCGTCGCTACCGCGAGGCGATCAGGACGGGGGCGCCGGAGGCGTTCTTCGCGGAGCTCGTCGTCGATCCTGCGGTGCTGGCCGCGCGGATGCGGGCGAGGGAGGACCACTTCATGCCGGCGTCGCTGCTGGACTCGCAGCTCGCGGCGCTGGAGCCGCTGGAGGGCGATGAGCGCGGGGTGCGGGTCGAGGCCACGCGGAACCCCGCCGGGGAGGTCGACGCCATCGTCGCCGCGTGGCGGGACGAGGAGCGTCGGAGGGGCGATCAGTCCTTGCGGTAGCCGGAGCGGCCGAGCGAGAACAGCGCGCCCGCGGTACCGATCGCGGCGCAGAGCGTCATGGCGCCGATGAGCCAGAGGAGGACGTGCGAGAGGAAGGCGCCGTCGAGCATGGGGGTACTCCGAGTTCTGCAGAAGGGACGGTGTCCTCAGCCTATCGGGTGATCCGGTACCATGGACACGTACCTCGGCGAGGGATGCTTCTGCGCGTGCGCGGATCTCCGTAATCGACGCGGCGAAGCAAGCCCGGTGGCTTTCCTCACGCGTCCGCGTTCGAGTTCACAATTCCAAGACCACCGCGCGGCGCCTTCGCTGCGTGCCCCGAAGGAGAACCCATGTCTGAAGACACCACGGTCCACGCCGAGCTGCGCAACAGCTTCGGCAAGGGCTTCGCCCGTCGTCTGCGCGCCGCCGGCAAGATCCCCGCCGTCATCTACGGCCACGGCACCGAGCCCGTGCACGTCGCGCTCCCGGGCCACCAGGTCTCGCTGATCGTGCGTCGCGCGAACGCGCTGCTCGACCTCGACATCGAGGGCACCTCGCAGCTCGCGCTCGTCAAGGACGTGCAGAAGGACCCGGTGCACCAGATCATCGAGCACATCGACCTGCTGGTCGTGAAGAAGGGCGAGAAGGTCGCGATCGACGTTCCCGTCGTCGTCACGGGCGAGTCGGCTCCCGGCACCATCGTCAACCTCGACGCGACCACGCTGTCGGTCGAGGCCGAGGCCACCCACATCCCGGAGCACATCGAGGTGTCGGTCGAGGGTCTCGAGGAGGGCGCGCACATCACGGCCGCCGACGTCACCCTGCCCAAGGGCTCGTCGCTGCTGACCGACCCCGAGGTCCTGGTCGTCGCGATCGCCGTTCCGGCCGCTCCGGTCGAGGACGAGGTCGAGGCCGCCGAGGGCGAGGCTCCCGCCGAGGCCGCCGAGGAGGCCGCCGCGGAGTGATCTCCGACAGCTTCACCACGGAGGGGACGCGATCGCATCGCGTCCCCTCCGTCGTATCCTGACCGGGTGCGCGGCGCCCGCGAGAGAGGACGAGGAATGGCAGTCACCTGGCTCGTTGTCGGACTCGGCAACCCGGGTCCGCGGTACGAGGCGACCCGCCACAACATCGGCCAGCTGGTCGTCGACGAGTTGGCGAGCAGGCGCGGCGAGACGTTCCGTGAGCACAAGGGCGGTGCTCGTGTGGTGGAGACGTGGCTGCGCCCGGGGGCGGACAAGCTCGTGCTCGCCAAGCCGAACACCTTCATGAACGTCTCGGGGACACCGGTCGCCGCACTGGCCCGGTTCTACTCCGTCGCGCCGGAGCACGTGGTCGTGGTGCACGACGAGCTCGACATCCCGTTCGACACGGTGAAGCTGAAGACGGGCGGCGGCCACGGCGGACACAACGGCGTGCGCGACGTGGCGCGCGCGCTCACGACGCCCGAGTTCCCGCGCGTGCGCGTGGGGATCGGGCGCCCGCCCGGGCGTCAGGACCCCGCCGATTGGGTGCTGTCCCCGTTCGGGAAGGACGAGCGGGCGAACCTGCCGCTCCTCGTCGCGGATGCCGCCGATGCGGTCGAGCTGCTGGTGGACGAGGGGCTCCTGGCCGCGCAGCAGAAGCACCACGCGCCCCGCTGAGCGGTCGTGCGCTCAGGCGGGGGAGCCCGCGAATCCGGCGGCACCACCGACGGCGAACGTGACGAGCACGACGGCGGAGAAGATCACGACGCCGAGCACGGCGAGCACGAGCGCGGCGATCCCGGCACCGCGACCCTGCCGACGGCGGATCGCGATGATGCCGAGGACGAGCGCGGCGACGCCGAACACCGTCCCGGTCCAGAACGACAGCTCCGCCCACAGCACCTGATCTCGCGCCGGGCTGAGGACGCTCAGGTCATTGCCGCTCGAGACGCCGTAGGGGAGTCGTCGGCCGATCTCGAAGGCGCTGATGCCGCCGAGGATCGGGGCCACGACGGCCGCGACGAGGGAGAAGACGAGGGCGAGCGAGCCCAGGACGCCGGAGCGCTGCGGAGCCGCATCCGGCACGCTGTAGGCCCCGGACGGCACCGCGTAGCCGCCCACGGGCACGGCGTAGGCGCCGGGAGGGGCGGCGGGTGCGACCGGAGCCGCGGTCGGGTATGCGCCGGGGGCGGTGGCGTATGCCGGGGGTACCGGGGCAGCGCCGTACGACGGCGGGACCGGGGCGGCTGCGTACGACGGCGGGACCGGTGCGGCATCGTATGCGGGCGCGACCGGGGCGGCATCGTATGCGGGCGGGACCGGGGCGGCATCGTATGCGGGCGGGACCGGGGCGGCGGACGGCGCGGGGGCGTATGCCGGGGGTGCCGGCGGGGGTCCGTCGGGGATCGAGCGTGCGCCGGGGGGAGGAGGCAGCTGGGGATCGGTCACGCCCCCCATCCTAGAGGCGCTGCCGTCCTCGCCCCCGGGCACCGCAGCCGTCAGACCCGCCGGAGCAGTCCGACGCGGTCGTACACGTCGGACAGCGTCGCATCGGCGACGGCGTCCGCGCGGGCGGCGTTCGCGGCGAGGATGCGGTCGAGCTCGGCCGGGTCGTCGAGGAGCTCGAGCGCGCGCTCCCGCACCGGCCCGAACTCCGCCACCACGACCTCTGCCAGGCCCTTCTTGAAGTCTCCGTAGCCACGGCCCGCGTACTCGTCCTCGATCGCGGCGATCTGCCGACCGGTGAGGGCTGCGTAGATCGTCAGCAGGTTCGAGACACCGGGCTTGTTCTCGCGGTCGAACCGCACCGAGCCCTCGTTGTCGGTCACGGCCCGCATGATCTTCTTGGCCGACTTGGCCGGGTCGTCGAGCATCCACAAGACGCCGGCGTCGCTCTCCGCCGACTTCGACATCTTCGCGGTCGGGTTCTGCAGGTCGTAGATCCGTGCCGTCTCCTTCTGGATGACGGGGATCGGCACCGTGAAGGTGGGACCGAAGCGCGTGTTGAAGCGCTCGGCGAGGTCGCGCGTGAGCTCGACGTGCTGCTTCTGGTCGTCGCCGACCGGCACGACGTCGGTCTGGTAGAGGAGGATGTCCGCGGCCATGAGCACTGGATAGGTGAAGAGTCCGACGCTGGTCGCGTCAGCGCCGTACCGGGCGGACTTGTCCTTGAACTGCGTCATGCGACCGGCCTCGCCGAAGCCGGTGATCGTGCTGAGGATCCAGGCCAGCTCGGCGTGTGCGCGCACGTGGGACTGCACGTACAGCGTCGACTGCGAGGGCTCGATACCCGCTGCGATGTACTGCGCAGCCGTCCGGCGCGTCTTCTCCCGCAGCTCCGCCGGCTCCTGGGCCACGGTCAGGGCGTGCAGGTCGACCACGGAGAAGAAGGCGTCGTACGAGTTCTGCAGCTCTCGCCACTGCAGGAGAGCGCCGATGTAGTTGCCGATCTGGAGGGAGTCGGCGGAGGGCTGCATTCCGGAGTAGAGACGAGGCTTGTTCACCCGTCAATCCTATGCGCCCGTCGCGCGGCCCTCCGCGCGGCCGTCGCCTACGCTGGCGGCATGACCGAGACACCCCCGCCCGCACGAGGCCAGGTCTTCCTCGACTCCCTCGGAGCGGAGGCGGAGCGACTGCACCCGGAACTGCTCGCCTCGTTCCGTCGCCCCTCGGCCGTCGGTCACGCGGAGGGGGTGTTCGCGATCGCGGGAAGCCGCTTCGGTCGGTGGTCGGCGCTCGCCCGTCCCGTCGTGGGCCCGCGTCTGCTCGTCACCGCCCGGGGCCGCGCGGTGCCCTTCACGCTGATGACGGTGTCCGGACGGTCTCCGTCGGGGCGTGCCACGCTCGACTCCGTCCGCGTGTTCGGCTTCTCCCGCGGTGCGCAGGAGATCGCCGACCGTCTGACCGTGAGCGTCCGCCCTGGGCTGGTGCGCAACCTCCTCGGCTCGCGCGGTCGGGTCGAGCTGATCGAGGCGTGCTCCGTGACACCGGAGGGGTTCCTCCGCATGAGCACGGTGCGGGTCGCGCTGCGTCTGTGCGGTCGACGGGTCGCGCTCCGCGGACCCCTCGGCGTGCACGTCGATCTCGTGGACGGCTGGGACGAGGAGCACCGTCGTCGCACGATCGACATGCGCGCGGTGAACCCGGTGCTGGGGACGGTCTTGGAGTACCGCGGGTGGTACCGCGAACAGGACCGGCACGCGGCTGCGCAGCCCGGCTCTTAGCCCGGCTCCTAGCGAGCCCGGCACGACCGCCCGCGCGGCCGGCTCGGCGCGATCCGTGTCCGGGTAACGCACTCTGTGCGCGAGCGCGGCCCGGCACGACGCAACCGCTTGCGCGGCCGGCTCGGCGTCGTCAGTACGAGTAGTCGACGACGACCGGTGCGTGGTCGCTCCAGCGCTGGTCGTAGGCGGCGGCCCTGGCGACGTGGTAAGCCTCGACCCGTTCCGCGAGAGCGGGAGTTGCGAGGTGGTAGTCGATGCGCCACCCGGAGTCGTTGTCGAATGCCTTCCCGCGCATGGACCACCACGTGTACGGACCGTCGACCTCACCGTGGAAGCGGCGCCCGACATCGACCCAGCCGAGGCCGGTGCCGACCGAGCCATCGGTCCCCGTGATCGACGTGCCCGCCTCGCCGAGGAACCGGTCGAAGTACGCGCGTTCCCGCGGGAGGAAGCCGGCCTTGGTGCGGTTCCCGCGCCAGTTCTTGATGTCGAGCTCGCGGTGGCCGACGTTGAGGTCGCCCGTGACGAGGGCGAGGGCGCCGTCGGTGTTCAGCGACGCGAGTCGGGCCTCGAACGCGTCGAGGAACTTCCACTTCTCGTCCTGCTTCGGGGTGTCCGCCTCGCCCGAGTGTACGTAGGCGCTGACCACCGTCAGCGGCCGGTCGCCGATCACGTAGTCGGCCTCGATCCAGCGACCCTTCGAATCGAAGTCCTCCGGCCCGAAGTCGGTGCGGGAAGCGACGGCGGGGAGGCGGCTGGCGATCGCGACGCCTGCGCGCCCCTTCGCCGTTGCCTCGTCGTGCACAAAGGTCCATCCGGGGAGGGCGGCCTCGATGTGCTCGTCCTGGCCGCGGACCTCCTGCAGGGTGAGGATGTCGATGTCCGCCGCGTCGAGCCACGAGCTCATCCCGTTGCGAGCCGCCGCTCGGATCCCGTTGACATTGACCGTGGCGATACGCAGATGAGGCATTCCTCCAGCCTAACGAGCGCCTCCGACATCACCGCGGTCCTGGCGGTGGTTGAGCTCCGTGAGCAGACGCTGTGCCAGCGGGGAACCCGCCGGCAGCGGCGGCGGGGCAGTGGCCTCGAGGTGCGTCACTTCCTCCCGTGCGCGGCGCAGCGCCCGCTCGGTCGCCCACACGCGGTACCAGGGGGCGGCATCGCGCTCCGCCTGCGCGTCTCGGGCTCGGATGCGCGCGGCGACGAGCAGCGCCCGGTGCTCGTCGATGCGGCGCTCCGCCTCGGTCTGGGCGAGGAGCGGCAGGTCGCGGTCCTGTGCCGTCACCGCCATCCACGACGCCGCGACGAGCATCACGACGCCGTTCACGCGGAACCACAGCAGCAGTCCGACGAAGATCGCGAACGTGGCCAGGAGAGGGTTCGACGGCGTGTAGCTCAGCAGGAAGCCGACACCGAACTGCAGCACGGTCATGGCCGCACCGCCGAGGAGTGCGCCCGGCCAGATCACTCCCCAGTGCAGCGAGGTCCCGGTGAGGAATCGCACCATCGCGGCCAGGGCCCCGGTCAGGAGCACGAAGGACACGAGCACGGTCCCGATCCGGATGCTGAGGTTCAGCCCGTCCGATCCGGAGTCCCACCCGAGGAGGGTGAGGAGCCAGCGCAGCACGGCCGCACTGGCCGAGCTGAGGGCCGACCCGAGGATCAGGGCCACCCCGAAGATGAGGGCCGCGAGCAGATCGCGGGCCTTCAGCAGCAGGTAGCTGCGGCGGTCGGGCTCGAGCCCGAAGATGTCTCGCACGGCGCGGCGGGAGAAGGTGACCCAGCCGATCGCGGTCCAGATCACCGTGCCCAGGGCGATGAGGCCGGTGACGCCGAGCACGCCGGTCGTGTTGGAGGCGATCTCCTGCACCTGCTGCGGTGTGAACACGCCGCCCTGGTCGAGGATCAGGTTCGGGATGTAGTTGTTGATGATGTCGATGAGGCCGTTGACTGCATCTTCGCTGCCGCCCAGCCAGAGACCGGCGATGGCGAAGGCCAGGTACACAGCGGCGAAGATCGCGAACAGCGCCTGATAGCTCACGCCCGCGGCGAGCAGGAAGCCGTTGTGCTGCAGGAAGTGTCGCCACACCCGCACCGGGAACAGTCCCAGGGTGCGCTGCGTCAGCGCGGTCGCGCGCTCGACCGCCGCATCGAGACGACCGGGCTCGGTCGCGGCACCAGTGGGGTCGGACACGACCCCACCCTATCCAAGGCGCCCCACGCCGGGACGCCTCCGAGACGCGCGAAGGGCGGCTCCGCAGTCGGAGCCGCCCTTCGCGCGGGGGAGGAGATGCCTCAGGGGCGTCCGCGAAGGACCGCCTGCTTGACCTCTGCGATCGCCTTCGTGACCTCGATGCCGCGGGGGCACGCCTCGGAGCAGTTGAAGGTCGTGCGGCACCGCCACACACCCTCCTTGTCGTTGAGGATGTCGAGGCGCACGGCGGCGTTGTCGTCGCGCGAGTCGAAGATGAAGCGGTGCGCGTTGACGATGGCCGCCGGGCCGAAGTACTGACCGTCGGTCCAGAACACGGGGCACGAGGAGGTGCACGCGGCGCACAGGATGCACTTGGTGGTGTCGTCGAAGACCTCGCGGTCGGCGATGGTCTGCAGGCGCTCCTTGCCCTTCTCCGGCACGGAGTTCGCGACGAGGAACGGCTGCACCTCGCGGTACGACGCGAAGAACGGCTCCATGTCGACGACGAGGTCCTTCTCCAGCGGCAGGCCCTTGATGGCCTCGACGTAGATGGGCTTCGAGATGTCGAGGTCCTTGATCAGCGTCTTGCAGGCGAGGCGGTTCCGTCCGTTGATGCGCATGGCGTCGGAGCCGCAGATCCCGTGGGCGCAGGAGCGGCGGAACGTGAGCGAACCGTCGACCTCCCACTTGATCTTGTGGAGGGCGTCGAGCACGCGGTCGGTGGAGTAGAGCTCCACGTCGTAGTCGACCCAGTGCGGCTCGGCGTCGACCTCGGGGTCGAACCGGCGGATGTTGAACGTGACGATGAAGGACTGGATGCCGGTGTCTTCGGTCGTCTCCGCGGGGGCTTCGGCGATGGCGTTCGACATGGTCAGTACTTCCTCTCCATCGGCGGGTAGTTCAACTCGCCCTTGTCGTTCTTGGTGAACACGACGGGCTTCCAGTCGAGCTTGATGTGGTCGCTGGGGTCCGACGAGTGCGGGTCGCCCGTCAGGTAGGCCATGGTGTGCTTCATGTAGTTCTCGTCGTCGCGCTTCGGGAAGTCGTCGCGCATGTGACCGCCGCGGCTCTCCTCGCGGTTCTGCGCCGCGTAGACGACGACCTCGGCGATGTCGAGCAGGAAGCCCAGCTCCACGGCCTCGAGCAGGTCGGTGTTGAACCGGTGGCCCTTGTCGTCGACGTGCACGTTCTTGTAGCGCTCGCGCAGCTCGGCGATCACGCCCAGCACGTGCTGCAGCGACTCGTGCGTGCGGAACACCTGCGCGCCCTTGTCCATCTCGTCCTGCAGCGTCTTGCGCAGCACGGCGATGCGCTCGGTGCCCTGGTTGTTGCGCAGGTCCTCGAGCATGCCGGAGACGAACGCGGCGGGGTTCTCGGGGAGCGGAACGAACTCGGCGGTCTTGACGTACTCCACGGCGTTGCGGCCGCTTCGCTTGCCGAAGACGTTGATGTCGAGCAGCGAGTTGGTGCCGAGGCGGTTGGCGCCGTGCACCGAGACGCACGCGCACTCGCCGGCGGCGTACAGGCCGGGCACCACGGTGTCGTTGTCGGCCAGCACCTCGCCGTTGTTGTTGGTGGGGATGCCGCCCATGGCGTAGTGCGCGGTCGGCATCACGGGGACGGGCTCCACGACCGGGTCGACGCCCAGGTACGTGCGCGCGAACTCGGTGATGTCGGGGAGCTTGGTCTCGAGCACCTCGGCGCCCAGGTGCGTGCAGTCGAGCAGCACGTAGTCCTTGTGCGGTCCGGCGCCGCGGCCCTCCGCGACCTCCTGCACCATGCAGCGCGCGACGATGTCACGCGGCGCGAGGTCCTTGATGGTGGGGGCGTATCGCTCCATGAACCGTTCGCCCGAGGCGTTGCGGAGGATCGCGCCCTCACCGCGGGCACCCTCGGTGAGGAGGATGCCGAGTCCGGCGAGTCCGGTCGGGTGGAACTGGAAGAACTCGAGGTCCTCCAGCGGGAGGCCCTTGCGCCAGACGATGCCGACGCCGTCGCCCGTGAGAGTGTGCGCATTCGACGTGGTCTTGAAGATCTTCCCGAAGCCGCCGGTCGCGAAGATGACGGCCTTGGACTGGAAGACGTGAAGCTCACCCGTGGCGAGGTCGTAGGCGACGACGCCGGCGATCTGGGTCTTGCCCGCCTCGTCCTTCACGGTGATGAGGTCGAGCACATAGAACTCGTTGAAGAAGTTGATGCCGAGCTTGACGCAGTTCTGGAACAGCGTCTGCAGGATCATGTGACCGGTGCGGTCGGCGGCGTAGCAGGCGCGGCGGACCGGGGTCTTGCCGTGCTCGGCCGTGTGACCGCCGAAGCGACGCTGGTCGATCTTGCCCTCGGGCGTGCGGTTGAAGGGAAGGCCCATGTTCTCGAGGTCGATGACCGCGTCGATGGCTTCCTTCGCGAGGATCTCCGCCGCGTCCTGGTCGACGAGGTAGTCGCCGCCCTTGACCGTGTCGAAGGTGTGCCACTCCCAGGAGTCCTCCTCGACGTTCGCGAGCGCCGCCGCCATGCCGCCCTGCGCGGCACCGGTGTGCGAGCGCGTCGGGTACAGCTTCGAGATCACGGCCGTCTTCGCGCCGGGGCCCGCCTCGATGGCCGCCCGCATCCCGGCGCCGCCGGCGCCCACGATGACGATGTCGAACTGGTGGTAGTGCACGCCGTCACGGACGACGGAATCCTGGGTCTGGGTAGTCACTTCTCGTATGCCTCTTCTTCTAGCCCTGCGCCTGGCAGGTCTCCCACAGCGTGCTGGACTCGGTCACACCCAGGCAGGGGTCGAACGTGAAGACGACCAGCGTGCCGAGGATGATGAGCAGGCCGGCGGCCAGCCCGAGTGCCCACACGAGTGCCTTGCGGGCGGTGGCGTTGGTCACGTAGTCGTTCACGATCGTGCGCATGCCGTTGGCGCCGTGGATGAGCGCGAGCCACAGCATCAGCACGTCCCACCACTGCCAGAACGGCGTGGCGAACTTGCCGGCGATGAACGCGAAGTCGAGGGCGTGGATGCCCTCGCCGAGCATGAGGTTGACGAAGAGGTGGCCGAAGATCAGCACGACGAGCACGACGCCCGACACGCGCATGAAGACCCAGCCCCACTTCTCCAGGTTCACCCCGCGCTGACGGCGGGCGGGGGCGACGGCGGTCTGAGCGCTCATCAGTGTCCTCCTCCGAAGCCGGCGAATGCGAGCATCAGGTGGCGGGGCACGAAGCCGGCCATGATGATGCCCCAGACGAGCAGAACGCCCCAGAAGAGCTGGCGCTGGTACTTGGCGCCCTTCGACCAGAAGTCCACGGCGATGATGCGCAGACCGTTCATGGCGTGGAACACGATGCCGGCCACGAGCACGACCTCGCCGAGCGCCATGACCGGGTTCTTGTACGTGCCGATGACCGCGTCGTACGCCTCCGGCGACACCCTGATGAGCGCCGTGTCGAGCACGTGCACCAACAGGAAGAAGAAGATGGCGACTCCGGTGATGCGGTGAAGCACCCACGACCACATGCCTTCGCGACCCCGGTAGAGGGTGCCGCGGGGGGTCTTGGACGTGGTTTCCGAAATCGACGGTGTCAAGCGAGCGCTTGTGGACACGGTCGTCCTCCCTGGATCGATGTGACTCGGTCGCGTGCGCCGTCTCGACCCCTCGAAGTGCTGGGGAGGGGCAGGCACGCCCGATCGCCCTCCATCCTATTCCTGTGAGAAGGCCGTGGGCGACGAAGGGGACCCTAACCAGCGTGCGCCGCCCGGATCCGGTCGGGACCGCGTCGCCGCGGAGCGGCTCACGGGGACCGAGCGGGCCGGCTGGGTACGCTGGCCGGGTGAGCGAACCCATCGAGGACTTCTACGCGGTGATCCCGGCCGGAGGCATCGGCAGCAGGCTGTGGCCGCTCTCCCGGGCGGATGCGCCGAAGTTCCTGCACGACCTGACCGGCTCCGGCCACTCGCTGCTGCGCGACACGTGGGACCGCCTCGAGCCTCTCGCCGGACCCGATCGGATCGCGGTGGTCACGGGACGGGCGCACCGGGCGGCGGTGGAGGCCGAGCTGCCCGGCATCGCCGATCTGAACGTGTTCCTGGAGTCGGAGCCGCGCGAGTCCGCCGCGGCGATCGGACTGGCCGCCGCCGTGCTGCACCGGCGCGACCCCGATGTGATCATCGGCTCGTTCAGCGCCGATCACGTCATCCGCGGCACGCGCGTGTTCGAGTTCGCGGTGCGAGACGCGGTCGAGGTCGCTCGCGAGGGGTACATCTGCACGATCGGCATCGCCCCCACGGAGCCCGCGGTCGGCTTCGGATACATCAAGAAGGGCTCCGAGCTCGTCGTCGAGCGTGCCCGTGAGGCCGCGCTCGTCGAGAGCTTCGTGGAGAAGCCCGACCTGGAGACGGCCAAGGCGTACCTCGCCGACCGGGGCTACCTGTGGAACGCGGGCATGTTCATCGCCAAGGCGAGCGTCCTGCTCGACGAGCTCGCCGCGAACGAGCCGGAGCTGCACGCCGGGCTGCTCGAACTGGCCGAGGCGTGGGACGATCGCGAGCGACGGGGCCCGGTCGTCGACCGCATCTGGCCGCGCCTCAAGAAGACGGCGATCGACTATGCGGTCGCCGAGCCCGCCGCGCGTCGTGGTCGCCTCGCCGTCGTCCCCGGGCACTTCGACTGGGACGATGTCGGCGACTTCGCGTCGCTCACCAAGCTCATCACCAACGGCAGGAAGAACGACCTCGCCGTTCTCGGGCCGCGGGCGCGGGTGCTCACGGATGCCGCCAGCGGCATCCTCGTCAGCCAGACCTCCCGCGTCATCAGCCTCGTCGGCGTCAAGGACATCGTCGTGGTCGACACCCCCGACGCGCTTCTCGTCACGACGGTGGAGAACGCGCAGCGCGTGAAGGGCGTCGTGGAGTCGCTGAAGCTGAACGGACAGGGCGACGTGCTCTGATGAGCAGTGATCGGTGCTCATCGGGTGGGTTGATTTCAGCTTTGTAACCTTTCGCCAGCGCCAGGGGCGACGTGCGTGCACGAAGGCTGAAACACTAGGTAACTTTGATCGATCCGCGATGGTCGCGGTTCCGTTGAGGGAGGCATGAGTTGACCATCTCCACCACCAAGAAGCTTCTCGGCGCGACCGTCGCCGCGGGCGTCATCTTCGCGCTCGCCGGTTGCGGCCAGGCACCGACCGACGAGGCCGGGGGATCGGACAAGCCGGCCGACTCCGACTTCCTGCCCTGCCTGATCTCCGACGCGGGCGGCTGGAACGACAAGTCGTTCAACCAGTCGGCCAAGGAGGGCATGGACAGCGCCGCCGAGGAGCTCGACATCAAGCCGCTCGAGTTCGAGTCGGCGAACGACAACGACTACGCGCCGAACCTCGAGACCGCGGTGTCCGAGGGCTGCTCGCTCATCGTCTCGGTCGGCTTCAAGCTGTCGGCCGCCACGGTCGAGTCGGCGCTCGCGAACCCCGAGATCGACTACGCGATCATCGATGACTGGGCCGACAACGACTTCGACGGCGAGGTCGACGCGCCCAACATCAAGCCCCTCGTGTTCGACACGGCTCAGGCCGCCTACCTCGGCGGCTACGCGGCCGCGGCGTGGTCGGCGCAGAGCGGTGTGAACAAGGTCGGCACCTTCGGCGGCATGCAGATCCCGTCGGTCGCCGTGTTCATGGACGGCTACCAGCTCGGGGTCGAGAAGTACAACGAGGACAAGTCGGCTTCGGTCCAGGTCTTCGGATGGGATGCGGCGACGCAGGAGGGCTCCTTCACGGGTGGCTTCGACGCGAACGACACCGCCAAGCAGACCGCTCAGGGCGTGCTCGACCAGGGTGTCGACGTGATCCTCCCGGTCGGTGGCCCCGTCTACCAGAGCGCCGCGGCGGCCATCACCGACAGCGGCAAGGACACCCTGATGCTCGGCGTGGACAGCGACCTCGCGGTTGCCGACCCGAGTGTTGCGGGCATGACGCTCGTGTCGATCATGAAGGCCATCGACGTGGCTGTGCACGACGCGACGATCGCGGCCGCCAAGGGCGACTTCGACCCGGAGCCCTACGTCGGGACGCTCGAGAACGAGGGCGTCAAGCTGTCCGGCTTCGGCGACTTCGAGTCCCAGCTGCCCGAGGGCCTGATGGACGAGCTGAAGACGCTGCAGGAGCAGATCATCTCCGGCGACATCACGGTGGAGTCGAAGAACTCGCCGTGATCTGAAACGGTCCGACACGGGGCGAGTGGTGAGCAGGCTGCCACTCGCCCCGTGCCGTGGACGGACGACGATTCTCCTGAATGACACTTCTGGATAAGGTGCAGATATGAAGCTCGAACTTCGCGGCATCACCAAGCGATTCGGCAGCCTCGTGGCCAACGACCACATCGATCTGGTGGTCGAACCGGGGCAGATCCACGCCCTCCTCGGGGAGAACGGCGCGGGAAAGTCCACCCTCATGAACGTCCTCTACGGCCTGTACCAGGCCGATGAGGGAGAGATCCTCCTCGACGACGAGGTGCAGCACTTCCGCGGCCCGGGTGACGCGATGGCTGCGGGGATCGGCATGGTGCACCAGCACTTCATGCTCGTACCGGTGTTCACGGTCGCCGAGAACGTGATGCTCGGCCACGAGCAGACCAAGGCGCTCGGCACCCTCGACATCGCGAAGGCCCGCCAGCACGTGCGGGACGTCGCCGCGCGCTTCGGCTTCGACATCGACCCCGACGCGATCGTGGGCGACCTGCCCGTCGGCGTGCAGCAGCGGGTCGAGATCATCAAGGCGCTCTCGCGCGACGCGAAGGTGCTCGTGTTCGACGAGCCCACCGCGGTGCTGACCCCCCAGGAGACCGATGAGCTCATGGGCATCATGCGGCAGCTGCGCGACGAGGGCACCGCGATCGTGTTCATCACGCACAAGCTCCGCGAGGTGCGGGAGGTCGCCGACACCATCACGATCGTCCGCCTCGGCCGGATCGTGGGGGAGGCGTCGCCGACTGCGTCGAACGCGGAGCTCGCCTCGCTCATGGTCGGCCGCGCGGTCGAGCTGACGGTGCACAAGGAGGCGCCGCGACTCGGCGAGGGCGGGCTGGCGGTGTCCGGACTGCGGGTGCTCACCACGGGGGGCGCGATCGTCGTGGACGGCGTCGACTTCACCGTGCGACCGGGCGAGGTGCTCGCGATCGCCGGCGTGCAGGGCAACGGCCAGACCGAGCTCGTGGAGGCCATCGTCGGTCTCGCGGCGCGCGTCGAGGGCAGCATCGTGCTCGACGGCAAGGAGCTGGTCGGCAAGAGCGTGCGCGCCATCCTCGACGCGGGAGTCGGGTTCGTCCCGGAGGACCGCACGGAGGACGGCCTGGTCGGCGGGTTCTCGGTCGCCGAGAACCTGGTGCTCGACCGCTCGGACGACCCGGCGTTCAGTCGCGCCGGCACGCTCAAGCGCGCCGTGCTCGAGGAGTTCGCGCGCGAGCGCATCAAGGAGTACGACATCCGCGCGCAGGGGCCCCACACCCCGGCGGGCACGCTGTCGGGTGGAAACCAGCAGAAGGTGGTCATCGCCCGGGAGATGAGCCGCGACCTGCGCCTGCTCGTGGCGGCGCAGCCCACTCGCGGCGTCGACGTCGGCTCGATCGAGTTCATCCACAAGCGGATCATCGAGACGCGCGACGCCGGGATCCCCGTCGTCGTGGTCTCCACGGAGCTGGACGAGGTCGCAGCTCTCGCGGACCGGATCGCGGTCATGTACCGCGGCACGATCGTCGGCATCGTCCCGGGTGACACGCCCCGGGAGACACTCGGACTCATGATGGCCGGTGCGGCCGAAGGAGAGGTGGCCGCGTGAGCGGAGCGACACCAGGCGCAGGGGACGCGACCAAGGGGCTCCCACCCGAACAGCTCGCCACGAGCACCGGCACTGTGCCGCGCGACCCCTCCGACGTCCCGCCGCCTCCCCGCGCGAACGTCGTCCTGAAGGAGATCCTGCGGGGGAGCGCCGTCACCACGATCCTGGCGATCGTGCTCGCGCTCATCGTGGGCGGCATCCTCATCGCCTTCACGAACGAAGACGTGCAGGAGGCGTCCGGGTACTTCTTCGCCCGTCCGACCGACACGTTGGCGGCGGCCTGGAACGCCGTCTACAACGGCTACGAGGCGCTCTTCCGCGGCGCGATCTTCAACGCCCGCGGAGCCGACTTCGCCGCGCAGATCCGTCCGCTGACGAACACGCTCGGTTTCGCCGCGCCGCTCATCGCGGCCGGTCTCGGCGTGGCGCTCGCGTTCCGCGTCGGTCTGTTCAACATCGGTGCGCGCGGCCAGATGCTCATCGGTGTCGCGGTCGCGGCGCTGCTGACCTTCTCCCTCGACCTGCCGCTGTGGCTGCACCTGCCCGTCACGCTCCTCGCCGGCATCGCGGGCGGGGCGCTGTGGGGTGCGATCGCCGGTCTCATCAAGGCCCGCACGGGTGCGCACGAGGTGATCCTCACGATCATGCTCAACTACATCGCGTACTACCTGCTGCTGTGGATGATCCGGACGCCCGGCCTGCTGCAGAAGCCGGGCACGAACCAGGCGCTCGGCTCGCCGACACCCGAGTCGGCGCAGTTCCCGACGCTGCTCGGCCCGCAGTTCCCGCTGCTGGACGTGGGCTTCGTGATCGTGATCATCGCGACGCTGTTCGTCTGGTGGCTCCTCGAGCGCTCCTCCCTCGGCCTGCGCATGCGCGCCGTGGGCGAGAACCCGCACGCCGCCCGCGCCGCCGGCATCAGCGTGCAGCGCATCTACGTCTACGCGATGCTCTTCGCGGGAGGCCTCGCCGGACTCGCGGGCATGAACCAGCTGCAGGGCGCCGTGACCACCGGCGTCACCGAGACCATCGACGCGGGCATCGGCTTCGACGCGATCACCGTCGCCCTCCTCGGCCGCAGCCGCGCGTGGGGCACGTTCGCCGCCGGCATCCTGTTCGGCGCGCTCAAGGCCGGATCGTTCTCGATGCAGGCGCAGGACATCCCGGTCGACATCGTGCTGGTCGTGCAGTCGCTCGTGGTGCTGTTCATCGCCGCGCCGCCGCTGCTGCGCACCGTGTTCTTCCTGCCCAAGTCCGACGCGGAGAAGGCCGCCAAGGCGAGAGCCAAGGCCGCGAAGAAGGCGGTGACGGCATGATGTCGCTCGCACAGACCGAGGCCGCAGACGGCACCGTCCAGCTCGCGACCGTGAAGGAGCGCCACCTCAAGGCGCCCATCGTGCTCGCCGTGCTGACCGTGCTGCTCGCGCTGCTGTTCCTCGCGGTACCCCGTAGCGGCACCAGCACCTTCCGGCTCTCCGACCAGTCGTCGGCGTTCGCACTGCCCGACGTGGCCCTGCCCACCTCGTCGACCTTCTGGTTCGTGTTCGCCGTGCTGGTCGTGATCACGGTCGCCTCGTTCCTGCGGGCATGGGTGTATCGTCCGACCTCGCTCTGGCTGGTCGCTGCCTACGGTGTGTTCGCGGTGTTCGGGTTCCTGGTGTGGGCGTCCGCGGGCGGCCTCGTCCCCGTCACGAGCCTGCTGTTCGGCGCGGTGTCGCTGTCGGTCCCGCTGGTGTTCGGTGCCCTCGGCGGCGTGATCGGCGAGCGCGCCGGTGTGGTCAACGTCGCCATCGAGGGGCAGCTGCTGCTCGGCGCGTTCTCGGCCGCCCTGCTGTCGAGCATCACCGGCAACCCGTTCGTGGGTCTGATCGGCGCGATGGTCGGCGGCGTGCTGGTCGCCAGCGTCCTCGCCGCGTTCGCGATCAAGTACCTCGTCGAGCAGGTCATCGTCGGTGTCGTGCTGAACGTGCTCGTCACCGGTCTCACCGGGTTCCTGTACGGCGCGCTCCTGGCACCCAACGAGGCCGAGCTGAACACGCCGGTGCGGTTCACGCGGATCGAGATCCCGCTGCTCAGCGACATCCCGATCATCGGTCCCGTGCTGTTCAACCAGACGTTCATCGGCTACCTGATGTTCCTCACGGTCGCCGTCGTCGCGTGGGGGCTGTACCGCACCCGCTGGGGGCTGCGGCTCCGCGCCGTCGGTGAGCACCCGCAGGCCGCCGACACGGTGGGCATCAAGGTCAACCCGACGCGGTTCTGGAACGTGCTGCTGGCCGGTGCGATCGCGGGCATGGGCGGTGCGTACTTCACGCTCGTCTCGGTGCCGCAGTTCGGCAAGGACATGACGGCGGGACTCGGCTTCATCGCCCTCGCCGCGGTGATCTTCGGCCGCTGGGACCCGATCAGGGCGACGCTGGCGGCACTGCTGTTCGGCTTCGCGACGAACCTGCAGAACCTGCTGTCGATCCTGAAGACGCCGATCCCTGGCGAGTTCATGCTGATGCTGCCGTACGTGGTGACGCTGCTCGCGGTCGCCGGGTTCGCCGGGCAGATCAAGGCGCCTGCCGCCGACGGCAAGCCGTACATCAAGTCGTAGGACGCAGGAAGAAGGAACGACCGTCATGACCGACATCGACTGGGACGAGCTGCGCCAGGTCGCCGCCGACGCGATGACGAAGGCGTACGCGCCGTACTCCCGCTACCGCGTGGGAGCGGCCGCCCTCGTCAGCGACGGACGCATCGTCGCGGGCTGCAACGTGGAGAACGCCTCGTACGGCGTCACGCTGTGTGCGGAGTGCGCGCTCGTCGGCGACCTGCACATGTCGGGCGGTGGGCAGCTCGTGGCGTTCGTGTGCGTCAACAACGACGGCGACACGATCATGCCGTGCGGCCGGTGCCGCCAGCTGCTGTACGAACACGCCGTGCCCGGCATGCTGCTGGAGACCGTCTCCGGCATCCGCACGATCGACGAGGTGCTGCCCGATGCGTTCGGGCCGCGCGACCTGGAGGACGCACGATGACCGTTGAGCCGTTCGACGCCGTGGATGTGATCCGCGCCAAGCGCGACGGCGGGGCGGTGCCGGAGCCGGCGCTGCGCTGGATGGTCGACGCGTACACGCGCGGCTACGTCTCGGACGCGCAGATGGCCTCGTTCGCGATGGCGGTGTTCCAGCGGGGCATGGAGCGCGACGAGATCCGCGTGCTGACCGACGCCATGATCGCCTCCGGCGAGCGGATGAGCTTCGCGACCCTCGGCAAGCCCACGGTCGACAAGCACTCCACGGGTGGTGTCGGCGACAAGATCACCCTGCCGCTCGCACCGCTGGTGGCCTCGTTCGGCGTGGCCGTTCCGCAGCTCAGCGGACGCGGCCTCGGTCACACCGGGGGCACGCTCGACAAGCTCGAGGCGATCCCCGGCTGGCGCGCCGCGCTCAGCAACGAGGAGATGTTCGCCCAGATGCGGGGCGACGTGGGGGCGGTGATCTGCGCCGCGGGTTCCGGCCTCGCCCCCGCCGACAAGAAGCTGTACGCGCTGCGCGACGTGACGGGGACGGTCGAGGCGATCCCGCTGATCGCGTCGAGCATCATGTCGAAGAAGATCGCCGAGGGCACCGACGCGCTCGTGCTCGACGTGAAGTTCGGCTCCGGCGCCTTCATGCAGGACATCGACCGCGCGCGGGAGCTCGCACGCACGATGGTCGCACTCGGCACCGACTCCGGCGTCGCCACGACCGCGCTGCTCACGGACATGAACGTGCCGCTGGGCCGCGCGATCGGCAACGCCAACGAGGTGCGCGAGTCCGTCGAGATCCTGGCGGGCGGAGGCCCGGACGACGTGCGGGCACTGACCGTCGCCCTCGCCAGGGAGATGCTCGCCCTCGCCGGGCAGCCCGACGCCGACGTGGAGGCCGCTCTCGACGACGGCCGCGCGATGGACAGCTGGAAGGCCATGATCCGCGCGCAGGACGGCGACCCCGACGCCGCGCTCCCGGTCGCGAGGGAGACGCACGTCGTGACCGCCGCGTCCGACGGTGTCGTGACGCGCATGGACGCGCTGCCCTTCGGGATCGCCGCGTGGCGCCTCGGTGCCGGGCGGGCCAGGGCCGAGGATCCGGTCATCCACGAGGCCGGCATCGACCTGCACGCCAAGCCGGGCGACCGCGTGACCGCCGGGCAGCCGCTGTTCACCCTGTCCGCGGCCGACGAGGCACGGTTCCCCCGCGCGATCGAGGCGCTGGAGGGGGCGTGGGAGCTCGGCGACCGGGCCCCGGAGGCCGGGCCGATCGTCCGCGAGCGCATCACGGCCTGAGGCCGCGGACGGTAGCCTGAAACCGAAGTCCCGCGACCGAGAGGATCCCCATGTCGATCGATGCGAACGGCGATGCCAGCCTGAACGGCGTCTCCCTGCGGAGCCTGCCCAAGGTGTCGTTGCACGACCACCTCGACGGGGCCGTGCGGCCGGCGACGATCATCGAACTCGCGGACGCCATCGGGCTCGACGTGCCGGAGAACGACCCGCGCGCGCTGGGCACCTGGTTCGCGAAGCAGAGCGACTCCGGCTCGCTGGTCGAATACCTGAAGACGTTCGACCTCACGACGGCCGTCATGCAGACGCGCGAAGGGCTCACCCGGGTCGCGCGCGAGTTCGTGCAGGATCTCGCGGCCGACGGCGTGATCTACGGAGAGGTGCGCTGGGCGCCCGAGCAGCACCAGGCCGCGGGGCTCACGCTGGAACAGGCCGTGGAGGCCGTGCAGCAGGGCATCGAGGAGGGCGAGGACGCCGCCGACCGCAACGGTCGCAGCATCCGCATCGGCCAGCTGATCACCGCCATGCGGCACACCGACCGCGCCAGGGAGATCGCGGAGCTCGCGGTCGACTTCCGCGGCCGCGGTGCCGTGGGCTTCGACATCGCCGGGCCGGAGGACGGCTTCCCGCCGTCGAACCACCGCGCCGCGTTCGACTTCCTCGCCGAGAACTTCTTCCCCGTGACCGTTCACGCGGGAGAGGCCGCCGGACTCGCATCGATCCGTTCGGCGCTGCTCGACGGGCGCGCGCTGCGGCTGGGCCACGGTGTGCGCATCGCGGAGGACCTGGAGGTCGTCACGCAGGAGGGCGACGAGGTGCAGGTGCGCTTCGGCGAGCTCGCCCGCTGGGTGCGCGACCGCGAGATCCCGCTCGAGCTGTCGCCGTCGTCGAACCTGCAGACCGGGGCCGTCGCGACCTGGGGCAACGTGCTGGCCGACCACCCGTTCGACCTGCTCTACCAGCTGGGCTTCGCCGTCACCGTGAACGTGGACAACCGCACCATGAGCGCGACCTCGCTCACGCGGGAGCTGGCGCTGCTGGTGGAGACGTTCGACTACGACCTCGACGACCTCGAGACCTTCCAGTTCAACGCCGCGGCCGCCGCGTTCCTCCCCGTCGAGGAACGCGAGGAGCTCGTGGAGATGATCGCCGAGGGATTCGACGCCTGACCGTGGCTTCCGGGGGGAAGCGACGGGGGCGCGTCGCACTGATCATCTCGCTCGCCGCCGTGCTGGTGGTCGGGGGTGGCGCGGCGGCATACCTGCTGCTGAACCGGGGGGCGGCCGAGGCGGCACCGGCGCGGACGGAGTCGCCGCGCCCCGAGCCGTCGCCGTCGCCGACGCCGCTGACCGCGGTCGAGCAGCTGCTGGCCGACGCCGACAACCCGCTGGCGTGTGCCGTGAGCTTCGCCGGCGAGGGCGCCCCGGCGGATCCGCAGCTGCAGTGGCAGAACGGCCTGTACGTCGCGCTGCCGATCCCGGCCGTGGCGGGGAAGGTGTTCGCCGGGTGGTACCCGACGGCGGCAGACGCGGCGGCCTTCACTCCGGAGGCCCGCGTCAACGGCGCCCACCCCGTGGTGTGCGACGACCAGCGGATCGAGCTGTTCGCGGCCTGGAAGACCCCGGAGGAGAACGCGGCGGAGGGTACGCGCGTGCCGATCCTCATGTACCACCAGTTCACATCGAACCCGGACGGGGAGACAGGCTGGCTGCGCGGGAACTACGCCTACATCGGCGACTTCGACGCGCAGATGAACCACATCGCCACCACGGGCTTCTACCTGCCGACGTGGGATGAGCTCAGCGCGTTCATCGACGGCCGGCTGTTCCTGCCCGCGCGCTCGGTCATCATCACGGACGACGACGCCGACCAGAGCTGGTTCGACCTCGCCGTGCCCGTGATCGACAAGTACCGCCTGCTGTCGACCTCGTTCATGATCACGGCCTACCGGACCGATCCGCCCCCGTCGATCTACGTGCTGCGGCGCTCGCACACCAACGACATGCACCAGGCGGGGGAGAACGGCAAGGGGCGGATGGTGAACTGGACGGCCGATCAGATCGCCGCCGACCTCAACGCCTCGGGCGATGTGCTGGGCGTCCGCGAGGTCATGGCCTACCCCTTCGGACACTACAACGACACGGCGAAGCAGGGCGTGGCGCAGGCCGGCTTCGAGATGGCGCGGACGATCGAGCCCGGGTACGTGCAGATCGGTACGGACAAGCTCGCGCTTCCCGTGGTGCGCATCGACTACGGCATGGGGCTCGACGCCCTGGTGTCGCGGATCGGCTGACGCGTGGGCGCGGTCGTCATCGTCGGTCCCGCCGCCTGGAACAGGATCGTCGTGCTCGACCGGCTGCCGGAGCCGGAACCGCACATGCAGTTCGCCGAGGACAGCTGGGAGACGGTCGGCGGCACGAGTGCGGGCAAGGCGCTGAGCCTGACCGGGCTCGGGCGCGCGGTGGCACTGCACGCGATCGCGGGGTTGGACGATGACGGCCGGCGGGTGCGCGACGCCCTGGCCGCGGCCGGAGTGCCCGTGCACTGGTCGGACGGCGTGACGGAGCGCCACCTGAACCTCATGACGAGGGCGGGGGAGCGCGTGTCGCTGTACCTGGCGACGCCGGAGGCGGGCGACGGGCGCGACGATGCGGCCCTGGCGGCAGAGCTGGCGGTGGCGGACGCGGTCGTGCTTGACCTGGCCGCTGAACCGTTGCGCCTGCTCCCGCTGGCACGGCGGAGCGGCACGCCGCTCTGGGTGGACGTGCACGACTACGACGGCACGGCCGCGTTCCACCGGCCGTTCCTCGCCGCCGCGCATGCCGTGTTCTGCAACGCCGACCGCCTGGACTCTCCGGTGGAGTTCCTGCGGGCCACGGTCGACGCGGGCGCCCAGCTCGCGGTGTGCACGCTCGGCGCGGACGGCGCGGTGGCGATCGATGCGGACGGGACCGCGGTGCGCGTGCGTGCGGTGCCCACCACGGTCGTCGACACCAACGGCGCAGGCGACGCGTTCCTCGCCGGCGTGCTGGACGCCCGACTGAGCGGAGCCGGGCTCGCCGCCGCGCTGGAGGCCGGGGCGCGGACGGCGTCGCTCGTGCTCGGCACCCGGCACCTGCACCCGCTGCTCGACCCCGTCCTCGGCTGAGAGGTGCCGGTCAGCGGGGGACCGACAGCAGGAACCCGCCCACGATGTCGGTGAGCTGCGCGCGCATCTCCTCCTCGGACAGGGTCGGCTCGCCGTCGCCCGCCTGTGGCCCGTAATCGCCGAACGAGGCATGAGAGGCGCCGTCGATCTCGACGAGTTCGGCGTCGGCCGGGAGCATCGGCCGCGCATCGGCGATCTTCTCCGGGGTGGACAGGCCGTCCTCGCTCCCGGCCACGCTGAGCACCGGGAGCTCGGAATCGGACAGGTCGTTCGCGCAGTACGACGCGAACAGCACCAGGGCATCGGCTGCGGTGGCGAGCTGGCAGGCGCGGACGCCGCCCAGGGAGTGGCCGCCGACGGCCCAAGACTCGACATCGGGCGCCGCGGACGTGAAGTCGTCCAGGCCGCGGGGGTCGAAGAACGCGAGGTTCAACCACGGCCGGGTGATCACGACCGTGATGCCCTCCTCGGCGAGGCCCTGGAGCGGGGCCGCATAGGCCCACGGATCGACCTTGGCGCCCGGGATGAACACCAGGCCCCGTTCCGAGTCGCCGTCGGCGGGTTCCAGCACGATGCCTTCGTCGGCGTCGGTCACGGTGATCGCCGAATTGTCACGGACCTCGGCGAGCGGACCCGGTTCGGCCGGCATGACCCCGATCTGGGTGTAGGCGAGCACACCGCCGATCGCGAGGACCAGCACGATGGCCAGAGCCCACAGGACACGTCTCAGGATGCGGCGGCGGGGCTTCTTCTGCACGGAGGCAACGCTACTCCCGTCGGCGGGAGACGGAGGGGTGCGTGGCCAGGTACTCCTCGAACGCCTCCGCCGAGGTGCGCGTGGGCGTGAAGCCGAAATCCTCGATGAGTCGGCGGTTGGACAGCACGGGCCGCCAGCGCAGGAACGGCACCTTCTCCGGCCCGTGCTCGGTGAGCCGGAGCATCCGTCCCAGGCGGAGCGCCGCGTCCAGTGCCCACGCCGGGACCACGAGCTGTCGCTTGCCGAGCCGCGCGGCGATCTGCGGCACCGTGAGACGCCCGTCTCCGGCAACGTTGAACACCCCGGCCGGTCCGTCCGTCGCCGCCCGCACCATCGCGGTCGCAACGTCGTCGACCCAGACGAACACGAAGGGGGAGTCGGAGCCCGCGATGCGCAGGATGCGCCGCCCGTCCCAGAGCGCGGTGATCTGATTCCGCACGGTCGGACCGAGGATCGTCCCGATGCGGAACACGACCTGCTCGAGTCCGGGGTGCTCGCTCCGGCAGTCGGACAGCATCTCCTCGACCAGCCGTTTGTGGCGCGCGTACGGGAACGCGTCGTTGCCGCGCAGAGGCGTGCTCTCGTCGATCCAGGCGGGAGCGTCGGGGTGGTAGCCGTACGCGGCGCCCGAGCTCGACACGACGATCCGGCGGACGCCGGTCTCGACGCACGCGGCGAGCACATTCGCGGAGCCGATCACATCGACCCGGTACTCCCGGTCGACGTCGCGACCCGGGTTCACGATCGCGGCGAGGTGCACCACGGTGTCGATCCGGTGGGCGCGCAGCAGGGGCGCGACGGCTGCGGCATCGGTCACGTCGAGCAGCGCGTTCACGACGCCGTCCCGCGCGGGGGCATCCCGCACATCCGCGGCCACGACCAGCTCCACGTCGTCACGGCGCGCGAGGGCGCTCGCGACGTGCGTGCCGAGGAAACCCGCACCGCCCGTGATCAGCACCCGCCGCATCAGGCCGCCTCGATGCTCATGCGACCACTCGCATCGCCGTGGGGGCTTCCGGTCCGCCGTCGGGTGTGCCGCGCCCACAGTCCGGCGAGCACGAGTCCGGCGATGATGTCCCAGATGCCCCACCAGCCCGCCACGATGGCCATGCCGCCCAGCCCGTCGAAGAACAGGAAGACCAGGCCCAGGCCGAGCCCGGCGTTGCGGATGCCCACCTCGAAGGTCATGGCCTTGCGCTCGCGGGTGCCCAGTCCGCCGACCACGGCCGTGCCGTAACCGAGGGCCAGCGCGACCGCATCGTGCACGGCGACCACCAGGAGGATGATGCCGAGCACCTGCACGAACACCGTCCAGTTGCCGATCAGGGCGGCCACGATGAAGCCCAGCAGTGCGAGCAGGCTGAACCACTTCACGAAGGGCTGCACGCGCGCGCTCACCCCCGGCAGCTTCGCCCGCAGCAGCAGCCCGAGGGCGAACGGGAGACCGACGATCAGCAGGATCTCGAGCAGCATCCGCCACGGGTCGAGCGAGATGTCGCGCAGCAGCGTGCGTGCGGTCGGGTGCAGCGACCCCCAGAACGTGATGCTCAGCGGCATCGCGACGATGTAGACCAGGTTGCCGACCGCCGTGAGCGACACGGACAGCGCGACGTTGCCGCCCGCGCGATGCGTGAGCACCTGCGAGATGTTGCCGGGCGGACAGCACGCGACCAGCAGCATCCCCAACGCCATCGACGGCGGGACGGGCAGCACCAGCGTGAGCAGGAACGTCGCGACGGGGAGCAGCAGGAGCTGGGCGAGGATCGCGATCGCGAACGGCTTCGGGTGCTTCGCCACGACGCGGAAGTCCTGCGGTGACGTGTCCAGCGCGATGCCGAACATGATCAGGCCGAGCACCACGTTGAGGATCGTGAGCGTGCCGGGGGTGAAGGAGAGCACCACGTCGTCGACGTTCACGCCCCGGCCTCCAGCGACTGCCGCTCCTGCCGGACCGCGCGGCGATAGGCGTCCTTGTTCACGTAATAGGCCATCCGGTCGAGGCCGAGGTAGTGGTAGCCGCCGGTCACGTCCGGCCACGGGGCCCCGGTCACCCGCTCGCGGAATCGCGCGCCGCGCTCGGGAGCCGTCTCCACCGCGTGCAGGTAGGAGGCGAGGAGCTCGGCCTGCTCGTAGCGCCCCTGCCACCCGATCCCCGACGCCTCGATCATGCCCATCACGAACAGCCCGTTGAAGGAGGAGGGGAACACGTTCAGGAACAGCCTCGGGGCCGCCCCGCGCCAGTGCAGGTGCTCCGGATCGACGAACGGGTAGTCGAGGCGGTAGCCGGTGGCGAGCAGGACCAGGTCGTAGTCGTCCGCGCTCCCGTCGCGGAAGTGCACCGTGGAGCCGTCGAAGCGGTCGATGTCGGGTCGGATGCGCAGGTCGCCCTGGCCGAGGTGGTTCAGGACGAGCGTGTTCACGATCGGGTGCGACTCGTACAGCCGGTAGTCGGGCCGGGGGAAGCCGAACCGTACCGGATCGCCCGTGAACGCCCGCAGCACGCGGGTGTCGATCGCCTGCTTGAGCCGGGCGGGCAGCGGTCGGCCCTGGTTGAGCGTGTCGCTGGGACGCCCGAACAGGTAGCGCGGCACGAAGTAGTAGCCGCGGCGCACGCTCATGTCGACCGACGCCGCATGGTGCACGGCGTCGACGGCGATGTCGCACCCCGAGTTGCCCGCGCCGATCAGCAGAACGCGCTTCCCCGCGAGCTGCTGCGGCGACCGGTACGCGCTGGTGTGCTGCAGCTCGCCCGTGAACGCACCGCGGAACGAGGGGACGTTCGGCGTGGCGAGCGTGCCGTTCGCGAGCACCACGCCCGCGTACCACCGGGTGTGCTCGCCGTCCGGTCCCGTGGCGGTGAGGTCCCAGCCGCCGTCGCGGGGTTCGAGCCTGGTCACGGCCGTGTCGAAGCGGAACAGCCCTGTCAGGCCGAAGTGCTCGGCGTAGTCGGTGAAGTACTCCTTGAGCACGCGGTGCCCCGGGTAGTCCGCGGTGGTCCGCATCGGGAACTCCGCGAACTCGGTCGTGGTGCGCGAGGAGATCAGGTGCGCGGACTCGTACATGGTGCTGCGCGGGTTGTCGATGTCCCACAGGCCGCCGACGCCGTGCGACGCCTCGTACCCGTCCACGGCGATGCCGCGCTTCTGCAGCGCTCTGGCTGCTGCCAGGCCCGACGGCCCCGCGCCGATCACGGCGTATCTGTTCATCCCGCTCCCCGCACGTCGCTGTGCTCGAAAAAACGCCCCCGCGCACCGATCGTAGCGGTGCGCGGGGGCGCGTCGTGGACGGTCGCCGCGGCGGGATCAGGTGTCGCGCAGGACGGCCTGCCGGGCGGCGACGGCCTCGCGCACCGCGTCGTACAGCGGGTGTTCGGGGTCGAGTCCGGTGGCGCGGGTCGTGAACGCTCCGGCGTCCTCGCTGCGCAGGAGCGCCTGGAGCTCGACGGACTGCTCATCCGCGGGGTCGTCGAACTCGAGAGCGGCGGCGACGGCGGCCACCAGGGCCCCGGTCGGCAGCCCGCGCTCCGCGGCCATCGCGGCGGGGCCGATGAAACGCTCGTGGCGGGAGATCTTACGCAGCGGCTGCCGCCCAACGCGCTGCACCGTGTCGACCAGTTCCGGGTTGCGGAACCGGTCGAGGATCGTGGCGCGGTACGCGGCGAGCTCGGCCGGATCGAGACCGTGCACCGCCGCGAGCACGGCCGATGTCTCCTGCAGTGCCGCGGACACCCGGGCGGCGATGTCGGGGTCGGCCAGCGCGTCCGAGATGCGCTCGATGCCCGCGCGAGCGCCGAAGTACGCGGTCGCGGCGTGTCCCGTGTTCACCGTGAACAGCTTGCGCTCGATGTACGGCGCGAGGTCCGCGACGAAGTGCGCCCCCGGGATGTGCGGCGGCGCGTCCCCGAACGGCCCCGACTCGATGGCCCACTCCACGTACGGCTCCACCGTGACGTCGACGCCCGCGCCCTCGGGCTGCGCGGGCACGATGCGGTCCACCGCGGTGTTCGCGAACACCGCGCGCGACAGCAGGGCCTCGGCGTCTGCCCCGGCGGCCGCGGCGACCTCGGCGCGCAGCTGGTCGGTGGCGCCGATCGCGTTCTCGCACGCCATGACCTGCAGCGGCGCGGCCGAGGGGGAGCGGAGCGCGAGCCCCGCGACGATCGACGGCGCCACGAAGCGCAGCACCGTCGGTCCCACGGCCGTGGTGACGACGTCCGCGGTCGCCACCTCCTCCGCGACGGCATCGGGGTCCGTGCGGCTGTTCACCGCGCGGAACCCGGTGACGACGTGATCGGTCCCCCCGGGGCCGGCCTCGTGCACGGTGTACTCGTCGACCGCGTTGATGGCGTCGACGAGAGCCCCGGCGACATCCGAGAACACGACCTCGTACCCGCCCTCGTGCAGCAGCAGGCCGACGAATCCGCGCCCGATGTTGCCGGCCCCGAAGTGGACCGCCTTCATGCCTCGTTCACCTCCGACAGGAGCGTGTAGAGCTCCTCCGGGGTCTGCGCCGCGGCGAGCTTCGCGACGTCGTCCTCGTCCGAGAAAAGGATCGCGATGCGCGACAGGATCTCCAGGTGCTCGTCACCGACACCGGCGATGCCGATCACGAAGGTCGCCTGCTCGCCGTCCCAGTCGACGCCGCCGTCGTAGCGCACGACCGAGAGGGCCGAGGCGAGGATGGCGTCCTTCGCGTCGTTGGTGCCGTGCGGGATCGCGAGCCCGTTGCCCATGTAGGTCGACACGGTCTGCTCGCGCTGCCGCATCGCGTCGACGTAGGCGGGGGTGACCGCTCCGGCGGCGACGAGGATGTCCGTCGCCTCCTGGAGGGCGTCGTCCCGCGTCGCACCCGACGGGTGGATCCGGATCTGCTCGAGGGTGAGCACGCTCATTCTTCGTCCTTTCGCTGTTCCCTGACCATCTCGACGACCTCTTCGTACTTCGGCGAGTTCATGAAGTTGTCGACGGAGACGTGGATGGAGTTCGGCGACTTCGTCTGCGCCCGCTCCGTGAGCTGCTGCTGCGTGATCACCAGGTCAGCCGTGCCGTCGAGGTTGGCGATCGCGGCGTTGGTCACGGTGACGCCCTCGATCCCGGCCTTCTTGATCTTGTTGCGGAGCACGCTGGCGCCCATCGCCGAGGAGCCCATGCCGGCGTCGCACGCGAACACGATCGTGGAGATCGGCCGGTCGGCGACCGCGGTCGCGGGCGCCTCGGTCGCGGCGGTGGCTGTCGCAGCGCCCGACGAGGTGCGCAGCGCGTCCATCGCGGCGGACGACTTGCCCTTGTTCGCCTCGGTCTGCGCGATCGCCGCACCGAACGTGTCGCCCTCCGCCGCGAGGTCGCGCTTGCGCGAGGCCCGCAGGATCACGGCGGTGAGCAGGAACGTGACGGCGGCAGCGAGGATGACGGACAGGTAGACCACGAGCAGGTTCGCGACGCCGGGGCCGATCGCCGCGGCGGTCACCGCGATGATGCTGCCGGGCGCCGCCGGGAAGGCCAGGCCTCCGCCGAGGAGCATGTTCGTGGTGACACCGGTCGCTCCACCCGCGATCAGGGCGAGGATCGTCGCCGGCTTGCTCAGCGCGTACGGGAAGTAGATCTCGTGGATGCCGCCGAAGAACTGGATGATCGCGGCACCGGGCGCGGACGCCCGCGCGGCACCGACCCCGAAGAAGCTGAACGCCAGCAGCAGGCCGATGCCCGGACCGGGGTTCGCCTCGATGAGGAACAGGATCGACTTGCCGGTCTCGGTCGCCTGCTCGATGCCGAGCGGGGTGAACACGCCGTGGTTGATGGCGTTGTTGAGGAACAGCACCTTCGCGGGCTCGACGATGATCGACACCAGCGGCAGCAGGTTCAGTCCCACGAGCCAGTCGACGGCGGCGCCCAGCGCGGTGCTGATGCCGAGCATGACCGGTCCGAACGCGAAGAAGCCGACGATCGCGAGGATCATGCCGAGGATGCCCGCCGAGAAGTTGTTCACGAGCATCTCGAACCCGGGGCGGATCTTGCCGTCCCACAGGCGATCCATCTGCTTCGTGAGCCATGCGGCGATCGGTCCCATGATCATGGCGCCGAGGAACATCGGGATGTTCGTGCCGACGATCACGCCGACCGTGGCGATCGTGGCCACGACGCCACCGCGCTCGCCGTAGACCAGGCGGCCCGCGGTGTTGGCGATCAGCAGCGGCAGCAGGTAGGTGACCATCGGGCCGACCAGCCCGACGTACGCCAGGATGTTGCCGCCGTCACCCTCGGCCACCGCGGTCATGGCACCCTGCCAGCCGATCACGGCCGAGTCGCCGCCGCCGCCGATGATCTCGGCGACCCCGGCCCAGTGCCAGCCGAAGGGGCTGTCCGCGCCGAAGAAGCCGGCGGGGATGAAGAGCATCGTGATGAAGCCCCAGGCGATGAAGGCCGCGATGTTCGGCATGATCATGCCCGAGAGGAAGGTGCCGAAGCGCTGGACACCCAGGCGGAGGCCGCCGGGTCTCGTGGCGGCAGGTGACGTCGTCGTCATGATGTCGTCTCTTTCTGGTGAGGGGGGAGTGCCGCGGCGAGGGTCGCCACGGCGGTTCGGGCGGAGGAGGCGTCGTCGGCGTCCAGCGCGGCTTCCGCCAGGCTGAGCGCGTCGGATGCGGTGCGTTCGGAGAGGGCGCGGCGCACGTCGGCCAACGCGGACGGCGCCATCGAGAGACTGGTCGCCCCGAGACCCACGAGCACGACGGCGAGGAGGGGGTCGGCCGCGGCCTCCCCGCAGATGCCCACGGGCTTGCCGAGACGGGCGCCGGCCGCGCCGACCTCGCGCACCAGGCGGAGCACCGCGGGGTGCCACGGGTCCTGGAACGACGCGACCGAGCCGAGCAGGCGGTCGGCCGCCATCGTGTACTGCGTGAGGTCGTTGGTGCCGATCGAGGCGAAGTCCGCGTGGGCGAGCACCCGGTCGGCCAGCAGGGCGCTGGACGGGACCTCGACCATGACCCCGGCGGTCTTCAGCCCGTACTCGCGTGCGAGTCCCGTGAAGTACACGGTCTCCTCGACCGTCGCGACCATGGGCGCCATGACCCACAGGTCGGCGTCGGTCTCGGCGTCGGCTTCCGCGAGCGCCGTGAGCTGCTCGCGCAGGATGTCCTCGCTCGCCCGCAGCGCCCGGAGGCCGCGGAGCCCCAGGGCCGGGTTCTCCTCGTGCGCGTCGTTGAGGAAGGCCAGGGGCTTGTCGGCGCCCGCGTCGAGCATGCGCACCACGACCTTCCGGCCGGGGAACGCCGCCAGGAGCTCGCGGTACGACTCGCGCTGCTGCGCCACCGTCGGGGCCTGGGAGGCAGAGAGGAACAGGAACTCGGTGCGGAACAGCCCGACGCCCTCGGCCCCCCGAGCGACCGCATCGGCGGCGTCCGCGGGCTTCCCCAGGTTCGCCAGCAGCGCGATGGGCGTGCCGTCGGCGAGGGCGCCGGGAGTGGCTGGTGCATCGACGGCCGAGCGTCGGGCCGCGGCGCGCTCGGCGGCACGGGCCAGGGCCTCGGTGCTGGGCTCGCGGGTCACGACCCCGGCAGCGGCGTCGACGATCACGGTCTCGCCCGTGGTGAGGGCGGTGCCCTCGGACGCCCCGACGATCGCGACGATGCCCTTCTCGCGGGCGAGGATCGCGGTGTGCGACGTGGGGCCGCCGTCCGTGGTGATCAGCGCGAGCACCTGGTCGAGGTCGAGCAGCGCGGTGTCCGCCGGGGCGAGGTCGCGCGCGACCAGCACGAACGGGTGCCCGGGGTTCGGCACGCCGGGGGCGTCGACCCCGCGCAGGCGGGCGAGCACGCGCTGGGCGATGTCGTCGAGGTCGGCGGCGCGCTCCCCGAGGTAGCCGCCCACGGCCTCCAGCGTCGCGCGGAACCCGGCGAACGCGTCGTGCACGGCCCACTCCGCGGTGGCGCCGCCGTCGATGCGGGCATCCACCTCGTCCTGCAGCGTCGGGTCCTCGGCGATCATGGCCTGCGCCTCGAGCACCTCCTGCGCCGCTCCTCCGGCGGCCTCGCCGCGCGCGGTCAGCTCGCGCGCCACCGTGGCGACGGCCTCGCGGGCTCGCGCGCGCTCGGCATCGGCGCCCGCGGTGCTGGGCGAGTCGTCCGGCGCCGGCAGCGCCTCGGTCATCCGGACGACCGGTCCCTGGGCGACGCCGAGGCCGATTCCCACCCCGCGCAGCTCGCTCATCCGGCCGCGTCCTGATCGTGATCGGTGGTCAGCAGCTCGGTGAGCGTGTCCAGCACGTCCTCCGCGCCGTCGCCCTCGGCCGTGAGCGTGACGTAGTCGCCGTGCTCGACCGCGAGCGCGATGACGCCGAGGATGCTGGCGGCGTTGACCGGCTTGCCGGAGTCCTTCGCGATGGTCACGGCGAGACCGGAATCCTTGGCCGCCTGCGCGAAGATCTTCGCGGGGCGGGCGTGCAGGCCGTGCGAGGAGCCGATCCGGACGGTGCGAGTGGCGGTCATGGTGTTCCTTTCGGTGTCTCGCCGGCGTCGGCGAGGATCGAGCGGGCGAGCCGGAGGGTGCGGCTGCCGTCGCGGTCGGCGAAGACGTCGTCGGGCAGCAGCGCCACCGGGCCGTCGGCGACGCGGCGGATGTCGGCGAGCCGGTCGCCGAGGTGCGGGCCGATGAGCACGAGGTCGTGGCGCCCTGCGGCGACGGAGCTCTCCGTTCCGGCCGCCGCATCCCAGGCCAGGCCGACGGACTCCGCCGCCCTGCGCAACCGCTGCGCGACGAACGTGCTCGACGCGCCAGCGCCGCACACCACGAGGATCCTCATCGATGCCGCCTTTCCTGAGAACAGTCTGAGAACGCGGAGCGGGGTCGCGCCAACACGTTCCTTTCCGCCCCTGCGGAACCTCGGTTTCCGCGCGCCCCGCCCGTCGGGCTGACATCATGGAGACACGTCGAGACAGTGCGGTCAGCACGCCAGAGCAGGGGGAGTCATGTCGCGCCAGCGCCAGGATCAGCTCCTCGCGCTGCTGCTGCGGCAGGAGGGCTGGGCGACCGCCGGGAGCCTGGCCGACCTCCTCGGCGTGACCCCGCGGAGCATCCGGTCGTACGTCGCCGCCCTCAACGCCCGCACGCCCGGCGCGGCCGTGGTGGAGTCGGGACCCGCCGGCTATCGCGCGGGGTCGGGCGCCCGGGGCGCGCAACGGGTGCGCCAGGGCCGCGAGGCCACGCCCCGCGACCGGTTGCACGCGCTCGTGCGCATGCTGCTCGACGCGCCGGAGGGCGTCGACGTGTTCGACGCCGCCGACGAGCTGCACGTGAGCGAGGCCACCCTGGAGGCCGACCTCGTGCGCGTGCGCGGTCTGCTCGACGGCACCGACCTCACCCTCGACCGCTCGCGCGAGATCGTGCGGCTACGTGGCGACGAGGCGGCCCAGCGGCGGCTGCTCAGCCGGCTCGCGCACGACGAGATGGACGACGCGTCCTTCCACCCGGAGGTGTTCCGCCGCGCGCTGTCCGGCACGGCGGTCGATCCGCGGGCGGTCGCGCCCTTCAAGTCGGCCCTGGTGGGGGAGCTCGGACAGCTCGGCTACTACGTCAACGAGCTCGCGATCGCCGACGTGCTGCTGCACATCGCGATCGCCGCGGAGCGGGTGGCCGCCGGGCGGTCACTCGACACGCCGCCGACCGGGGCCAGGCCCGAGATCCCTCGCGTGGGCGCGGTGATCGCGCGTCTCGCCGCCGAGCACTTCGGCGTGATGCTCGGCGAGGGCGACAGCGCCCACCTCGCGTCCCTCGTGCTCACACGCATCGTGGCGCCGGGCGGCGACGAGACCCGCGAGGTCGCGCGCAGCGGAGTGGCGCCGGAGGTCGACGCGGCCGTGCGGGCCGAGATCGCCAGGGCCGCGGACGACTTCCAGGTCGACCTGGTCGACGAGACGTTCGTGCTGCGGCTCGCGCTGCACGTGCAGAACCTGCGGCGACGGGCGGAGGAGAGCGCCCTCACGCGCAACCCGCTCACGCGGTCGCTCAAGACCACGTATCCGATGATCTTCGAGGTGGCGGTGTCGATCGCGAGCGGGCTGCACGACCGCCTCGGCACCCCCGTCCACGACGACGAGATCGCCTACATCGCGATGCACGTCGGCGGGCGTCTCGAGCGCAGCCGCAAGGCCGAGTCGATCCTCACGGCGACGATCGTGTGCCCCGGCTATTACGAGCTGCACGAGCTGCTGCGATCGAGCGTCGACCGCTCCCTCGGCTCCGCGATCGAGGTCACCAGCGTCGTCACGAACGTCGACCCCGACTGGGCGTCGTTCGACACTGACCTGGTGCTCAGCACGATCGAGCCCGGCTCACCCGGTGAGCGGTTCGTGCGCATCCAGCCGTTCCTCACCGACGCCGACGTCGACCGCGTGCAGCAGGCTGCGGCCCGCGTCCGCCGCGGCCGGCGTCTCACGCGGCTGCGGGCCGAGCTGGCGCGCTACTTCCTGCCCGACGCCTACGTCTTCCCGCTGCCCGATGCGGGGGAGGAGGAGATCATCCGGCTCCTCGGCGCGCGGCTGGTGGCGGCCGGACTGATCGGCGACGACTACGTGGAGAACACGATCGTGCGCGAACGCCTGTCGTCAACGGCGTTCACCGACGCGCTCGCCGTGCCGCACGCGCTGCAGATGACGGCCACCCGCACCGCGATCGCGATCGGGGTCGCCGAGGGGTCCGCGGCCTGGGGCGACGCCCGCGTGCAGGTCGTCGCGCTCGCCGCGTTCAGCGAGGGCGACCGCGCGGCCTTCCAGACCGTGTTCGAGCAGCTCGTCGAGGTGTTCAGCGAGCGCGACAGCGTGCAGCGCATCGTGCGGCGCGGCACCACGTTCGAGGCGTTCCTCGACGAGCTGGTGGCGGTGATCGACGGCTGAGCTCAGCCCCGCGGTGCGAGCACGTCGGCGAGCCGGTCCAGCAGCGTCTCCGCGGCGGGGGATGCCGCCGTCTCCAGCACGACGGCATCGCCCGGCACGATCGCGAGGTCCATGACCGCCAGCACGCTGCTCAGGTCGACGGTCGTCCCGTCGGCGGTGCGCAGCGTCACCGGGCGGTCGTGCGCCTGCACGAGCCGGACGATCTCGGCGACCGGGCGCGCGTGCACGCCGTTGTGCGCGCTCACGACGACGGTCCGCTCGGGCATGGTCAGGAGCGCTCGTCCAGCAGGGCGCGCACTCCGGCCTCGAGCTCGGCGACGGCCGCAGCCGCTCCCTCCGCCGAGTCGCCCCGCGCATCGATGTACACCTTGAGCTTCGGCTCCGTGCCGCTCGGGCGGACGATGACGCGCGAGCCGTCGCTCAGCCGGTACCGGAGCACGTCGCCCGACGGCTGACCGTCCGCGGCGTTCAGCAGGTCCTCCGCCGAGGCGATGGAGCGCCCGCCGATCTGCGTGGGCGGCAGGGTCCGCAGCGCCAGCATGACGGTGCCGATGAGGGCCAGATCGGCCACGCGCACCGACACCTGGGCGCTCGCGAAGTGCCCGTAGGTGTCGCCGAGCTCGCGGAGCAGGTCCGCGATGGTCGCGCCGCGCCCGCGCGCCTCCGCGGCGAGCCCGAGCAGCGCCACGGCGGCGGAGATGCCGTCCTTGTCCCGCACGGTCTCGGGGTTCACGAGGTAGCCGAGCGCCTCCTCGAAACCGAACACGATGCCCGGGGCCCGCGAGATCCACTTGAAGCCGGTGAGCGTCTCGTGGAAGTCGAGGCCGTGGTGCGCGGCGACCGCGCCGAGACCGGGGGAGGAGACCAGCGAGCAGGCCAGCGAGGCTCCGGGCGTGCCGGCGGCCGCACGGGCGGCGCGGGCGCCGAGCAGCAGGCCCACCTCGTTGCCGGTGAGCCGGCGCCAGCCCTCCGGCGCGGTGTCGTCGGGAATCGCCACGGCGAGCCGGTCGGCGTCCGGGTCGTTCGCGAGGATGAGGTCGGCGCGCGTCCGCCGGGCCTTCGCGAACGCGAGGTCCATGGCACCCGGCTCTTCCGGGTTGGGGAACGACACCGTGCGGAAGGTGGCGTCGGGGCGCAGCTGCTCGTCGACCACGAGCGGCTGCGGGTAGCCCGCGGCCTTCACGATGCGCGACACCGTCTCCCAGCCCACGCCGTGCATGGCCGTGTACACCCACCGCAGCCCGGCCGCGTCGTCCGGAGCCGGGGCCACGGCGGCGGTCGCGGCGATATAGGCCTCGACCACGTCTTCGCCCGCCGTCTCGTACTCCGTGGAGCGCGGCAGCGACCGCACGTCTCCGGCGTCTGCGACCCGCTGGATGTGCGCGGCGATCTCGGCGTCCGCGGGAGCCACGATCTGCGAGCCCTGGTCGGCGCCGCCGAGGTACACCTTGTAGCCGTTGTCGTTCGGCGGGTTGTGGCTCGCCGTCACCATCACGCCGGCGGCGGCGTCGAGGTGGCGTACGGCGAAGGCCAGCACCGGGGTCGGCAGCAGGCGCGGCAGCAGGATCGCGCGCAGTCCCGCCCCGGCGAAGAGCTCGGCAGAGTCCTGCGCGAACACCCGGGAGTTGCGTCGGCCGTCGTAGCCGATCACGACGGTGGGCGTGCCGCCCCCCGCGCGCTCGCGGAGGTAAGCGGCGAACCCGGCCGCGGCCTGGGCGACGAGCACCCTGTTCATCCGGTTGCTCCCGGCGCCGAGCTCACCGCGCAGTCCGGCCGTGCCGAACGCGAGCCGACGGCCGAAGCGGTCGTCCAGGTCGGCGACGGCCGCGGCGTCTCCCGCGGCGGCCCTGGTCACGACGCCGGCGAGTTCGTCCCTGGTCTGCGGGTCGGGGTCCTGCCGCAGCCAGGCGCGGGCCTGCGCGAGCCGCTCCTCGCTCACAGGGCCTCGACCACCCTCGCCAGCAGTGCGGAGATCACCGGCTCCGCCTCCCGCCCGGCCTCGATCACCTCGGCATGGCTGAGCGGCGTCTGCTGGATGCCGGCGGCGAGGTTCGTGATGAGCGAGAACCCGAGGATCTCCATGCCCGCCTCGCGCGCCGCGATGGCCTCCAGCGCGGTGGACATGCCGACGATGTGCCCGCCGATCGCCTTCGCCATCTGCACCTCGGCCGGGGTCTCGTAGTGCGGACCGCGGAACTGCGTGTAGACGCCCTCGTCCAGGCCGGGGTCGATGCTCCGAGCGACGTCGCGCAGACGCTTCGCGTACAGGTCGGTGAGGTCGATGAACGTCGCCCCCTCGAGCGGCGAGTCGGCGGTCAGGTTGATGTGGTCGCTGATCAGCACCGGCTGGCCGGGCTTCCAGGTCTCGCGGATGCCGCCGGCACCGTTGGTGAGCACCATGATCTTCGCCCCCGTCGCAGCGGCCGTTCGCACGCTGTGCACCACGCGACGCACGCCGTGGTTCTCGTAGTAGTGGGTGCGCGCGCCGATCACCAGCACGTTCTTCCCGCCGGGGGTGCGGATGCTGCGCAGCGTCCCGACGTGTCCCTCGAGGGCGGGCTTGGAGAATCCGGTGACCTCGGTCGCGGGGATCGTGGCGACCGTCTCGCCGATGAGGTCGGCGGCCTTGCCCCAGCCGCTGCCGAGCGTGAGGGCGATGTCGTGCTTCTCGACGCCGGTGAGGCGCGCGATGTCGGAGGCGGCCGCGGCGGCCACCTCGAACGGGTTCGCGGAGGGGTCGTCGAGGGGGTTGCTGTGCGTTTCAGGCATGGATCCACTCTAGGAAGGTGCAGGCTCGGGGGCCAGGATTGGGGAAGAATGGAAAGCATGTCTTCCACCACTTTCGAGCGCACTCAGCGCGTCGCCGTGCTCGGCGGCGGACCCGGCGGTTACGAGGCGGCCCTCGCGGCCGCCCAGCTCGGCGCCGAGGTCACCCTGGTCGAGCGCGTGGGGGTGGGCGGCTCGGCCGTGCTCACCGATGTGGTGCCGTCGAAGAGCCTCATCGCCACCGCCGACGCCGCGGTGGCGATCTCCGAGGCGAGCGACCTCGGCGTGAACTTCTACGCGAAGGGCGAGAACGGCAAGCCGCTCAAGCCCGAGATCGCGATCAACCTCGCCGCGGTCAACAAGCGGCTGGTCGCGCTGGCCGGGCAGCAGTCCGAGGACATGCGCACGACCCTTCTCGACGCGGGCGTGCGCATCCTCTCCGGCCACGGTCGACTGGAGGGTCCGAACGCGATCGTCGTCTCGACGGGGGAGCGCGGCACCGACTTCGACCGCGTCGAGGCGGACACCATCGTGGTCGCTGTCGGCGCGTCGCCGCGCGAGCTCGACTCCGCCAAGCCCGACGGCAGGCGCATCCTCACGTGGACGCAGCTGTACGACATGAAGGCGCTTCCCGAGCACCTCATCGTGGTCGGCTCCGGGGTCACCGGTGCCGAGTTCGCCTCCGCCTACATGAACCTCGGCGCGAAGGTCACCCTCGTCTCCAGCCGCGAGCAGGTGCTCCCCGGCGAGGACCAGGACGCCGCCCGGGTGCTCGAGAAGGTGTTCAAGCGCGGCGGCATGCAGGTGCTGTCGAAGTCCCGCGCCGAGAAGGTGGAGGTCACGGGCGACGGCGTGACGGTGACGCTGTCCGACGGCCGCACGGTCGAGGGCAGCCATTGCCTCATGGCGGTCGGCTCGATCCCGAACACCGCGGGCATCGGTCTGGAGGAAGCGGGCGTCGAGCTCGACGACTCCGGCCACGTGCGCGTGAACCGGGTGGCCCGCACGTCGGTGCCGAACGTGTACGCGGTGGGCGACTGCACGAACTTCTTCCCCCTGGCCTCGGTGGCCTCGATGCAGGGCCGCACGGCGGTGTTCCATGCCCTCGGCGACATCGTGATCCCGCTCGAGCTCATCAAGATCACGTCGAACATCTTCACCGCCCCGGAGATCGCCACGGTCGGCTACGGGGTGAAGGACGTGGAGGACGGCCTGGCCGACGGAATGGTCTACAAGCTGCCCCTCGCCGCCAACCCGCGCGCGAAGATGATGGGCATCAAGGACGGGTTCGTCAAGCTCATCGCCCGCAAGGGCTCCGGCACGGTGATCGGCGGCGTGATCGTCGCGCCGAAGGCGTCCGAGCTGATCTACCCGATCGCGATCGCCGTCGAACGGCGCCTCACGGTCGACCAGGTCTCGCGCGTGTTCGCGGCGTACCCGTCGCTGTCCAGCAGCATCACCGATGCGAGCCGGGCCATGCACCTGGTGAACATCTCCTGAGTCCCGCTCCTCCGGGCACACAGGAAAGGGCACCCCGCTGCGGCGGGGTGCCCTTTCCTGTGTGTTCCGGGTGTCAGCTGATGGTGAGGAGCTGGTGCCCGGCGGACACCGTGGCCCCGGCGTCGGCGTTGATGTTGCCCACCACGCCGTCCTTGTGCGCCTGCAGCGGCTGCTCCATCTTCATGGCCTCGAGCACGACGACCAGGTCGCCCTTGACGACCTGCTGGCCGTCCTCGACCGCGACCTTCACGACCGTGGCCTGCATGGGCGACTTGACGGCGTCGCCGGAGGCGCCGGCGTTCGCGGTGGTGGTGTGGCTGCGGCGCGACGGCGGCACGACAGCGGGCCGTCCGGACGAGCCGGCGGAGACCGCGACGCGGTCGGGGAGGCTCACCTCGAGGCGCTTGCCCCCGACCTCGACGACCACCGTGTGCCGTGCACCTGCGGCGGCGGGGGACTCCAGTTCGCCGTCCCACGCGGGGATGTCGTTGTCGAACTCGGTCTCGATCCAGCGCGTGTAGACGCCGAAGTCGCCGTCCTCCGCCGTGAAGGCGGCGTCGCGCACCACCTTGCGGTGGAACGGGATGACGGTGGGGAGACCCGCGACCTCGAACTCGTCCAGGGCGCGGCGCGAGCGCTCGAGCGCCTCGGCACGGTCCTTGCCGGTGACGATGATCTTCGCGAGCAGGGAGTCGAAGGCGCCAGAGACGGAGTCACCAGCGGTCACGCCGGAGTCGAGGCGGATCCCGGGGCCGCCGAACGTCTTGAACACGTGGATCGGGCCCGGCTGGGGGAGGAAGCCGCGACCCGGGTCCTCGCCGTTGATGCGGAACTCGATCGAGTGGCCCTGCGGCTGGGGGTCGTCGTAGTCGATGGTGCCGCCCGCGGCGATGCGGAACTGCTCGCGCACGAGGTCGATGCCCGTGACCTCCTCCGACACGGGGTGCTCGACCTGGAGGCGCGTGTTGACCTCGAGGAACGAGACCGTGCCGTCGGCGCCGATCAGGAACTCGCACGTTCCCGCGCCCACGTAGCCGACCTCCTTGAGGATGGCCTTCGACGCGGTGTAGAGCTGCTCGTTCTGCTCCGGGGTGAGGAACGGGGCCGGAGCCTCCTCGACGAGCTTCTGGTGACGGCGCTGCAGCGAGCAGTCGCGCGTGGAGATGACGACGACGTTGCCCGCGGCGTCGGCCAGGCACTGGGTCTCGACGTGGCGCGGCTTGTCGAGGTACTTCTCGACGAAGCACTCGCCGCGACCGAAGGCCGCGACCGCCTCGCGCGTGGCCGACTCGAACAGTTCGGCGACCTCGTCGAGCTCACGGGCGACCTTGAGCCCGCGTCCGCCACCGCCGTACGCGGCCTTGATGGCGATGGGCAGGCCGTACTCCTTCGCGAACGCCACGACCTCGTCGGCGCCGGCGACGGGGCCGGGGGTGCCGGGGGCGAGCGGGGCGCCGACCTTCTCGGCGACGTGACGCGCGGTGACCTTGTCGCCGAGGGCCTCGATGGCCTCGGGCGACGGGCCGATCCAGGTGATGCCCGCGTCGATCACGGCGCGTGCGAACTCGGCGTTCTCGGCGAGGAAGCCGTAGCCGGGGTGCACGGCGTCGGCACCGGCGCGGCGGGCGACGGAGAGGATCTTGTCGATCTGGAGGTAGGTCTCGGCGCTGGTCGAGCCGCTCAGCGCGTAGGCCTCGTCGGCGAGACGCACGTGCAGCGCGTCACGGTCCTGGTCGGCGTAGACGGCGACCGAGGCGATCCCGGAGTCGCGTGCGGCACGGATGATGCGGACGGCGATCTCGCCGCGGTTGGCGATGAGCACCTTGGCGATTGCAGGCATGCTTGCCAGCCTAGCGAGTAGCCCCCCGATCCCTTTGACGACTCTCGACAAGAAACGATCGAAAACGTGGAGGGGAGTCTACGACCACAGGTCGGTCCAGCGGACCCCGAGCTCACCCGCCAGGCGGCGCACGGTCGACAGGGACATGCCGACCACGGTGGACGGGTCGCCCTCCACACGGGTGATGAAGGCACCGCCCAGGCTGTCGACCGTGAAGGCACCGGCCACGAGCAGGGGCTCACCCGACGCGACATAGGCGGCGATCTCCGCGTCGTCCAGGTCGTCGGCGAAGGTCACGGCGGCCTCGGCGACGGCGGTCGCCTCCACCGGGGTCGCGCCGGGGGAGACCCGGAAGACGGAGTGCCCGGAGTGCAGCACCCCGGTGGCGCCGCGCATCTTCTGCCAGCGGCGCGTCGCCTCCTCGGGGGTATACGGCTTCCCGTACACGCGTCCGGCGAGCTCGAACATCGAGTCGCCGCCGATCACCAGGCCGTCGAAGTCGCCGTCGGCGCTCAGCCGCTCGGCGACGGCCGCCGCCTTGGCCCTGGCGAGCAGCAGCACCAGGTCGGCCGGTGCGAGCGGGCCCACGCGCTCCTCGGCCGCGGCGGCGAGGGCGTCCTCGTCGACATCCGGCGCGAGGGTGAGTGGCTCGATGCCGGCCTGGCGCAGCAGCATGAGCCGGGCGGGAGACGTGGAGGCGAGGCAGACGCGCATGTGCACCACCGTATCCTCGAAGGATGACTTCCTCCGCAGCCGACGTGCTCGAACTCGACATCACCGGCATCGCTCACGGAGGGACCTTCGTCGCCCGTCACGAGGGTCGTGTGGTGTTCGTCTCCGACGCGCTCCCCGGAGAGCGCGTGCGGGCGCGGCTGCTCACCCCCGCGGGTGCTGCGGACGCGGACACGCGCAGCTTCTGGCGCGCCGATACGGTCGAGGTGGTCGAGGCCTCCCCGCACCGGCGCCCGCACCTGTGGCCGGAGGCCGACGTGTCGCGCGACCCCGCCGACCGTCCGGGCGGCGCCGACCTGGGCCACATCGAGCTCGGGCAGCAGCGTGTCCTGAAGCGCCAGGTGCTGAGCGAGGCGTTCGACCGCTTCGCCGGCGCCGGGCTGGAGGCGCCGGAGATCGAGGCCGTGGAGTCCGGAGACGGCGCGCGCTGGCGCACCAGGGTGACCCTGCACGTGGACGACCGCGGTGTCGTCGGCCCGTTCGCGGCGCGCAGCCACCGCGTGGTGCCGGTCGGCTCGTACCCGCTTGCGCGGCCGGCGGTCGAGGCCGCCGCTCTCGCGCTCGACGGCGGTGAGCCGGGCCGCATCGAGCTCGTCGAGCCGGCCGACGGCGAGGTCCGGGTGCTGCGTCACCCCGAGTCCGAGCGGCGGGCTCCGCGCCGAGGCCGCCGACCCGCGCCCGAGGTCGTGCACGAGCGCGTGGGCGACCGTGTGTTCCAGGTCGACGCCGGCGGCTTCTGGCAGGTGCATCCGCGCGCGGCCTCGGTGCTCGACGCCGCCGTCTACGGGCTGCTCGACGGGCGCGTGGACCCGGGTGCGACGCACTACGACCTGTACGGCGGGGTAGGACTGTTCGCCCGCACGCTGGCGGATCTGGGCGGCACCGACATCGTCACCGTCGAGTCGAGCAGGCGGGCGACCGAGCACGCCAAGGTCAATCTCGCTCCGGTCGAGGTGTCGGCGGTGACCGCCAGGGTCGACCGTTTCCTCTCCGGCGCGTCGAGCCGCGGTCGTACGGGCGCCGTGGTGCTCGACCCGCCGCGCGCCGGTGCGGGTCGCGCGGTCGTCGAGGGTGTGCACGCGCTCGCCCCGGAGGCGGTCGTGTACGTGGCGTGCGACCCGGTGGCGCTCGCCCGCGACCTCGGCACGTTCCGCGAGCTCGGGTGGCGGGTGGGGACGCTGCGCGGCTTCGACCTGTTCCCGCACTCGCATCACTTCGAGGTCGTCGCGCTCCTCACCCGCTGACGGCGCGGCGACCCGCGAGCGGGACTCAGTAGGCTGTGGGCATGAGCACCGTCGCCCTCATCGACGACCACGAGTCCGTCCGCCTCGGTCTCGAGGCCGCGTTCGCCCGCGACGGGCAGACCGTGGTGTTCTCCGGCAGCACGGTGGGGTCGTATCTGACGTGGCGGTCCAGCGCGGTCGTGCCGCCCGCCGACGTGGTGGTGCTCGACCTCACCCTCGGTGACGGGACGACCGTCACCGAGAACGTCACCTCGCTCGTGGCAGACGGGGCGAGCGTGGTCATCCACAGCGTCGCCGACCGGCCGGCCGCGGTGCGGGAGGCGCTCGCGGCGGGTGCCGCCGGCGTGGTCAGCAAGTCCTCGGCCCTCGACGACGTGCTCGACGCGATCCGCACGGTCGCCCAGGGCGAGGCGTTGAACAATGTCGAGTGGGCGAGCGCGGTGGATGGCGACCGGGCCTTCGCGGATGCCCAGCTCTCCACACGAGAGCGCGAGGTCCTGCGGCTGTATGCCACGGGGCTGCCGCTGAAGGCGGTCGCCGAGCGGCTCGGCGTCGCCTACTCCACCGCGAAGGAGAACATCACCCGCATCCGGGTCAAGTACGTCGAGGTCGGGCGGCCCGCCCCCACCAAGGTCGACCTGTTGCGACGGGCGATGGAGGACGGCATCGTGGCCGCCGACGGGGCGCCGAGTGCCCACTGAGCCGCTCAGCGTCCGCGACGCCTGGAGCAAGATCCCGTCTCCCGGCAGCGTGGAGAGCGGTTTCGAGCGCTTCACGTCGAAGCGGATGGAGCGGATCCTCGCGATCGTGGTGGCGCTGGGCTCGGCGGTGCTCGGCGTGCAGGCGCTCATCGCCGCGATCGCGACCCTGTCCAGGGCCGATGTGCCGCACATGCTCCTGCTCGTGGTCGTCTTCGTCCCGCTCATCGTCATGCTCGTGGCGTGCCTGGTCGGCCGCGGGGTACGCGTCGCCGCGGGGATCTTCGCGGTGGTCTACGTGGTCGCGCTCGCCGCGTGGCCCGTCGTCGTCGATCCCGCCGACAAGGTCGCCGGCGCGCAGCCCTGGATCTTCTTCCTGGTGAACGTCGGGGTGGTCGCCGCGATGCTGGCCTTCCCGCTGCGGCTGCAGTTCGCGTGGGCGGTGGGCGTGCCGTTCGTGTACGGCTACGTCCGGCTGGTGCAGGGCGGGTTCTCGCGCGAGTTCTGGGTCACGACCGCGTTCGACGTGTCGTTCACGCTGATCCTGGGCGTGGTCATCGTGTCGCTCGGCTGGATGTTCCGGTCGGTGGCGGGGGGCGTCGACGAGGCGAGGGGCACGGCGGTGGCGTCCTACGCCACTGCGGCCGCCGCGGCCGCCGCGGAGGAGGAGCGGGTGGCGATGTCGGCGCTCATGCACGACAGCGTGCTCGCCGCGCTGATCGCCGCGGAGCGTGCGGACGGGGAGAGGGCACAGGAGCTCGCGGTCGCGATGGCCAGGGAGGCGCTGACGCGGCTGGCCAACACGGAGGCCGCGGTGGCGGAGGAGGGCAGCGACGAACCGGTCGGCACCGCACAGATCGTCGTCGAGCTGCGCCGGGCGCTGTCGGAGCTCGGCGCGGACGCCATCGTCGAGGAGCGCGGAGGCATCGGCCTCATCCCCGGACGTGCCGCCAGAGCACTGGTGCTCGCGGCGCGGCAGGCGATCGGCAACGCGGTGACGCACGCGCACGGACGTGGACTGCACATCGTCGCGGAAGGCCACGGCGACGAGGGGATCGCGGTCACGATCTCCGACCACGGCCCCGGCTTCGACGTCGACGCGATCGGCCCCGACCGGCTGGGCATCCGCGCATCGATCCTCGCGCGCATGGCCGGTGTCGCCGGCACCGCGCAGATCGTGTCGGATGAGGACGGCACGACGGTCACGCTCGGATGGGAGCGCTCGTGAACCGGACGGTGCGCAGTGTCGCGACGTCGCTGGCCGTGGGCTTCGCGCTGTACTTCGTCGCGCGCGGTGTCTGGTGGATCGAGCAGCCGACGGCACCGCTGCTCATGGTGCTCGGTATCGGACTGTTCCTCGCGGTGGTCACCGTCGCGATCCTCGGCCATCCCGCGACCGTGCGGATGCCGCTGTGGACGTCGCTGCTCGCGCTGGCGGCGACCGCGGTGATCCCGATCCTGGTCACCGTGTCCCTCGACCCCGCCGACCGTACGGCACCGTTCGCCACGTGGTACATCGGCGGCCTCGGGTTGCTGGCCGTCGTGTGCGTCGTCCGGCGGCGACCCGTCATCGGGTGGTCGGCCCTGGCGATCCTGGTCGCCACGGCGTCTGCGGCGCTCAGCGTCGGCGTCGCTCTGAACCTGGGCGTGGTCGGCTCGATCATGTGGGTGGTGGTCGCGCAGCTCCTGGTGATGTTCTGGGACAGGGCGGTCAGGGACACGGAGCGGCTCTCCGAGATCCAGCAGGCGGTGTCGGCCTGGCACGCCACGCAGCGCGTGCGGCAGCGGGAGCGGCGACTGCGCACGCAGTTCGCCCTCGCCGTCGCCGGGCCCGTGCTGAGTCGGGTCGTCGCCACGCGCGGTGCGCTGGACGAGGACGAGCGGCTGGAGGCGCGACTGGCGGAGGGGCGGCTGCGCGACGAGCTGCGCGGGGCGGACCTGCTGAACGACGACGTCCGCGATGCGATCGAGGCCGCCCGGCGACGCGGTGCATCGGTGACGGTGTTCGACGAGGGCGGGCTGGACGGCATCGGAGAGGACCGACGGATCGAGATCCGGGACGAGCTGGCGCAGGTGCTGCGCTCGGCGGGGACCGGCCGCATCATCATCCGCTCCGCCAAAGACCCCCTGGTGGCGGTCACCGTGGTGGGTCGTGCCGGACGGCGTGCAGCGGACGACGACTCGGTCGACCTGTGGCACGAGATCGTGCGCGAGGCGGGCAGCGAGCCCGCACGGCGGTCGTGAGGAGAGTGGGCGAGGGGCGGCGATATCGCCTGCCCCTCGCCGTGCGGACAGTTACCCGAAAACCGTCCGCTGGTGGCCGATCAGCGTCTGTCTACCCTGGGACAGAGAGACCAGCCGAACGCGAAGCGTCCCCTTCAGTCTGCGGGGTCGTCAACACCTTGTCTGTAGGTATTTTGGGGGACACGCGCAGCGACGCGTGAGGAGGATCATCGAACGATGGGTACACGGCGGGGAACCAACCTTCCGCGGATGGGCGACTTCAACCAGTCGGTCATCCTCGAGGCGGTCCGGCATGCGGTCGATGGGCTGAGCCGTATCGAGCTGGCGCAGGTCACCGGGCTCTCGGCCCAGACCGTGACGAACATCACGCGCCGGCTGCTCGACGAGGGGCTCATCCGGGAAGCCGGTCGGACCATCAGCGGACCGGGCAAGCCGCGGGTCATGCTGCGGCTGGTGGAGGAGAGCAGGTTCGCGGTCGGCGTGCACCTCGATCCGGCGGTGACGACCTTCGTGCTGCTCGACCTCGCCGGGGAGGTCGTGCGGCGGTCGAGCATCGCGACCCCCGCTGAGGCCCCGTCGTTGATCCTGGCCGATCTCGCGGCGCAGATCGAGGAGCTCGTCGAGGGGTCGGGAGTGCCGCGCGAGCGGATCGCGGGGGTGGGCGTGGCTGCTCCGGGACCGCTCGACGCTACCCGGGGCACGGTCATCGATCCTCCCAAGCTGCCCGGCTGGCACCGGGTGGCACTGCAGGACGATCTGGCGGCCGCGATCGCCTTGCCGGTCGTGCTGGAGAAGGACACCACGGCAGCGGCTGTCGGCGAGCTGTGGACGCGGCGCGGGCCGTCCGACGACTCGTTCGTGTTCCTCTATCTCGGTACCGGCCTCGGCGCCGCCGTGGTGCGAGACGGCGAGGCGGTGCGTGGCAGCACCCGCAACCTCGGGGAGATCGGGCACATCGTGGTCGATCCGGAGGGGCCGAGGTGTGCGTGCGGCTCGCGGGGCTGCGTCGACGTGGTGTGCACCCCCGAGGCGATCGTGGAACGGGCGGAGCAGCTCGGGGTTCTCGCCGGAGGTCGGCGCCCCGGGGACAGGGCCGCACTCGACGCGAGCCTCACCGAACTGTGTGTCAGGGCCGCGGCCGGGGAGGCGTCGGCGGGGGCTGTCGTGCAGCGTGCCGCCGAACACCTGGCGACGCTGACGCTCGTGCTCACGGACCTGCTCGACGTGGACCGGGTGGTGTTCGGCGGTCCGTTCTGGAGACGCCTCGCCGACCTGTCGCTGCCGGAGGTCGCCGCGCGGCTCGCGCGGTCCAGCGCGACGCGAGCCGTCCGAGCGCTCCCGGTGCAGAGCACGGTGGTGGGCGACGACGTCGGTGCGGTCGGCGCGGCGTGCGTCGTTCTCGATTCCATGCTCACGCCGCGCACGTCCGACCTGCTGCTGGGCCGGTGAACGTGCCTCCGGCCGAGCCCGTCAGCCTCGGCCGGAGAAGCGGCCCCAGGGGATGTCGCGGCGCAGGGGACGCCGGAGCGGGCGCTGCGTGCGTTCCCACGCGGAGACGCGCGGCTCGTCGACCGTCGCCTCCGCCTGTTCGGTGGCGTAGGCGTCTCCGATCACGGCGATGAGGGCGGCGAGCTCCTCCTCCGTCGCCGTGCCCCGGGTGATCTCGAGCATCGGAGGGGCCGCTGCCGTGCCCTCCGCCGCAGCGTCCTGCGCCGTCACAGCGGGATGTTCCCGTGCTTCTTGGGCGGCAGCTCGGCCCTCTTGCCGCGCAGAGCGCGCAGGGCCTTCGCCACGGATACCCGGGTGTTGGCCGGCTCGATGATGCCGTCGAGCTCCCCCCGCTCTGCGGCGAGGAAGGGGGATGCGACGTTGTACGTGTACTCGTTCGCGAGTCGCGTCCGGACCGCCGCGACGTCCTCCCCGGCCTCCTCGGCCTTCTTGATCTCCCCGCGGTACAGGATGTTGACGGCGCCCTGGCCGCCCATGACGGCGATCTCGGCGGTCGGCCAGGCCAGGTTCACGTCGGCACCGAGCTGCTTAGATCCCATGACGATGTAGGCGCCGCCGTACGCCTTGCGCAGGATGACCGTGACGAGCGGGACCGTCGCCTCCGCGTACGCGTACAGCAGCTTGGCGCCGCGGCGGATCACGCCGGTCCACTCCTGGTCGGTGCCGGGAAGGTAGCCGGGCACGTCCACGAGCGTCACGATCGGGATGGAGAACGCGTCGCAGAACCGCACGAAGCGACTGGCCTTCTCGCCCGCCTCGATGTTGAGGGTCCCCGCCATCTGCGAGGGCTGGTTGGCGATGATGCCGACGGAACGTCCCTCGATGCGGCCGAAGCCGATCACGATGTTCGGCGCGAAGAGCGGCTGCACCTCGAGGAAGTCGCCGTCGTCGACGACGTGCTCGATGACGGTGTGGATGTCGTACGGCTGGTTGGGGGAGTCGGGGACGATCGTGTTGAGCGTGCGGTCGGCGTCGGTGGTCTCGAACTCGAACGCGCTCTCGTACGAGGGGAGCTCCGCCATGTTGTTGTCGGGCAGGAAGCCGAGGAGCGTGCGCGCGTAGTCGATCGCATCGTCCTCGTCCTCCGCGAGGTAGTGCGCCACGCCCGAACGCGTGTTGTGCGTGTAGGCGCCGCCCAGTTCCTCCATGCCGACGTCCTCGCCGGTCACGGTCTTGATCACGTCGGGACCAGTCACGAACATCTGGCTGGTCTTGTCGACCATGATGACGAAGTCGGTGAGCGCGGGGGAGTACACGGCGCCGCCCGCGGCCGGGCCCATGATGATGGAGATCTGGGGGATCACGCCGGACGCGCGGGTGTTCAGGCGGAAGATCTCGCCGTACTTCCCGAGCGCGACCACGCCCTCCTGGATGCGCGCGCCACCCGAGTCGAGGATGCCGATGCACGGCATGCCTCCGGCGAGGGCGAACTCCATGATCTTGACGATCTTCTCGCCCGCGACCTCGCCCAGCGAGCCGCCGAACGTCGAGAAGTCCTGGGAGTAGACCGCGACGGTGCGCCCGTGGATGGTGCCGACGCCCGTGACCACGGAGTCGCCGTAGGGGCGCGAGCGGTCCATGCCGAAGGCGGTCGTGCGGTGGCGCACGTACTCGTCGAACTCGACGAAGCTCCCGGGGTCGACGAGGAGTTCGATGCGCTCGCGGGCGGTCATCTTGCCCTTCGCGTGCTGCTTCTCCTTCGCCTTCGCCTCGGCGTCGACGACGGCCTCGGTGTAGCGGGCGCGGAGATCCGCGATCTTGCCGGCGGTGGTAAAGAGGTCGGGCTTGTCCGTCACGGATTCCACCCTAGCGTCGCCGTCGTCGCGTCCGTTGGATGCTCGGCACAACGGGTCGGGCGATCCTTTGGTGAGGTGCGCGCCCTGCCGTCACCGCTCGGCGGTGTCCGCACCCGGACGCTCGGGCAGGCTGTGGTCGCCCGCGACCTCGCCCTCGCCCTCGTCGAGCGCCGCGACCGCGTCCCCGCGACGTCGCCCCGCGACCTCGCCCACGCGGTGGCCCACCCAGCCCGCTCCACGAGCGACCGTTCCGGCTGCGCCCGCGACCGCGTTGCCGGCGTAGCGGGCACCGCGGAGCATGCGCAGCTCCAGCTTCTCCGCACCCGGCACCGGCTCCAGCTCCGAGGGAAGATCGACGGGGGCTGCCCCGAACGCCCGGTGTGAGGTCGTCAGCACGCGGCGGCCCAGGAGGTGGTTGCCTGCCCCGCCGATCGCCGCGCCGATACCGAACGGCATGGCTTTGCCGACGAAGGACGCGCCGCCCTTCGCCGCGAACTGCTTCACGAACATGCTCTTCAACTGATCGACCAGCGGGCCGACGGCAGCACGAGGCAGCGACTTGGTCACGAGTTCGCCCCAGTACGCCGAGCGGCTGACCCCGCGCCCCGCGATCTGTCCCGCCAGCTGACCGACCAGGTCGACGCCCTCCTTGCCGAGCATCAACGTCATCACCAGCGCCCGCGCGCGGTCGGGGTTCCCGACAGCGATCCCATGGACCTCGGCCACCGACTGCGCGAAGAGCGCCGTCGACTCCACGAAACCGACCGTCTCCACGCCGGACAGCGCGAGTGTGACGCCGGTGCCGATCCCGGGGACCACCGCGGTCGCACCGACGGCGGCGCCGCCGGCCGTGACCGCCGCGAGGTACCGCCGCTCCAGGATGCGGATGATCTCCGCGGGCGTGGCGTGCGGGTGGCGAAGGCGGATGCTCCGGATGTGCGCCAGGACGAGCGGTCGCTGGATAGAGAGAACGCGGTCGAGGCCGCGCACCATCATCGGGTGTTCGGGTGAGCCGGTCGGCGGGATGCCTTTGTCCCACGGGGCGTCATCCGGCAGGGAGTGGATCTTGTGCACCTTGGGGGCCATGGCGCCGATCCTACGGAATTCCACCGCGAAAACACCGAGAGCCCCGGTCCGCGGGGGACAGGGGCTCTCGGTGTCGTGGAATCAGACGAAGAGGTTCGCGCGCTCCAGGTCTTCTGCGAAGTCGACCTCGACCGCGTAGAGGTCCGAGACGTCCATCGGCTCGAGCAGCAGGCCGTCTTCGGCGATCGCGAGCTCGAGGCCGCGCTCGAAGTAGTCCTGGTCCTCGACGCGCTGCAGCTGACGCATGAACGCCTTCTTCTCGCGGGACGAGATGTAGTTGATGCCGACTGCCTCGCCGAGTCCGCCCTTGACGGTCTTGGACAGCTCCTTGATGTAGCCCTCGGCCGTGACCGTGTACTTGACCTCTTCGTCGCTCACCTTGGCGGTGTTGACGGTCACGAACGACTGGTCGCGCTCGATGTACTCCACCGCGCGGCCGAGGATCATCGGGTCGAACACGACGTCGCCGTTCATCCAGAGCACCCCGCCGCGGCCGGTGGCGCCGAGCGCGCGAAGGAGGCTCTTCGACGTGTTGGTCTCGTCGTAGCGGTCGTTGTGGACGTAGTTCACGTTCGGGAACGCCTCGATGATCGTCTCGGCGCGATAGCCCACCACGGTGGTGATGCGCGCGTCAGAGCCGAAGGCGGCGCGGATGTTGTCGTGCTGCTGGCGCATGATCGTGCGGCCGTCGTTGAGCTCGGTCAGCGGCTTGGGCAGCGCGCGGCCGAGTCGAGAGCCCATGCCGGCTGCGAGGATGACGGTCTGAAGAGTCACGAGTGCTCCTAAAGGAAGTTGTGTTCACGGCCGGTTCACCGACCAGACACTTCGTCGTGCCGGGAATCATGCTAGCGATTCCGCCTGGGAAGCCCGGGGCCCAGAGGTCCCTGTTGCCATTTCGTGACCGAGTACACACGCAACGCACAGCCTCGGCAACCCCCTTGCATTCCTCCTCGCGTTGCGGTCTGCATGTCGGATTGTCGCGTGGGGCCTTGGCTGGAAGCCGCCCATTGATACCGTAGGACGGTGACTTCCTCCCCTGACGACCGCACCGCCGAGGTGGACACGAACGAGACCCCTTCGGGAACGCCCGACGCGAGTGCGTCAGCGGCGGAGAGCGCGAAGAAGGCGACCGCCGCGACCGCGGCCAAGAAGCCACGTGCGCCTCGCCGCAGCACCACCACCGTGAAGAAGGCGACGGGCGGGGCGGCGGTGAAGAAGAGCGCCGACGAGAGCGGCGCGACGCCACAGCCCACGGGCGCGAAGACGGCGGCATCGAAGACGTCGGCAGCGAAGACGATTGCGTCGAAGACGTCGGCAGCGAAGACGTCAGCATCGCAAGGCGCGGGATCGAAGGCCTCGTCATCGAAGGCCACGGCATCGAAGGCTGCGGCAGCGAAGACGACGGCAGCGAAGGCCACGGCAGCGAAGACGTCAGCATCGCAAGCCGCGGGAGCGAAGGGCTCGTCATCGAAGGCCTCGTCATCGAAGGCCACGGCATCGAAGGCCACGGCATCGAAGGCTGCGGCGTCGAAGGCGGCGGCGAAGACCTCCGCATCGGCGAAGAGCGTCAGCGCAACGGCGGCACCGGCCAAGGCGGCCGCAGAAAATGCCGCCGCGTCGCTCGAGGTCGTGGTGGAGCCGACACCCAAGGGCAGCGTTGATGCTTCAGCCGTGGCGCCCGCAGCGCGCAGCGCCGATGCGGCGCGACTCGCGGCGGCGAGGAACACGGCAGCGCGCACACCCGCGCGACCCCGACAGGCCGGCGCCTCCCGGGCGGCGGCGGTGAAGAACGCGGCGGCCACGCCGACGTCCCCACGGGCGGCGACGTCCACAGCGACCGCTGCGAGGACGGCGGCGGCGAAGGCGGCGGCGGCCAAGTCGGCAGCGGCGAAGAGCACGGCGCGCTCCGCGTCGGCGAAGACGGCGGCGGCCAAGACGGCTGCCGCGAAGGCCGCAGCCGAGAAGGCCGCAGCCGAGAAGGCCGCAGCTGAGAAAGCCGCGGCTGAGAAGGCCGCAGCCGAGAAAGTCGCAGCCGAGAAAGTCGCAGCCGAGAAAGTCGCAGCCGAGATGGCGGCAGCCGAGCAGGCGACGCACGAGGGGACCGGCGAGGAGGCGGCGGCCGACGGGGCTGCCGCGCTCGAGACCGTCACGGAGACGCCCGCCGTGGACGGTGAGGGCGTCGCGATTGCGTCCGCCACCGCGGTGGCGGACGACACGGTAGCTCCGATGTCCGCCGGCTCTGTGGGTGAAGCGGCGTCCGATGATCCGGGCGCGGACACCATCGTCGCAGAGCTCGAGCCGACCGCCGAGAGCACAGCCGTTCCCGTGCCCGCCGATGCGGTGGAGCCCGTGCCGAACCCCACAGCCGACGCGCTGACGGACGACTCCGTCGTCGTCGTCGATCCGGAGACCTCGCAGGAGCCGCCGCTGCGTGCCGAGGGTTCCCGTGAGGACCAGCCGAGCACCGAGGCGATCCGCATCCGCGGCCTGGTGAAGCAGTTCGGCGACAACCGCGCCGTCGACGGCATCGACCTGTCGGTGCCCGCCGCCTCGTTCTACGGGATCGTCGGACCGAACGGTGCGGGCAAGACCACCACGCTCTCGATCGTCGCGGGGCTGCTGCGCGCCGACGAGGGGAGCGTCGTGATCTGCGGCATCGACCAGGCCGTCGACCCTCTCGCCGCCAAGCGCGTCATGGGAGTGCTTCCCGACCGCCTTCGCACCTTCGACCGCCTGACCGGCCGACAACTCCTCTACTACTACGGACTGCTTCGCGGGCTGGCGGCTGACGTCATCGAGAAGCGCGCCGCGGATCTGGCTCGCGCCTTCGATCTCGGAGACGCGCTCAACCGCGTGGTGTCGGACTACTCCGCGGGTATGACGAAGAAGATCATGCTCGCCGGTGCGATGATCCACTCGCCCCGCGTGCTGGTGCTCGACGAGCCCTTCGAGTCGGTCGACCCCGTGTCATCCGCCGTCATCCTTGACATCCTCCGCGCCTACGTCGCCCACGGGGGCACCGTGATCCTGTCGAGCCACGGCATGGACCTGGTCGAGCGGGTGTGCTCGCGTGTGGCGATCATCGTCAACGGCGAGGTGCTCGCGGAGGGGACGATCGACGAGGTCCGCGCGGGGCAGACCCTCGAATCGCGCTTCGTCGAGCTCGCGGGCTCCAGCGGCGAGGTGGAGGGGCTGGAATGGCTGCACACGTTCTCCGACTGAGGTTCGCGCTCCTCCTCGGCGCACTCCGCGGTGAACGCCGGATCCGCACGCTGCTGTCCTTCGGGGCCGTCGTCGCCGTGACGGTCGTGGTCTGCGTCGCGGTGTTCAGCCTGACCGACGCCTCCGTGCCGGTCGCCAGCGCGGTCACCGTGCTCGGCGGTGCGGCGGTGCTGCTCGGCTTCCTCGTGGGGCCGCTGCTGGTCGGGGCGGTGGACCAGCTCGACCCCCGTCGGTTCGCGGTGTTCGGCGTCGACGAGCGCCGACTGCCCTGGGTGCTCATGCTCGCCTCGCTGGTGAGCGTGCCGAGCCTCGCCCTTCTCGCCGTCTATGCCAGCGTGTGCATCGTCGCGATCGAGGCGGGCGCGCCGTGGCCACTCGCGGTGATCATGTCTCTGCTCGGCCTGTTCATCACGGCCCTGATCGCCCGGATCGGCATGGCGCTGAACGCGATGCTGCTCCCGGAGCGTCGATCGAGGGAGCTCACCGCCCTGTTCGCGCTCGCCCTGATAGTGATCGCATTCCCCGTCGCCGTGTTCCTCGGTTCGTTGCGATGGGACGGTGACGTGCCCGCGTCGATCGCGACGCTCACGTCGGTGATCGGTGTCACTCCGTTCGCTGCGGCTCCGGCCTCTGCGTTCGCCGCGGCGGCAGGAGAGACCGGGACGGCGTGGGCGAGCGGTGCCGTCGCGGTGGTCACGGCCATCGCCCTCGCCCTCGTCTGGGCGTGGTTCGTCCGTCGTCTGCTGACGACCACCGAGCGGCCCGTCACGGCACGGGAGCGCACGGGCCTCGGCTGGTTCGGCCTGCTGCCGTCCAACGCTTTCGGAGCGATCGCGTCGCGCAGCCTCGTGTACTGGCTGCGGGACCGTCGCTACATCATGAACGTGATCGTCGTGCCCGTCGCCGGGGTGCTGACGGTGCTGCCGCTCATCGTCGCCGGTGTCCCGATCGAGATCGCGGCCCTCATCCCGGTTCCGGTGATGGCGCTGTTCTTCGGCTGGCTGCCCCACAACGACATCGCCTACGACTCGACCGCGCTGTGGACGCACGTGGCGAGCGGGGTACGCGGCCTTCCCGACCGCCTCGGACGGCTCGTCCCGGTGCTCCTCGTGGCCGTCCCGGTGCTCGCGATCGCGGTGCCGCTGTCGTTGCTGCTCGTGGGGAGCTGGACCCTCCTCCTTCCGCTGGTGGGTCTCGCGGTCAGTCTTCTGCTGTGCGCCCTCGGCATCTCGAGCGTGGTGTCGGTGGTCGCACCGTACGCGGTGTCGCGACCCGGGGACAGCCCCTTCCAGCAGCCACAGCGGCCGACGTCCCACGGTGCCTACGGCCCCGCCGCGGCGTTCCTCGGATCCATCGTCCTGAGCGTGCCGACGATCTGGCTCTTCGCCGCCACGATCGTCTCCGGTTCGGCGTTCGCGCCCGCGGCGTTCTGGGTGGGGCTGTTCACCGGCGCGATCGTGCTCGTCGCCGGGGCTGTGCTCGGCGGGCGCATCTTCGAGCACAGCGGAGAGCGGCTCATGGAGTTCGTCGAGACCGCGTGACGGCCGCCCACCGGCCCCACGACGCGGCTAGAATCGCGGAATGAGTACTCCGCTGGACAGCCCCGATCAGGGCGGCGTGGCAACGCTTGATCGCGAACTGGAAGAGCTCCTCCGGGAGGAGAACCTCGAACCGGGCGACCACGAGCGCTTCTCGCACTACGTGAAGAAGGACAAGATCCTCGAGTCCGCGATCACCGGGAAGCCGGTGCGCGCTCTCTGCGGCAAGAAGTGGACGCCGGGCCGCGATCCGGAGAAGTTCCCGATCTGCCCGACGTGCAAGGAGATCTACGAGTCGATGGTCGGCTGACCTCAGTCGGCCTCGAGGTAGACGGTCGGGATCGCCGGGTCGGACTTGCTGAGCGCCAGGGCGCGCACCGGCAGCTCCTCGCGCACGCGAAGGTGATGTGCGCGGGCGGCCGCCGTCCCGGCGACACCCTCGTGCGCGGTGTCGATGTCGCCGTCCTCGACGAGAGTGACCTGGAGCGGTCGGCCGTCCACGTGCTCAGCGGGTGTGTCGAGTTCCTCGAACCCGTCGGACACGACGACGGTCTCCGCCGTCGCGACGCCGTCGGACAGCGTCCGGAACGCTGCCTTCCGCCCCCCGAACGACGCCTTGTCGGCGGAGGCCTTGGCCACCCCGATCCAGGCTCCGTCGGCATCCTGCCGCGCGACCAGCTTGTACACCATGCTCGCAGTGGGGTAGCCGGACCCGGTCACGACCGAGGTGCCGACGCCGTACGCGTCGACGGGTGACGCGGCGAGAGCGGCGATCGCGTACTCGTCGAGGTCGCTGGTGACGGTGATGCGCGTGCCCGTCGCTCCCAGCTCGTCCAGCTGTGCGCGGACCTCGGCGGCCACGATCGGCAGGTCACCGGAGTCGATCCGGACGCCGCCCAGCTCGGTTCCTGCCACGCGGATCGCCGTCTCGACGCCGCTGCGGATGTCGTACGTGTCGACCAGCAGGGTGGTGTCGACGCCCATGCTCGCGACCTGGGCGCGGAAGGCGTCCTCCTCGGAGTCATGCAGCAGCGTCCAGGAGTGCGCCGCCGTGCCCATCGTGGGGATGCCCCACGTGCGGCCGGCCTCCAGGTTGCTCGTGGCGGTGAAACCCGCGATGTAGGCGGCGCGGGCCGCGGCGACGGCGGAGCGCTCGGCCGCACGGCGAGATCCCATCTCGGCCAGCGGTCGCTCACCGGCCGCGATGCTCATGCGCGCCGCGGCCGTCGCGACCGCGGAGTCGTGGTTGAGCACGCTCAGCGCGAGGGTCTCCAGGACGACGGCATCCGCGAAGGATCCCTCCACCGTGAGGATGGGGGAGCCGGGGAAGTAGAGCTCGCCCTCGCGGTACCCGCGGACCGAGCCCGTGAAGCGGTAACGCTCGAGGTGGGAGAGCGTCTCGGTGTCGACGACCTGCTCGTCGCGCAGGAAGCGCAGCTCGTCGTCGCCGAACCGGAAGTCGCGGAGCAGGCTCAGCAGGCGCCCGGTGCCCGCGACGACGCCGAAGCGCCGGCCGCCGGACAGCCGACGCGAGAACAGCTCGAACACGCTCGGACGGAACGCGGTGCCGTCCCGGAGCGAGGCGGCGAGCATCGTGAGCTCGTAACGGTCGGTGAGCAGCGCCGTCGACGTGGTCATCCGCCCAGCATAGTGAGCCGCGATACGCGGGCCCTGCCGCGCGCGGGTAGGCTGGGGAGTCATGAATGACGCGCCGATCGGGATCTTCGACTCCGGTGTCGGCGGGCTCACGGTGGCCAGGGCCATCCGCGCCCAGCTGCCCAGAGAATCCTTCGTCTACATCGGCGACACCGCGCACTCGCCCTACGGCCCGAAGCCGATCGCCGACGTGCGCCGCTACGCTCTCGAGGTGCTCGACACCCTGGTCGACCAGGGCGTGAAGATGCTCGTGATCGCCTGCAACACGGCCTCGGCGGCGATGCTGCGCGATGCGCGCGAGCGCTACGACGTCCCGGTGGTGGAGGTCATCGGCCCCGCGGTGCGCCGAGCCGTCTCGACCACGCGCAACGGCCGGGTCGGCGTGATCGGCACGGTCGGCACGATCGGCTCCCGCGCGTACCAGGACATGCTCGAGGTGAACGAGCGCCTGCAGGTCTTCACGGCCGCCTGTCCGCGGTTCGTCGAGTTCGTTGAGGCCGGGGTCACCGGAACCCCGGAGGTGCTCGCCGTCGCGGAGGAGTACCTCGCGCCGCTGCGAGAGGCCGACGTGGACACGCTCGTCCTCGGCTGCACGCACTACCCGTTCCTCCGGGGTGCCATCAGCTACGTGATGGGCGAAGGCGTGACCCTCGTGTCGAGCGATGACGAGACGGCCGGCGACGTCTACCGTCAGCTCGTGCGCGGCGATCTGCTGGCCCCTGCGGATGCCACCGCCACCTACGTCTACGAGGCGACGGGCGACTCGGCCGACGATTTCACCGCGCTCGCCAACCGGCTGATGGGCCGCGAGGTGCGCGACGTGCAGCTCGTCCACACCGGCGTCATCACCCTCCCCGACCCCGCGCTCGACGCGCGCTGATCCGCTCGCCCGTCCCGAACCGAGAGAAGCCCATGACCGACATCGTCCGTGCCGACGGCCGTTCCGCCTCGCAGCTGCGCGAGATCACCATCGAGCGCGGCTGGAGCGCGCAGGCCGAGGGATCGGCCCTGATCAGCTTCGGGGGCACCAAGGTGCTGTGCACCGCCTCGTTCACGAACGGCGTGCCGCGCTGGCTCACCGGCAAGGGCAAGGGCTGGGTGACGGCGGAGTACGCGATGCTCCCGCGCGCGACCAACAGCCGCAACGACCGCGAGAGCGTGAAGGGTCGCATCGGCGGTCGCACGCACGAGATCTCGCGGCTCATCGGCCGTGCCCTGCGCGCCGTGGTCGACACCAAGGCGCTCGGCGAGAACACGATCGTGATCGACTGCGACGTGCTGCAGGCCGACGGCGGCACCCGCACGGCGGCCATCACGGGCGCCTACGTCGCCCTTGCCGACGCCATCGAGTGGGGCCGCGAGAAGAAGTTCATCGGGCGCAACTCGACGCCGCTGCTCGACTCGGTCGCGGCGGTGTCGGTCGGGATCGTCGACGGCGAGCCCCTGCTCGACCTCGCGTACGTCGAGGACGTGCGCGCCGAGACCGACATGAACGTGGTCGTGACCGGTCGCGGCCTGTTCGTCGAGGTGCAGGGCACCGCCGAGGGGGCGCCGTTCGACAAGCGCGAGCTCGACGCGCTCCTGGAGCTGGGACTCGCGGGCTGCGAAGACCTGAAGGCGCGGCAGCTCGCGGCGCTGGCGGGGGAGTGACCGTGCGCGTCGTCCTGGCGACCCACAACCCGCACAAGGTCGAGGAGTTCCAGCAGATCGTCGCCCAGGCCAGGCCCGACCTGGAGGTGGTCGGCTACGACGGCCCCGAGCCCGTGGAGGACGGCGTGACCTTCGCGGAGAACGCGCTGCTCAAGGCCAGGGCGGCCGCCGCGCACACCGGGCTTCCGGCGCTCGCCGACGACTCGGGCATCTGCGTGGACGTGCTCGGCGGATCACCCGGTGTCTTCTCCGCGTACTGGGCCGGACAGAAGAAGGACGCGGTGGCGAACCGGGAGCTGCTGCTCGACCAGCTCCGCGACATCGCCGACCGGCACCGAGCCGCACACTTCACGTCGACGATCGCGCTCGTGGTCCCGGGTGGGGCCGAGCACGTGGTCGAGGGGATCTGGCCGGGACGGCTCGCGCACGCGGCGTCCGGCGACGGCGGCTTCGGCTACGACCCCGTGTTCGTCCCGGACGGCCAGGACGCGGGAGCCGAGCGCACGGTCGGGGAGTTCACCGCCGAGGAGAAGCAGGCGCAGTCGCACCGCGCCCGCGCCTTCACCGCCCTGGTGCCCCTGCTCGCAGGACTCTGACCTGGGCGGCCGCGGAGAAGTCCTGCTGACGGTGAGAATCGTTACCCTTCCCGACTAGCCAGGATCGGCCGTTCCGGGGCGATCCCCGGTCTAGCCTGGAGGCATGCACGATCACGCGCCCGCGCCCGGCGGTCTCCGCTCGGCGAGCAGCAGACGCCTGCTCGCCATCTCGTTGACGCTGACCGCCACGGTCATGATCGTGCAGGTGGTCGGCGCTCTGCTCACCGGATCGCTGGCGCTGCTCGCCGACGCGGCCCACATGTTCACCGACGCCTCCGCGCTCGTGATCGCGCTCATCGCGGCCACCGTCGCCGCCCGACCCGCGGACGACCGTCGGACGTTCGGCTACCAGCGCGCCGAGGTCTTCGGCGCGCTGATCAACGCGGTGATCCTGATCGCGCTGGCCACCGTGGTGGCCGTCCAGGGGGTCGAGCGCCTGCTGAATCCGAACACGGTGGAGGTCGCCGGCGGTCTCATGCTCGTCGTCGCGGTCGTCGGCCTGGTGGCCAACGCCGTGTCGATGTGGCTGCTCAGCCGAGCCCAGAAGACCAGCATCAACGTGCGCGGGGCCTACCTGGAGGTGATGGGCGACCTGCTGGGTTCGCTGGCCGTCATCGTCGCGGCCGCCGTGATCCTGCTCACGGGCTGGATGCCGGCCGACGCCATCGCCTCGCTGTTCATCGCGGCCATGATCATCCCGCGGGCGATCTCGCTGTTGCGCGAAGTGTTCTCGGTGCTGTCCGAATCGGCCCCGAAGGGCACGGCCGTCAGCGAGATCCGCACACACCTGCTCGGCTATGCAGGGGTGATCGGCGTGCACGACGTGCACGTGTGGCAGCTCACGCGCGGAGCCCCGGTGTTCACCGCCCACGTGAGTGTGGAGCCCGCACTCCTGGCGGACGGGCGCTCCGCCGCTCTCCTCGCCGAGATGCAGTCGTGCCTCGCCGACCACTTCGACGTGGCGCACTCCACCTTCCAGATCGAGCCAGCCGAGCAGTCGGACTGCGAGCCGCACCACGCGTGACGCGGCGGGCGGCGCTCACTCCTCGACGGTGATCTCGTCGGGGGTCTTGTCCGGCCGGAGGCCCCGCCACCGCGCGTGACGCAGGATGCCGTCCGGTGTCCAGTTGCCGAACTCGACCTCGCCCACGAGCTCCGGTCGCACCCACAGCGCGTCCGAGGCGTCGGGCCTCGGCACGCCGTCGAGCGGCGGAGCGGACACCCGCAGCGGCTCGAGGCGCGCCATCAGCTCGCGGAGCATCCGGTCGCTGAACCCCGTGCCGACCCGTCCCACGTAGCGCAGTTCTCCCTCGTCGGGCACGGCCAGCAGCAGGGACCCGAGCGTGCCGTCGCGTTCGCCCTTGCCCGGACGGATGCCCACGATCACGGCCTCCTGCATGCGCGTGTTCTTCAGCTTGAGCCAGGACGGTGAGCGGACGCCGGGGCGGTAGCGGGACGCGGGGTCCTTGACCACGACGCCCTCAAGACCGAACTCGTCGCTCGCGCCGAGGGCCGCGTCCACGTCGTCGAACACCGGCGGCACCTGGACCGGCGCCTCGAGGTCGGCGACCAGGTCTTCCAGCAGCGTGCGGCGTTCGCGCAGCGGCATGCCCGTGAGGTCGTGCCCGTCGAGCCGGAGCAGGTCGAACAGCATGTAGACGACGGGCGTGCGCACCACCTCGCGCTCGATCTCGCGCGGGCGGGTCAGGTGCATCCGGTTCTGCAACAGGGAGAAGCTCGGCCGTGCGTGGGCGTCGAACGCGACGATCTCCCCGTCGACGATCGCCTCGTCGACCGGGAGGAACGGCGCCCCGTCGGCCGTGAGCTCGGGGTATCGCGCGGTGATGTCGGTGCCGCGCCGGGCGTGGAGCAGCATACGGCCGTCGCGCCAGGTGCCGATCGCCCGGATCCCGTCCCACTTCACCTCGACCCACGACGGGGAGCTGAGGCCCCGAGCGAGCGCCGGCGTGCCGGTCTCGGCGAGCATCGGGTCGAGCGAGGGCAGTGTGGTGCCCGCGGTGGGCGCGGCGGCGGTGGCCAGCGGGCGCCGCTTGCGGGCGGGGGACTCGGCCGGCCGGGATGTGGCGGCGACCGCGGACTCGCGCGCGGGAGGCGCCGCGACCGGAGCGGCGGTGTGGGTGGACGGGTGGAGCGATGCGAGCGGATCGATACCCGAGGCGGCCCGTGCCAGCACCTCGTCGAGTTCGAGGTGCGCGAGCCCCGGATCGTCGAGCTCGTCCCACGTGCGCGGCGCCGCGACCCACGGCCGCTCGCGCCCCCGCAGCGAGTACGGCGAGATCGTGGTCTTCTTGGCGTTGTTCTGGCTCCAGTCGAGGAACACGCGCCCGCCGCGGACGGCCTTCGACATCACGCTGGTGGCGAGGTCGGGGTGCTCGTTCTCGATGATGCGGGCGAGCTCCTTCACGACCGCGGAGACCTCGGCGCTTGTCTGTTCCCCTGGCAGGGCGGCGTAGAGGTGGATGCCCTTGCTGCCGCTGGTCACCGGGAGCGGATCGAGCCCCATGCCCTGCAGGAGCACCCGGGCCAGGCGGGCGACCTCGGCGCACTCGGGCAGTCCGACGCCCGGACCGGGATCGAGGTCGAGCACCAGGCGGTCGGGGCGTCCGGGCAGACCGTCCGCCGTGAACCGCCACTGCGGCACGTGCAGCTCGATCGCGGCCACCTGGGCGAGCCACACCAGCGTCGGCACGTCGTCGACCAGCGGATACTCCTTCGGTCCGTCGGAGTGCTGGATGGCCTGGCGGGCGATCCACTCCGGGGCGCCGGGTTCGAGCTGCTTCGTGAAGAACGCGTCGGCCGGGGCCTCTGCGGTCCCCACCCCCTCTACCCAGCGCTTCCGGGTGACGGGGCGACCGTGCAGGAGCGGCAGCAGCTGCGGCGCGATCGCGGTGTAGTAGGCGATGATCTCGCCCTTGGTGGTGCCGGTGGCGGGGTACACGATCTTGTCGAGGTTCGTGACGCGCAGCCGTCGGCCGTCGATCTGCACGACCTGCGCCTCTCCCACCATGGGCCCAGCGTAGTCAAGGGCTGGTCGTGACAGGTGGGGCTGGTGTCTACTGGTGGGATGAGGACCATCTGGAAGGGCGCGCTGACGTTCGGGCTCGTGAACGTCCCGGTCAAGGTGTACTCGGCGACGGAGGACCACGACGTGCCGCTGCATCAGGTGCACGACAAGGACGGCGGGCGCATCCGCTATCAGCGCACGTGCGAGGTGTGCGGCGAGACCGTCGCGTACTCCGACATCGACCGCGCCTACGTGGAGGACGGACAGACGGTCGTGCTCACCAAGGACGACCTCGCGGCCCTCCCGGCGGAGAAGAGCCGGGAGATCGACGTGGTCGAGTTCGTGCCGTCCGACCAGGTCGACCCGCTCACGCTCGACAAGCCCTACTACCTCGAGCCGGATTCGAAGTCGCCCAAGGCGTACGTGCTGCTGCGCAAGACGCTCGAGCAGACCGACCGCACGGCGATCGTGCGCTTCACCCTGCGGCAGAAGACGCGACTCGCGGCGCTGCGCGTGCGGGGCAAGGTGCTGGTGCTGCAGACGCTGCTCTGGTCGGACGAGGTGCGCGAGGCGGAGTTCCCCTCGCTCGACGAGGACGTGCGGATCTCGAAGAAGGAGCTCGAGCTGTCGTCCTCCCTGGTCGACAGCTACTCCGCCGACTTCGACCCCGAGGAGTTCGTCGACGAGTACCAGAAGGAGCTCCGGACCCTGATCGACGCGAAGATCGACGCGGGGGAGACCTTCGATGTCGCGGAGACCTTCGGAGACACCGAGAAGGCGGCGGACGGCGGCGAGGTGATCGACCTCATGGAGGCCCTGCGGGCGAGCGTGGCGCGGTCGAAGGAGAAGCGCGCGAAGAGCGCCGGCTGACCGTGCCGGACCCGGTGGACCGGGTCAGTGCTTGCCGTCGCCGTCCAGGTCGGGCGCGCGGTCGAACACCTCGGGACCGAGGGCGAGCTCCTCGGCCTCGCGGTGGTCGGTCACCACATCCTCGCCCGCCGCCGCGGCCTTCTTCGCCTTGTGACGCTCCGTGAGGTAGTGCCACAGCGTGACCGCGGCCGTGCCACCGACGGCGATCAGGAGGATCACGTCGATGTAGTCGACGACGAGGTCGCGCACCCAGGGGATGTACGCGATCAGGTAGCCGACCATCGTGAGTCCGAAGCCCCACAGCATCGCGCCGATGAGGTTGTAGAGGGTGTAGCGCCGCCACGGCATGTGGCCCACGCCGGCCGCGACCGGGGCGAAGGTGCGCACGATGGGGACGAAGCGGGCGAGGATCACGGTGATGCCGCCGAACCGCTCGAAGAAGGCGTTGGTGCGCTCGACGTTCTTCCTGCTGAAGAGGCCGGACTCCTTGCGTTCGAAGATGGCCGGACCGCCCTTGTGGCCGATGTAGTAGCCGACCTCGCCGCCGATGAACGCCGACAGCGCGATGAGGAGCGTGACGACCCAGATGTTCACGCCGAAGACGTTGCTGGTGTGGGTGAGCAGCCCGGCGATGATCAGGAGCGTGTCACCGGGGAGCAGGAAGCCGACCAGGAGCCCGGTCTCGGCGAACACGATGAAGCACACGACGAGCAGTGCCCAGGGCCCTGCCGCGGCGATGATCGTCTGCGGATCCAGCCAGGGGATGAGGGCGGTCGGTGCGTGCAGCATGCTTTCGAGCACGGAAGGAGTCCCGTCGGTCGTGAATTGTCGGCGGTAGTGCGATGAGGGATGCCACAGCACCCGTCGTGCGGAAGGTGGGACTTGAACCCACACGCCGTGAGGCACAGGAACCTAAATCCTGCGTGTCTGCCAATTCCACCACTCCCGCGCGGTGGGTTCAGTCTACTGACCCGGGCCGAGCTCCACTCTGGGGATCGGCCCGCAGTTTCCCGTCTCAGCGGCGCGGATCGCGCTCGAGTCCGACCACCGCGACGACGGCTCCCGCGACCAGGGCGCCGAGCCCGCCCATCGCCATGTCCCCGATCGTGTCCTCGTAGGTGACGAAGATCTCCGTCGTGATGAACGTGCGGCCCGCCCACTCGACCATCTCCCACAGCGCGCTGGCCGCGAGTCCGATGAGCGGGCAGACGACGAGCGGGAGACGCGGGCGGAACGCGGGGGAGCCCTGGGGAGGGACGATGCCGAGGCGCGAGAGCACCACGTAGCCGGTGGCGGCGATCACACCCGTGCAGAGGAAGTGCACCACGAGGTCCCAGCCCGGCAGCGAGCGGTACAGGTCGAACACGTTGCTCACGGCCGCGATCAGCACGATCGCTCCGACCGCGAGGTCGGCTCCCCCGCGCAAGCCGAGCGCACGGGGCAGCATGAGCGCCGGGAGCGCGAACGCCAGCACGCCCGCGTCGGTGGGGGTCGACCAGATCGCCGCGACGATCACGCTCAGCACGCCGATCGCCCGCACGGCGTCGGCCGCGTACTCGGCGACGGTGCAGGGCGGGCGGAGGAAGTCGTCTTTCATGCGCCCTCCCCGAGGGGACCCGGTGCCGGCGGAGCGAGGTCGACCAGGGCCTGAACCGGAAGGTGGTCCGACGGCCAGCCGCCGCCGTGCTGCCGCGGATCGATCCCCGCCCGGACCACGTGCACCTCCGCGGACGCGAGGATCGCATCGATGCGTCGGCCGACCCGGGGTGTCCGGTAGTGCGCGAACGTGCCCCACGCCGGCGTCGCCCTGGTGTCTGCCACACGCCAGGTGTCGCGCAGCGCCCCGTCCGCGGTGAGTGCCCGCCACGGCGCCGAGCCCTCGGCCGCGTTGAGGTCTCCGGTGACGACGACCGGAGTCCCCGCTGCGACCGCCGCAGCGTGCACCTCTGCGGCCTGCCGCCTCCGGGCCCACGGCGAGAACGCGTCCAGGTGCGTGTTGAGGAGCGTGAACTCGACCCCGCAGCGCCGGTCGCGGAACCGCGCGCCCACGACGACCCGCGGCAGGACGCTCGTCCACGCGATCGAGCCCGGCACCTCGGGACGGTCGGACAGCGCGCGCTGCCATCCGTCGAGCAGCTCGAGCCGCTCCCTGTCGTAGAACACCGGGCATCCCTCGCCGCGGGGACCGGGACGCCGACCGTGGCCGATCGAGCCGTATGCGGGGCCGAGGGCCGCCCGGATCGCACGCGCCTGCGTGGGCAGGGCCTCCTGCACCGCGAGCACCGTCGGCTGCTCGGCGCGCAGCATCGCGGCGACGTGGTTCCGGAGGGCGCTCCAGCGATCGGCCGCCCGCACCGCCAGCACACCGAGGTCGCGGCGCACGTTGACGCTCATGATCAGCAGCTCGGTGTCGCGCGGACGGCCGAGGAGCGGCGCGCTCACGACCGCCACCTCGCCGGAGCGGCGACGCCGAGCCGATGCAGCGTGCGGCGCAGGGCCAGCCGCGTCCACCGCACGGGCGGGAAGTCCTCCGGCCAGTGGATCAGTACCGTGCGGACGCCGCGGTGCACGCGGCGGGCGAACGAACGGCCGCTGTGGAAGGGACGCATCGAGATGCCCATCCCCGCCTCGCGCGCCCAGCGGATGCGGTGGCGTTCGCCGAGGTGGAACGCGAGGTCGAGGTCGTCGTGCACCTCGGGGTCGTCGCGGTGCACGCGGTCGCGCACGTCGCGCCACGCCCAGCGCCGGAGCGCGAGGTTCGAGCCGAACAGCGGTGCATGTCCGAGGGCGCTGCCGCACACCAGGGCGTAGGCGAGCAGATACGCGGTCGCGAGCGGGCGGCGCAGCGGTCGCGGTCCGTCGAGGAAGAGCGCGCCCCCGGTCCACGCCGCGACCCCGGGGTCGCGCACGCAGGCCGCGAGCATGACCTCGACCCACTGCCGGTCCGGGATGCAGTCGGCATCGAGACGCAGGAGCACGTCTCCCGACGCGGCGTCGTAGCCGGCTGCGCTCGCCGCGGCTGTGCCGGGCGTCGCGCAGTGGATGAGCCGCACGCCATGAGCGGACGCGACCGCGCCGGACGCGTCGGTGGAGGCGTTGTCGACCACCAGGATCTCGTCCGGGGCGCGCGTCTGCGCGGCGAGCGCCGTGAGGCAGCGGTGCAGTTCGGCGGCGTCGTCCTTTACCGGGATCACCACCGTGACGGTGGGGTCGGGGGTGGCTGGTGTGGCGCGCTGCACGTCGTCTCCTCGCGGCTCGTCGGCCCAGCGTAGGCGGCGGGTGCGACCTGCCGCGACACGGTTGACAGCGCCCGGGGCTGGTCGATAGGGCGGTGTGGATAACTCCGGAGGGGCCGCGGCGATCCTTGTCAGGATGCTCGGGTGATCCATCCCTCCACGGCCATCGCCGAACACGTCCGTCGTCGCCTGCGTGCCGAGGGCGTCGACCCGGCCGACGACCCGGAGCGTGCGAGATCCATCGCGCGCTCGGAGGTGCGGCGCTACGACGATCTCGCGCTGGCGCGCGGGGCGGAGCCCGTGGACGACGAGAGCGCGTGCATCAGGGAGGTGCTCGCCGCGATCGGCGGCTTCGGGGTCCTGCAGCCGCTCCTCGATGCGCCGGACATCGAGGAGATCTGGGTCAACGGCGACGGCGGCGTGCACGTGGCCCGCGGCGGCGCATCCGAGCGCACCGGCCTGCGCCTCGACGAGACCGTCGTGCGCGACCTCGTGGAGCGCATGCTGCACTCCTCGGGACGCCGGGTCGACATCGGCCAGCCGTTCGTCGACGCGTCGCTGCCCGACGGCTCTCGGCTGCACGTCGCGATCGCCGACGTGGTGCGCGGCGCGTGGAGCGTGAACATCCGCAAATTCCTCACCGGGCACCGCACGCTGGACGAGCTCGTCGCGCAGGGCTCGCTGCCGCCTGCGACGGCGGCGGAGCTGGCGACCGCCATGCGCGAGGGGGCGACCGTGATCGTGTCCGGGGCGACGCACGCGGGCAAGACGACGATCCTCGGGGCGCTTCTCGCGGCGTGCGCGTCGTCTCAGCGCATCGTCACGGTGGAGGAGACCTTCGAGCTCGCGGTCGGCGGGCCCGACGTGGTGGCGTTGCAAGGCCGGCAGCCCAGTCTGGAGGGCACGGGGGAGATCACCCTGCGACGGCTGGTGAAGGAGGCGCTGCGCATGCGCCCGGATCGGCTCGTGGTCGGCGAGGTGCGCGACGCCGAGGCTCTCGACCTCGTCCTGGCGCTCAACACCGGCGTGCCGGGGGCGTGCACGGTGCACGCCAACAGCGCGGTCGAGGCGATCGAGAAGCTCTGCCTGCTGCCCCTGCTCGCCGGACGGAACATCGACCGTGGCTTCATCGCTCCCGCCCTGGCATCCGCGATCGACCTCGTGGTGCACTGCGAGCGGGATCGGGAAGGACGACGCCGCGTCCGCGAGATCCTCGCCCCGTCCGGCGAGGTCCGCGACGGTCGCGTGCAGTGCCGGACGGTGTACGACGCGACCGCGGAAGCGCGGGACCGGGTGGCATCGTTCGCGGACCTCGTCGGGGGAGCACAGGCGTGAGCGTGCTGCTCGGGGCGATGCTGGCGGCGGGCCTGCTCCTGGTGCTCTCGCCCTGGCTCTGGCCGGCGGAGCGCCGGGCGCCGCGTGCGATTGCTCAGGGGCGCCTCACACGGCTCGGGGAGGAGGCCGGTTTTCCCGCGCTTCCCGCCTCGGCGCTGATCGCCGCGATCGCTGCGGCGGCCCTCATCGCCGGGTCGATCGTCTGGCTCATGACCGGGGTCGTGGTGCTCGCCGCGCTGGCGATCCTCGCGGGAGGGGTCGCCCCCGTCGCCTTCCTGCGCGGCCGGAGGCGGCGGCTGCGGCGACTGCGGCGGCAGCTCTGGCCCGACGTGTGCGATCTGCTGATCGCGTCGATCAGGGTCGGGCTGTCGCTCCCGGACGCGGTGGCGTCGCTCGGCGAGTCCGCACCGCCTGCACTCCGCCCCGCTTTCCGCACGTTCGCTCGGGACCTGGAAGGCAGTGGCCGGTTCGAGTCGAGCCTCGACCGGCTGAAGGATGCGCTGGCCGACCCGATCGGCGATCGCATCGTCGAGACGCTGCGGATGGCGCGGCAGGTCGGGGGCACCGAGCTGATCGGGGTGCTGCGGGCCCTGTCGGCGTCGGTCAGGGCGGATGCGGCGCTGCGCGGAGAGGTCGAGGCGCGGCAGTCGTGGATCCGCGGGGCCGCGGTGCTGGGGGCGGTCGCGCCCTGGGTCATCCTGACGCTGCTGGTGCTGCGACCCGAGGGAGCCAAGGCCTACGGCACCCCCGAGGGGGTGGTGGTGATCTGCGTCGGCGCCGTGGTGTCGGTCGCGGCCTTCCGCATCATGGTCCGCATCGGGCGTCTCCCCGAGCCGCGGCGGTGGTTCGGATGACCGGGATCACGGCGCTCGCGGCCGCGGTCCTGCTGGGCGGCGGTTTCGCGGCCGGGGTCCTCCTTCTGCTCGCGCGGCTGCCTCGGTGGCGGGCGGCACCGCTGATGTCTCGGATCGCCCCCTACGTGCGCGACGTGGTGGACGATGAGCGGCTGCCGGCGACGGCGCTTCCGGGCGTCGGACGCCTCCCCGCGCACCGGAGCTCGCCGGGCGAGCGGGTGCGCGATGCCCTCGAGCGTCTGGTGGGCGACGGCGACGTGCTGCGCAAGCGCCTGGCGCAGGCGGGGTCGGCGCTGAGTCCTGTCGCGTTCCGGGGCAGACAGCTCGCCTGGACGCTGGCGGGCATCGCGACCGGTGCGATCGCGGTGATCGTGCTCGTGCTCACCGGTCGCTGGTCGGTGCCGGTCGGCGTGATCCCGGTGCTCGCCGGCACGACGGCCGCGATCGGCTACGACATGCAGCTCTCCGCCCGCGTCAGGGCTCGGCGCACGCGGCTCGCCGACGAACTGCCGACGACCCTCGAGTTCCTGGCGCTGTGCCTCTCGGCCGGCGAGAGCTTCCTCGACGCGGTGCGGCGCGTGGCCGGGGTGGGGTCGGGTGAGCTGACCGGGGAACTGCGCCGCGTCGTGCTGGAGGTGGGGACCGGGTCGACGCTCGCGGAGGGGCTGGGCGATATGGCCGCACGGCTGGAGCTGCCCGGCCTCTCGCGCGCGGTGGACCAGATCGTCGCCGCACTGGAGCACGGAGCACCGCTGGCCGCCGTGCTGCACGCCCAGGCCGGGGACGCGCGCGAGGAGGCCAAGCGCACCCTCATCGAGCAGGCCGGGCGCAAGGAGATCCTGATGCTCCTGCCGCTGGTCTTCCTGATCCTGCCGCTGTCGGTGGTGTTCGCGATCTATCCCGGGCTGTTCATCCTGCGGCTCGGCCTCGGTTGACGCGCCGGGCGCACGGCCTGTGGATAACCGCGGACGCGGGTGGGCGCTCCCGGGCAGACTGACGGCATGATCACACGCCTGCGTTCTCCGCTCCGTGCCCTGGCCGACGACGAGAGGGGAGACGTCCCCGGCTGGGTGCTCGTGACGCTCATGACGGCGGGGTTGGTCGTGGTGATCTGGGCGGTCGCGGGGCCCGCGCTGACCTCGCTGTTCGAGCAGGCGATCCAGCGGGTGTCGGGTCTCTGACGTGCCCCTCCGTGCGGCCGTGATCGAAGACCGCGGGTCGAACCCGGTGGAGTTCGTCCTGGTCGGCACGCTCCTCACCGCCCTCACCCTCGCGGTGCTGCAGCTGGCGCTCGCGGTCTACGTGCGCAATGTGGTGCACGACGCGGCGGTGGAGGGCGCCTACTACGCCGCCCTCGCAGACGTCTCGCTCGGCGAGGGGAAGCAGCGCACGCAGGACGTGATCACCCGCGCGATCGGCCCCGCCTACGCGGAGGACGTCGCCGTCGGGACATCGCGCCTCGCCGGCCGGGAGTCGGTCGACGTGCGGGTGAGGACCAGCCTGCCGGTGTTCGGCCTGATCGGCGTGCCGTACGGGCTGCAGGTCGAGGCTCACGCACCGGCGGAGTCGTTCGATGCGGGATGATCGCGGCTCGAGCTCCCTGGAGTTCATCGCCGCCGGGGTTCTGATGCTCGTGCCGCTGCTGTATCTGGTGATCGTGCTCGGCTCCGTTCAGGAGCAGACGCTGGGGGTCGAGGCCGCCGCCCGGCACGCGGCGCGCGTGATCGCGACCGCTCCCGACGCGAGGACGGCCGCCTCCCGGGGCGATGCGGTGCTGTCGAGCATCGCATCGCAGTACGGCATCGACGACGACGACGTGCAGTTGACCGTGAGGTGTCGTCCGGAGGGTGTTCCGTGCCCCTCCGCCGGTGCGACCGTCATGGTCTCGGTCGCCACCAGCGCCCGCCTGCCGTTCGTGCCCGCGGTCCTGGGCCTGGACAGAGCCGTGTCGGTGCCGATCGAGGCCGTGTCGGCGCAGAAGGTGTCGCGTCAGTGGGGTGCCGAGTGAGGGCGGGGGACGCCGCCCGGGGCACGGACGCGGAGGAGGGGAGCGTGCTGCTGCTCGTGCTCGGCTACGTGCTGCTCGCGCTCGCCGTGATCTTCGTGTGCGCCTGCGCGACCGACCTGTACATCGCCCAGAAGCGCCTGGACGCCCTCGCCGATGCGGCCGCGCTCGCCGGAACCGACGGCTTCGTCCTCACGGTGCAGGGGCAGACGCCGCGCGCGGAACTCACGGACGAGGCGGTGGCGGCGCAGGCCCGGCCGCTCGTGGACGGTGCGGGCGGGGACGAGGTGCTGGTGTCGGCGACCTCCCCGGACGGGGCTTCGGCGCGCGTGACCGTTCGCACGGCGTGGCATCCACCGCTCGTGTCGCCGTTCGTGCCGGAGGGTCTCACGCTGCAGGCGACCGCGACGAGCCGCACCGCCCTGCGGTGACCAGCCGGGGCCTCAGGCCTCCGCGGGCGGATCCGGGCGGGGGACGAAGCGGGGGATCCACCGCAGGAACCCGGCAGCGCCGAGCAGTCCGATCACGCCGATGGCGCCCGCGGCGACGGAGAGCGTCGACACCGCGGTGATGGCGGAGACGAGCAGCGGGGCGACGGCGCCGCCGGCATCGGTCAGGGTGCGCCAGGAGCCGAGGAAGGCGGCGGGCTCGCGCTCCGGGGCGACGTCGGCGCCGAGCGTGAGCAGGATGCCGCTGGAGAGCCCGTTGCCCACGCCCAGGACGGCGGCGAACATCCCGAACCACAGCACCGCGGCATCCCCGTCGTGGGTGAAGGCCAGAGCGAGGAACCCGACACCCATGAGCAGCATCGCCGGCATGGCCGCCCACAGCCGCCCGAACCGGTCCATCACCTGCCCGCTCGCGTAGAAGAGGGCGAAGTCGATCGCGCCCGAGACCCCGACGACCAGCGCGATCGTCGACGCGTCGAGCCCCAGCGACAGGCCCCACAGCGGCAGGACCACCTGCCGGGCGGAGCGGACGGCGGACAGAGACGCGGCGGCGAGACCGAGCCGCGACAGCAGTCGTCGCTGCCGCCACATGGTCTGGAAGATGCCCGCGCGCTCGATCGTCGGGATCGAGCCGCTCACGGCCTCTCCGCTGTCCTCCACGAAACGCTCGGTCGAACGCACCGGCGGGATCGTGGCCTCCGGGTCCGGCCCGAACAGCACGAGCAGCACCATCACCACGAGGCAGACGCCGAAGAACCAGATCGCCGCGGACTCGCTGCCGAACAGCTGCAGAAGCCCCGCGGCGACGAACGGGCCGATGAAGATGCCCAGACGGAAGCTGCCGCCCAACAGGGACAGCGAGCGCGCACGGAACGGCAGGGGTACGCGCGTGGTCATGAACGCGTGCCGCGCCAGCCCGAACGCGGCCGCGCACAGCCCGAGCACGAACACGGAGGCCGCGAGCACGCCGAGCGACGGCGCGAACAGCATGCCCGCTCCGGACAGCAGCGCCGCCGTTCCGGCGATCACCATCGTGTATCGCTCGCCGATGCGGCCCACGGCCCAGCCGGCCGGGAGGTTCCCGCAGAGCTGTCCCACCACGAGCGCCGACGCGACCAGCGCCGCCGTCGCCACGTCCGCGCCCATCGACGCGGCGATCACCGGGATCAGGGGGATGACGGCCCCCTCGCCGAGAGCGAAGAGGACGGTGGGCAGGTACACCATCGGTCCGAACTGACGAAGGACCGTGGATGCGCTGCTCACCCTCCTCACGCTACTCCCGCGCGGGAGCAGCGCCCGACGACGGCGTCCCCGCGGGCGCGGGCGGCACGTTAGGCTGAGGTGTCATGCTCGAACTAGATCTCTCCGCCGAAATCCAGGCGCTCAGGCACACCTTCGGCGACATCAGCGAGGTCGTCGATGTCAACCGTCTGCGCGAGGACATCGCGCGACTCAGCGAGGAGGCCGGTGCGCCCGACCTCTGGGACGACACCGAGAACGCGCAGAAGGTGACGAGTGCGCTGAGCCACCGTCAGTCCGAGCTCGCGCGCATCACCGGCATCGCCCAGCGCCTCGACGACCTCGAGGTGCTCGTCGACCTGGCCAACGAGATGGGCGACGAGGACTCCGCCATCGAGGCGCGCAACGAGCTCGGCACCCTGACCTACCTCATCAACCAGCTCGAGGTGCAGACGCTCCTCGACGGCGAGTACGACGAGCGCAGCGCGATCGTCACGATCCGCTCCGGGGCGGGTGGCGACGACGCCACCGACTTCGCGGAGATGCTCATGCGCATGTACCTGCGGTGGGCTGAGCGGCACAAGTACCCCGTCAAGGTGATGGACACCTCGTACGCCGAGGGTGCGGGCATCAAGTCGGCGACCTTCGAGATCGATGCCCCCTACGCGTTCGGCACGATCTCCGTCGAGGCCGGCACGCACCGCCTCGCGCGCATCAGCCCCTTCGGCTCGGCCGACAAGCGGCAGACGTCGTTCGCCGCCGTCGAGGTGATCCCGCTGATGGAGGAGGCCACCGAGGTCGACATCCCGGAGAACGACATCCGCGTCGACGTGTTCCGCTCCTCGGGCCCGGGTGGGCAGTCGGTCAACACGACCGACTCCGCCGTGCGCATCACGCACCTCCCGACCGGCATCGTCGTGTCGATGCAGAACGAGAAGTCGCAGATCCAGAACCGGGCAGCCGCCATGCGCGTGCTGCAGAACCGCCTGCTGCTGCTGCAGAAGGAGCAGGAAGCGGCGAAGAAGAAGGAGCTGGCGGGCAACATCACCGCGAGCTGGGGCGACCAGATGCGCTCCTACTTCCTCTACGGCCAACAGCTGGTGAAGGACCTCCGCACGGGGCAGGAGTCGGGTAACCCCGCCGCGGTGTTCGACGGCGACCTCGACGACTTCATCTCCGCCGGCATCCGCTGGCGCAAGCGCCGCGACGACGACGACTGACGCACGAAGGCCCCGGATCGCTCCGGGGCCTTCGTCGTGTGCGGCGGTCAGCGAGCGGCGCCGCGCAGCGTGCCGGTCACATCGTCGTAGCTGTAGGCGATGCACTGGATCGCGCGGTCGCCCGCACGGGTCCACGACGCCTTCGTGGGCTGGTAGCTGTAGAAGTCCAGCTCCGACTGCTCGTACGGGACGCCGACAAATCCCTCGAACTGCGCCAGGCAGCCGTCCCACGCCTCATCGAGCAGTGCGCTCTCGCCGGGGAAGGTCTGGTCGTCGACCTCGTAGATGAAGTACACCTCGTCGGTGTGCGGCTGATCGCACGGCACGACCGGGAGCTCGAAGATCGTGTCCTCGCCGGTGTAGTCCACGTAGGGGAGGCAATCGCCCACCTCGAGGTCTTCGAACGCGACCATCTCGGCGCCGTCGATCGTCGACGGGTCGACGGGCGAACCGGACTCCGTCGCCGGCGCGCTCGGCGACGGCACCGGGTCTCCGGACGCCTCGACCGACGTGAGCCCGACCGCGATCAGGGCGACCGCGCCAGCGAGGGTCGAGCCGAGCACGGCCACGGCGAGCCCGGCGATGCCCGGCCACTTCGTTCCCCGCAGGAACAGCGAGACGAGCGACACGACGAAGCCGGCAGCCACGACGACCCATCCGATCGGCGCCGTGAGGGGCACGCACGCGAGCACGACCCCGACCAGCGCGACCGCGAGCCCGACCAGGCCGGGGATCGACGGACGCCGCGCGGTCGTGCTCGATGCGGCGGCCGGTGCGCCCGGGGAGCCGGGTCCCAGTGGTATGGCCGCTCCGTTGCCCGGGGCCGCGGTGGCTGCGGACCCCGGGGCTGCCGCGTACGGGGGCGCCGCGTACGGGGAGGACGGGGTGAACGGCGAGGACGGCGGCACGAACGGCTCGAAGGCCGCCTGGACCGGGGTAGCTGCGAGCGGCACCGCGGGCGTCGGCATCGCGGGCGTCGGCACCGCGGGCGTCGGCATCGCGGGTGCGGGCTCGGTCCCCGCGGTGGAGGCGGGAGGCTGCGGTACGCCCGACGACGCAGGGATCTCGGGCGCAGAGGGGTGCGGGTCGATGCTGCGGACGTGCGCGGTCCACTGCTGGCCGTCCCACCACCGCAGGCTGCCGGAGCCGTCGTCGTACCAGCCCTCGCGTGTCGTCATGAGCGGTGCCTCTGTCTTCTTCGGGCGACGCTCAGCGCGCGGTGGCTTCCACGGTCACGCGGGCGACCTCCTGGAACAGCTCGTCGCTGACGATCACGACGTACGATCCGCTCTGGGCGACATCGAACGACACGGTGCCCTGCGTGGTCTCACCCGCCGGGAGTTCACTCGATTCGAGCGTGGCATCGCCGAAGATGTCGTAGTCGCCCTCGGCACCCTCCGCGGTCTCGACCGAGAAGTACAGCGGGTTCACATAGGTCGTGCCCTCGAGCGTCTCCCACGTGAGGTCGATCACCAGGTAGCCGCCGTTGGTCGCCTCGAAGTCCGAGCCGTTGGTGGTGCCCCAGGTGGCGGACGTGATCGTCAGCTCCGCGCTGCCGGACATCTGCGTCACGGTGATCGGATCGCCGAGGCTGCCCTCGACGACCGTGCCGGAGCCGGTGCCGTCGTCCGTTCCGGAATCCGTGCCGGAGTCGCTCGTCCCCGTGTCGGAGCCGTCGTCGGGCAGCGAGTCGGAGCGGTCGACCTGGCTGGCGACGGCACCGAGGAAGAACACGAAGCTCATGATCGCGGCGATGATCGCGCCGAGCACCGAGACGCCCAGGCCCGTGATGCCCGGCCACTTCTTGCCCTTCAGGAACAGGGAGATGAGCGACACGATGAAGCCCGCGCCGAGGAACAGCCACGAGAAGACGACCGTGAACGGCGTGAAGGCGAGGAGCAGGCCGAGGGCGGCGAGACCGAGGCCGACGAGGCCCAGCACGGAGATCTTCGCCGGCGCCGGGGCTGCCGCGGCGTAAGCCGGAGCGCCGGGGTAGCCGCCGCCCTGAGCGGGATACGTCTGCGCGGTGGGGTAGGCCGCCTGTCCGGGGTAGCCGCCCTGGCCCGCAGCCTGCGCGGCGGGGGAGTACTGCCCGGGGTAGCCGCCCTGCGGAGAGGCGGCCAGTCCGGCGGGAGGCTGCACTCCGGTCGGAGGCGGCGTGACCGTCCCGGCCGCCGTGGCTCCGGGCGCAGACCAGTCGGCCACCGGCGCGGCACCGGGAAGCTCGTGGGCGCCCGAGGCCGGCGCGGCCCAGTCGCTCGCGGGCTCGGGTGCGACCACGGCCTCTGGCGCGGTGGCGTCGGGTGCGGCGGTGGCGTCGGGCGTGGTGGCGTCGGGCGTGGTGGCGTCGGGTGCGGTGGCGTCGGGTGCGGTGGCGTCGGCGGCGGTCGCGTCGGGCGTGGTGGCGTCGGGTGCGGTGGCCTCAGGTGCGGTGGCGTCGGGGGCCGTGGCCTCGGGCTGCGCGTCGGGCACCGCCGCGGCGGGCGCACCCGGCATCGTCTCGGACTCGGATGCCGGGGACTCCTGGGCGGGCACAGCGGGCGTCTCGGGCGCGAAGTGCTCGGTCCACTGCTGGCCGTCCCACCACCGCAGCCGACCGGAGCCGTCGTCGTACCAGCCAGCAGGTGTCGTCATGGAAGTCCCCTCCGTGTGCGCGCTCGCGTGGGTGACGCGAATCGACTCTCCATGTATAGCAGTGGGCAGCGACGCCGACACCGTTTGCACAGGTCGACGGCCTGAGGCCGCGCGGGGTGTCGCAGCGGGTCAGCGCAGAGCCCGCGCTTAGGCTCGAATCGCCATGATTCGGTTCGAGAACGTCACGAAGCGCTACCGCGGGACGTCGAAGCCCGCCCTGTCCGGAGTCGACTTCGAAGTGCAACGCGGGGAGTTCGTCTTCCTCGTCGGCGCTTCGGGATCGGGCAAGTCGTCCTGCCTGCGGCTCATCCTGCGGGAGGACGTGCCCACCAGTGGTCGCGTCGCCGTCCTCGGTCGCGATCTCCGCTCCCTCGCGAACCGGAAGGTGCCCTACTTCCGTCGCCACATCGGCTCCGTGTTCCAAGACTTCCGCCTGCTGCCGTCCAAGACCGTGCACCAGAACGTCGCGTTCACGCTGCAGGTCACCGGCTCCTCGCGCGGTTTCATCCAGCAGGCCGTGCCCGAGGCCCTGGCACTGGTCGGGCTCGAGGGCAAGGAGAAGCGCATGCCGCACGAGCTCTCCGGCGGTGAGCAGCAGCGCGTCGCGATCGCCCGTGCCCTCGTGAACCGTCCGCAGGTGCTGCTGGCCGACGAGCCCACCGGAAACCTCGACCCCGCGACCTCCGTCGACATCATGCAGCTGCTCGCCCGCATCAACGCCGGCGGCACGACCGTGCTCATGGCCACGCACGAGGCGGGGTTCGTCGATCAGATGCGTCGCCGCGTGATCGAGCTGCGCGACGGCGAGATGGTGCGCGACGAGGTCCACGGCGGCTACGGCGACACCTCGAACATCCCGCGACTCGCGCCGGAGGAGGTGCGGGGAGCCGCCGCCGCGGCCGCCCTCACCGCGGTGCAGGAGGTGCAGCGGCAGACCGCCGACCTGTCGGTGGTGCGTGCCGCCCTGGCGGAGGAGCTCGACGCGCAGCGCCGCGCCGCCGCAGCCGCGGCCCCGCAGCCGGAACGTGAGCCGCAGGTGGTCGAGCCGCCCGAGCCGCCGCGTCGCGGAGTGGTGGAACCGCCGGATGAGGCGGAGCGTGCCCCGGCCGCGGAGAAGGCTCCGGTCGAGCGTCCGGCCACCCCTCGCACGCACCCGATCGTGCTGCCGGAGGTCGACGTCGCCGAGCTCGGCGTGGCCGACCGTCTCGGCCTCTCCGACCAGGACGACGAGGAAGTGGGCCCGACCTCATGAGAATCGGCCTGATCCTGACCGAGGCCCTCGTGGGTCTCCGTCGCAACATCTCGATGGTCATCTCCGTCGTGCTGGTGACGTTCGTGTCGCTGACCTTCGTGGGCGCGGCGATCCTCATGCAGTCCCAGATCGGCGTGATGCGGGGCTATTGGGCCGAGCGTGCCCAGGTGGCGGTGTACATGTGCTCGGCGGTGTCGGAGTCGGACACCTGCGTCGACGGCGCCGCCAGCGAGGAGCAGGTCGCCGCGGTGCGCGCCCAGCTCGAGGGCGACGCGCTGGCGCCGCTGATCAGCTCCATGACGTTCGACACCAAAGAGGAGACGTACGCCAAGCTCGTCGAGCAGGTGGGCGAGGAGCAGGCGAGCGTGCTCACGCCCGACCAGGCGTTCGAGGTGTTCTTCGTCACGATGAAGGATCCGGGGCAGTCGCAGGTGCTCGCCGAGGCGTTCAGCGGACAGGCGGGCGTGGAGCAGGTGCAGGACCAGTTGCAATACCTCGAGCCGCTGTTCTCCGCGCTCACCGTCGCGACCTACATCGCGGTCGGGATCGCCGTGCTGATGCTGATCGCCGCGACCCTCCTGATCGGGACGACCATCCGACTATCGGCCTACGCGAGACGCAAGGAGATCGGGATCATGCGCCTGGTGGGCGCGTCCAACCGGTTCATCCAGACGCCGTTCGTGCTGGAGGGCGTCTTCGCGGCCTTCCTCGGCTCGGCGCTCGCGTGCGCGGCGGTCGTCGCCGGGGTGCACTTCGGCGTCAACGGCTACCTGCGCGGGCGGGTCCCGTTCATCACGACCTGGGTCACCATGAACGACGCGTTCCTCGTGGTGCCCGTGCTGGTGGGGATCGGCGTCGTGCTGGCGGCGCTGTCGGCCGGCTTCGCGATCCGTCGCTGGCTGCGCACCTGATACCCTGAAAGGCTGCTCGGCCGGATCCTCGGTCGAGCTCGTCACGGCAACAGGAGAGCATCATGCCCAGGGAACGCGGGGAGAAGGTCGTCGCGACCAATCGTCGCGCGCGTCACGACTACACCATCGAGAAGTCGTACGAGGCGGGAATGGTGCTCACCGGCACCGAGGTCAAGTCACTCCGTCAGGGGCGCGCGAACCTCAGCGACGGATACGCGTTCGTCAAGGGCAACGAGGTGTTCCTCGACGCCGTGCACATCCCGGAGTACTCGCAGGGGCACTGGACCAACCACTCCGCCAAGCGCATCCGCAAGCTGCTGCTGCACCGTGAGGAGATCGCCAAGCTCTCCCACGCGGTCTCGGCCGGTGGTTACACCCTGATCCCGCTGAAGCTCTACTTCTCCGACGGCAGGGCCAAGGTCGAGATCGCTCTCGCGAAGGGAAAGCGCGAGTACGACAAGAGGCAGACGCTGCGCGAGCGGCAGGACACGCGCGAGGCCGAGCGGGCCATGCGCCTGCGCAACCGCGTCGGCGAGTAGCCCGCGCCGTCAGGGCGCCGGGGTGAAGCAGAACACGCGGCCGAGGAACGCGAGCTCGCGCTGCAGCGCGTCCACGATGTTCTCTGCGCTGCGGAAGCCGTGCCCCTCTGCCGGATACAGCGCGTACTCGTGCTCGATGCCGTTCGCGGCGAGGGCGTTGCGGATCGCCTCGGACTGCGACGGAGGCACCACGCGGTCCTCGCCGCCCTGGAGCAGCAGCACGGGCACGTCGATGCGGTCGGCGTGCGTGAGGGGTGAACGCTCGACGTACACGTGCTCGTCCTCCGGCAGCCTCCCGACCAGACCGTCGAGGTACGGCGCCTCGAAGTCGTGCGTCTCGGCGGCCAGCAGGCGCAGGTCCGCCACACCGTAGCGGCTGATGCCCGCCGCGAAGGTCCCGCCCCGCACCAGCGCCGACAGAACGGTCCAGCCGCCGGCCGAACCGCCGCGGATCGCGATGCGCGCGGGATCGGCGAGCCCCGCATCGGCCAGGCCCCGCGCGGCGGCGACCACGTCGTCCACGTCGACCACACCCCACTGCCCGACGAGGCGGTCGCGGTAGGCCCGGCCGTAGCCGGTGGAGCCGCCGTAGTTCACGTCGAGCACGCCGATGCCGCGGCTCGTGAAGAACGCGACCTCGGACGACGCGGCCCCCGTCACATGCGCGGTCGGTCCTCCATGGACGAACACGATGTACGGCGGAAGCTCGCCGGGAGCCGCGGTGTGCGCGGGGTTCGCGGGCGGGTAGGCGAACGCGTGCACCGAGCCGTGCGCGCCGTCCACCACGATCGGCTGCGCGCCGGGCATCCACTCCGGATCGGACGGGACCCCGCCCGCCACGGCCTCCACGCGGCCCGAGTCGAGGTCGACGCACCATACCCCGGGCGTGGTGCCCGAGCTGTTGCCGCTGAGCAGCACGCGGGAGCCGGACACGTCGTCCACGCTCACGTGCCCGTCGGCGGGGAGGTCCAGCGCGGTGCTCGTCGTGCCGTCCGCCGGGAGCACGTGCACCTCGTCGCGGCCGTTCGTGCGCGCGGCGACCACGCGTCCGTCCGCCAGCGGCTGGAACCACCGGTTGCCCAGCACCCACAGGCCGTAGCCGGTGTCGGCGTCGGTCCCGGTCAGGGCGATCGGTGCGGCTGCGGGTGTCACGCCGTCGACGTGAAGGCGCTGCACCTGCCAGCGCCCGGACGCGTCGTCGGCGTACACGAGCGCGGTGTCGTCGAGCCACTCCGGCTGCAGGGCGGCGGACGACGCGATGCGCACGACCTCGCCGTCGGCGAGCGACGCGATCGCGAGCTGCGCCTCGTCCCACGGCATCGTCCGCTCGTGCCACTCGACCCAGGCCACCCGCGTGCCGTCGGGCGACAGCGCCGGGTGCGCGAAGAAGCCCGTGCCCTCCGCGATCACCCGGAGCGCGCCGTCGTCCTCGGCCGCGGACCCGTCCACCGGGATCTCGACGATGCCGCGCCGGTGCGGGTCCGGACGGAGGTCTTCGCGCACGGCCAGCAGTCGTCCGCTCTGCAGTCGGAGTCCGCCGTACGACGCACCGGCGGGCGTGAGCGGCTCGGGCTCGCCCCCGGGGACGAGGCGATGCACGCGCTGATCCGCGCCCGAGACGAAGAACAGCGCACCGTCGCCGGCCGTCCACGCCCCGCCGCCGTACTCGTGCACGCGCGACCGCGCGCTCCACGGAGCCGGCAGGATCTCGGCGCCGGAGGAGCTGCGTACGGTCACGCGTCCGGCTTCGGCCGGCACGGACTCGCCCCACCAGATCTCCGACCCGGCGAACCGGGCGCCGTCGATGCGCGGTGCGGAGGTCGCGACAGACGCGGCGGTGAAGGGGGAGGGCCAGGAACCGAAGGGCAGCGACGACATGCCTCGAGCCTAGGCGGACCGACACACGGCGTCACACACGTGCGGCCCCGCGCGGGGCTGTTCTAGGTTGCTGGAAACGCCCGGTTCGTCCAGGGCGTGGAGCGACAGCCGAGCCCGGCACCCGCCCGCGAACGACACGCCTCCCGTGCCGTCCGCGCGCCCCGGCCCCCTGTCCCCAGGAGTGAAGATGTCCACCGAGATCGACACCACCGGCACCGCCCGCGTGCCGTTCTCCTTCGAGCTCTACCCCCCGCGCAACGCGTCGAGCGAGGAGGGGCTGCACGAGACCGTCCTGCGCCTGGCCGCAGCCGGTCCGGAGTTCCTGTCGGTGACCTACGGTGCCGGCGGCTCCACCGGGGGGCGCTCGCTCGACGTGCTGCGCTTCATCCGCACCCACACCGACGTCGAGCCCCTCGCTCATCTCACCTGCGTCGGCAACACCTACGCCGGGGCGACCGCGCTCATCCGCGAGTTCCTCGACGCGGGGATCCTCAGCTTCCTCGCCCTGCGGGGCGACCCGCCCGCCGGGCAGACCGAGGACTTCCTCGGCGACCTGGAGAGCGCGGCCCAGCTCGTCCAGCTGATCGACCGCGTGCAGGCCGAGCGTGCGCCGTACGAGGAGTCGCCGGTTCCCGGGATCCCCGGTGCCGCCCGGGTCGCGCCGCGGCGGAGGGTGAACATCGCGGTGGCCGCGTTCCCGAAGGGCCACCCCCGGGCGACCCACCGCACGCAGGACGTGGAGGCCCTGCTCGCGAAGCAGGCCGCCGGTGCGACGTTCGCGATCACGCAGCTGTTCTTCCACGCCGACGACTACCTGGCCTTCGTGGAGCGTGCCCGCGCGGCCGGGGTGACCATCCCGATCCTGCCCGGCATCATGCCCATCACCTCGCCCGCTCGGCTTTCCCGCGTGCTGGAGCTCACGGGAGAGGAGCTGCCCGGAGAGCTCTCCATCGCCCTCGACGTGGAGCCGACCGCCGAGGGGCGCCGCGAGATCGGCATCGCCTGGGCCGCGCGCCTGGCCGCGCAGGTCGTGGCCGGCGGCGCCCCCGGCGTGCACCTCTACGCCTTCAACCAGCACGAGACCGTCCTCACCGTCCTCGCCGAAGCCGGCATCCTCCCGGCTCTGCGCCGTTAGACCCCCGCCGAAAGGAAACACCATGACCGCATTCCCCGAGGGAACCATCCTCGGCTACCCCCGCATCGGCCGTCGCCGCGAGCTCAAGAAGGCCGTCGAGGCGTTCTGGGCGGGCCGCATCGACGAGCAGGAGCTGGAGCGCACGGCCGCCGAGCTGCGCGCCGCCACCCGAGAGCGGCTCGCCGCGCTCGGCCTCGGCCGGGACGACTCCGCGATCCCGGAGTCCTTCTCGTTCTACGACCAGGTGCTCGACGCCGCGGTGACCGTGGGCGCGATCCCCTCGCGCTTCGAGCACCTGCGCGCCGCCGACGGCACGGTCGGCCTCCCGGCGTACTTCACGATCGCGCGGGGCGAGGGGGAGCGCGCGCCCCTGGAGATGACGAAGTGGTTCGACTCGAACTACCACTACCTCGTGCCGGAGATCGGTCCGGAGACGGTGTTCTCGCTGTCCAGCGACCGGCTCGTGCGCGAGGTCGCAGAGGCCGCTGCCGCAGGCTTCACCACGCGCCCGGTCGTGGTCGGCCCGGTTACCCTGCTGGCGCTCGCGAAGGCCTCGGACGACGCCCCCGAGGGCTTCGATCCGCTGTCGCGCCTGGACGACGTGCTCCCCGTGTACCGGGAGCTGCTCGCCCGCCTCCGGGCCGCGGGAGCGACCTGGGTGCAGCTCGACGAGCCGGCGCTCGTGAGCGAGTCGCTCCCCGCCGACACCGCCGCCCTGGCGACCGCGGCCGAACGTGCACTCGCCGTGCTCGGGGGAGCGGAGGACCGTCCGTCGATCCTCGTCGCCGCCCCGTACGCGGCGCTCGACGCCGTGTTCCCGGTCCTCGCGGCCGCACCCGTCGAGGCGATCGCGGTCGACCTGGTCCGGGGCGCTGTGCCGTCCGCGGCGGAGGGTCTCGCGGACAAGACGCTCGTCGGCGGCGTGATCGACGGGCACAACATCTGGCGGGGCGACCTGGCCGCGGCGTTCGCCACGCTCGAGCGTCTGCGCGACCTGGGGGCCGCGGCCGTGTCGGCCTCCACCTCGACCTCACTGCTGCACGTGCCGCACGACGTCGCCGACGAGACCTCGCTCGACCCCCGCCTGGTGTCGTGGCTGGCGTTCGCCGATCAGAAGGTGCAGCAGGTCGGTGTTCTGGCCCGCGGGCTGTCGCAGGGTCCCGAGGCGATCGCCGCCGAGCTCGACGAGGCCTCGGCGGCCCTGCGCGACCGGCTGGACGCGCCGGGCGTGCGCGACGGCGCGGTGCGCGAGCGGGCGCTCGTCGACGCCGACTTCTCGCGGGTGTCCTACGAGGAGCGGGAGAGTGCGCAGGAGGCCCTCGGCCTCCCGGTCCTGCCCCTGACGACGATCGGGTCGTTCCCGCAGACCGCCGACATCCGTCGCGCACGGGCACGGTTCACGCGCGGTGAGATCCCCCGCGACGACTACGACGACTTCCTGCGCCGGGAGATCGCCGCGGTCGTGTCGCTGCAGGAGGACCTCGGACTCGACGTGCTGGTGCACGGGGAGCCGGAGCGCAACGACATGGTGCAGTACTTCGCCGAGAACCTCGACGGCTTCGCGGTCACGGAGCACGGGTGGGTGCAGTCGTACGGCTCGCGCGCCACACGCCCGTCGATCCTGTGGGGCGACGTCTCCCGGCCGGCACCGATCACGGTCGACTGGTCCGGATACGCGCAGTCGCTCACCGCGAAGCACCTCAAGGGCATGCTCACGGGGCCGGTGACGATCCTCGCGTGGTCGTTCGTGCGCGACGACCAGCCGCTGGGGGAGACCGCGAACCAGGTCGCGCTGGCGCTGCGCGAGGAGATCGCCGACCTCGAGGCTGCGGGCATCGCCGTGATCCAGGTCGACGAGCCGGCCCTGCGCGAGCTGCTGCCGCTGAAGAAGGCCGATCAGCCGTCCTACCTGGACTGGTCGGTGGCGTCGTTCCGTCTGGCGACCGGTGGGGCAGCACCGGGCACGCAGGTGCACACGCACCTCTGCTACTCGGAGTTCGGTGTCGTGATCGACGCGATCCGCGCGCTGGACGCCGACGTCACGTCCATCGAGGCCGCCCGCAGCCGGATGGAGGTCGTCGCGGACATCGCCGAGGCCGGGTTCGACCACGGCATCGGCCCCGGCGTCTACGACATCCACTCCCCGCGGGTTCCCGCGGTGGAGGAGGTGGAGTCCCTGCTGCGTCGCGCCGTGGAGGAGATCCCCACGCGGCAGCTCTGGGTCAACCCGGACTGCGGCCTCAAGACCCGCGGCTACGAGGAGACCACCGCGTCGCTGCGGAACATCGTCGAGGCCACGCGCCGCGTGCGCGCCGAGGTGGGCGCCTCGGTCTGATCATGTGACGAAGGCCCTCTCCGAGCGATCGGGGAGGGCCTTCGTCGTGTCCGGGTCAGACGGCTCGCAGCACCGCGACGACCTTGCCGAGCACCACGGCCTCGTCGCCGAGGATGGGCTCGAAGGCGGTGTTCCGCGGCAGCAGCCACGTGTGTCCATCGCGGCGACGGAGCACCTTGACGGTGGCCTCGCCATCGAGCATCGCCGCGACGATCTCGCCGTTCTCGGCGTCGTGCTGCGAGCGGACGACGACCCAGTCGCCGTCGCAGATGGCGGCGTCGATCATCGACTCGCCGGAGACCTTGAGCATGAACAGGTCGCCCTTGCCGACGAGCTGCCGGGGGAGCGGGAAGATCTCCTCGACCTGCTGGTCCGCGGTGATGGGCACGCCGGCGGCGATGCGGCCGACGAGGGGCACGAGCGCGGCGTCGCCGACGGGAGTCGTGACATCGGCCGGGTTCTCGGCGCCGGAGCCGGTGCCGGGCAGGTCGATCAGCACCTCCATGGCGCGCGTCTTGCCCGGGTCTCGACGCAGGTAGCCGCTCAGCTCCAGCTGGCCGAGCTGGTGCGTGACGCTGGAGAGCGACTTGAGCCCGACGGCGTCGCCGATCTCGCGCATGCTCGGCGGGTAGCCGTTCTGGGCGATGGCGGCCTGGATGACCTCCAGGATCGCCATCTGCTTGGGGCTGAGGCTCTTGCGACGGCGGGTCCGCGGCGCCTCCGACTCCGGGGCTGTGGTCTCGCTCATGATGCTCCTTCAGTGCGTGAGATCCGACGTCGCTCTTCGAATGTCGGTGGCCCGTGGTGGGGTGTCCTTGTCGAAACCGTATCCGAGAATCGCGCCGATCTGGAAGATCTGTTCGAGCGTGTCGGACGATTCGTGGACAGGGTTTCGAAGACAGCTTGACAGATGTTCGAACTCGAAGATATCTTCGGAACGTAGCTTCGCATTCACGGCTCCCGGCCGAGTCGCGGATGCGAACGCTACGCCAACCTCCCCGGGCCCTCGCGGCGCCGGGACAGTGAAGGAGCAGACATGAGCACCATCAGCCTCAGCACCGCGACCGCGATCTCCGCCACGGCCCGTCCGGCCACGCGGCTCCGGCTCACGGCTCGCGGTCGCGGTGTGCTGCTCGCGGTCGCGTCCGTCCCGCTCGCCGTCGGCATCGCCTTCGCGGCGATCAGCGGCGGCAGCGCCATCGCCTCCGGTGCCGACAAGCCCGTGGCCGCCGTCGAGACCATCACGGTCATGCCCGGTGACACCCTCTGGTCGATCGCCGGCTCGATCGCTCCCGAGGCCGACCCGCGCGACGTGATCGGCGACATCAGCCGCATGAACCTGCTCCGCGGCGGAGAGATCCAGATCGGTCAGGAGCTCGCGATCCCGGCGCAGTACGCGGAGTGACGCATGGCCGTCGGTGCCGCCTCGTCCTCTTAACATGGATAGGGTGACCCTCTCCCTCAACGATCTCCCGCTGCGCGACGATCTGCGCGGACTCACTCCGTACGGCGCACCGCAGGCACCGCTCCCGATCGCCCTCAACGTCAACGAGAACACGCATCCCGTTCCTGACGAGGTCGCCAGCGACATCCTCGACGACATCGCCGTGGCGATCCGCGACGTCAACCGCTATCCCGACCGGGAGTTCACCACGCTGCGGGAGGCGTTCGCGGACTACCTCGGTCACGGGCTCACGGCCGAGCAGATCTGGGCGGGCAACGGCTCGAACGAGGTGCTGCAGCACATCCTGCAGGCGTTCGGCGGACCGGGGCGGACGGCGTTCGGCTTCGCTCCGACCTACTCGATGTATCCGCTGATCGCGCAGGGCACGGGTGCGTCGTGGGTCGCCGGCACCCGGCACCCCGACTACTCGATCACCCCGGAGGAAGCCGCGGAACAGGTGCGCGCCGCCGACCCCGACGTGGTGATCTTGTGCTCGCCCAACAACCCCACCGGTACGCCGCTCGGGCTCGACGTCGTCGCGGCGGTCTACGAGGCCGCGCGCGGCGTCGTGATCGTCGACGAGGCATATCAGGAGTTCGCACCGCATGACGCGCCGTCCGCGCTCACGCTCCTCGACGGCCGTCCGCGGCTCGCTGTGTCGCGCACCATGAGCAAGGCCTTCGCGTTCGCCGGAGCGCGCGTCGGCTACCTGGCCGCAGACCCCGCGTTCATCGACGCGCTCCGCCTCGTGCGGCTGCCGTATCACCTGAGCGCGCTCACGCAGGCCGCGGCGGTGGCGGCGCTGCGCAACGCCGACGTGATGCTCGGCATGGTCGAGGAGATCGTCGAGCAGCGCGACCGCATCACAGCGACGCTGGAGGCACTGGGGTACACGCCCCACGAGTCCTGGTCGAACTTCGTGCTGTTCGGTGGCGTGGCCGACCCGCAGGCCACGTGGCGGCAGTTGTACGACCGCGGCGTGCTCGTGCGCGACGTCGGCATCCCCGGCCACCTCCGCGTCAGCGCGGGCACCGAGGCCGAGACGACCGCGTTCCTGGACGCCCTGGCCTCGATAGGATCGGCATCATGACCACCCCCGCGAACCCCGCCCGCACCGCGCGTCGTGTGCGCAGCACGTCGGAGTCGACCGTCGAGCTGGAGCTGAACCTCGACGGCACCGGGGTGAGCCGCATCGACACCTCGGTGCCGTTCTTCGACCACATGCTGACGGCGTTCGCGAAGCACTCGCTGACCGATCTCACCGTCCGCGCCTCCGGCGACACGCACATCGACGCTCACCACACCGTGGAAGACGTCTCGATCGTGCTGGGTCAGGCCATCCTGGAAGCCCTGGGCGACAAGGCGGGCATCTCGCGCTACGGCGATGCGCTCGTGCCGCTCGACGAGGCGCTGGCGCAGGCCGTGGTCGATATCTCCGGTCGTCCGTACCTCGTGCACGAGGGCGAGCCCGTCGGTTTCGAGCAGCACCTCATCGGCGGGCACTTCACGGGCTCGCTCGTGCGCCACTCCTTCGAGGCCATCGCGTTCAACGCCGCGCTGACGGTGCACGTGCGCGTGCTCGGCGGCCGTGACCCGCACCACATCGCCGAGGCGGAGTACAAGGCCTTCGCGCGCGCGTTCCGTCAGGCGAAGGCGCTCGACCCGCTCGTCGACGGCATCCCGTCCACCAAGGGGGCCCTGTGAGCGCGGCACCCCGCGTCGCGGTCTTCGACTACGAGTCCGGCAACGTGCACTCCGCGGTCAAGGCGCTCGTGGCTGCGGGCGCCGACGCGGTGCTCACGCGCGACCGCAGTGAGGCGCTCGAGGCCGACGGCCTCGTCGTGCCGGGGGTCGGGGCGTTCCAGGCCGTGCGTGATGCGCTGCACGCGCACGGGGGCGACGAGATCATCGGGCGGCGTCTCGCGGGCGGTCGCCCCGTGCTGGGCATCTGCGTCGGCATGCAGGTGCTGTTCGAGCACGGGGTCGAGCGCGGCCACGACACCGCGGGCCTGGGGGAGTGGCCGGGCGCGGTCACCGAGCTCAACGCTCCCGTGCTGCCGCACATGGGCTGGAACACGGTCGACCCCGGCGAGGACACGGTGCTGTTCCGCGGCATCGAGGAGGAGCGGTTCTACTTCGTGCACTCCTACGCGGCGCAGTCGTGGGAGCTCGACGTGATCCCGCCGTTCCCCCAGCCGGTGCTGACCTGGGCCACCTACGGCGATCCCTTCCTGGCGGCCGTGGAGAACGGACCGCTGTCGGCGACGCAGTTCCACCCGGAGAAGTCGGGCGAGGCGGGCATCCAGCTGCTGCGCAACTGGGTCACCAGCCTCTGAGCCCGTGAGCCGGGGGCTGTCGCACGCGGCCGGTCCGGCCGTTCGGCGTCAGAGCCCTCTGGCGACGGCCGCCGCCGCCGACAGCCACGCTCGCTGCGTCCGTCCGGCGAGGGCGGTGTAGCGCAGCGGGCCGTCGACCATCTCCCGATCGAACGGGATCGCATGCACCTCTCGGCAGAGCGAGCGGTACCCGTCGGACACCGCGCCGATCTCGGTCGGTGTCGCGTGGGGATCGGCCTGCGAGACGATCACGACCGCCTGCTCGACGAGGTGAGCCGAGCGCTCGTCGCGTTCGGCGAGGGCTTCGAGCAGGAGGGCCCCGGCCTCGGCGTGGTCTCCGCGGGAGGTGGTCGCGACCACGAGCTGATCCGTGTGGTCGATCATCCGGCGCCACAGCGGGTCGGTCTCATCGTTGCCCGAGTCGACGAAGATGAGTCGGTAGAACCGGGAGGCCACCGTGTGCAGCACGTCGACCTCGGCCGGGCCCAGGCGATCGTCGTGTGCCAGGCGTGGCGGCTGCGAGCGGAGGACGTCGAAACGGTCGCGCGGCTGGTGATGAACGTAGTCCGCCAGGTCAGCGGCTTGGGCGCCCGGGCTGATCAGGCGGCTGCTGTCGGAGAGCATCTCCCGCAGGGTGTTGCGGTGTGATGCCGATTCCGTGCGCCAGCCAAGGGTCCCGCGCGTCTGGTGGTTGTCCCAGGCGAGCACGCCCGCACCCCCGAACCGGGCGAACACCGCGGCGAGAAGCGCTGTGGTGGGTGTCTTCCCCGCGCCGCCCTTGCTGTTCACGATCGCGATCGTGCGCGGCCCGGACCACTGGCGACTCACAGCGGCCTCGTCGCGGCGGAACGCCTCCTCGACGGAGCCGGGACCGAAGTCCATGCCGATGCGGTTGAGGGCGCCGCGGAACCCCATCCGGGCGGGCTCGGCCGGAAGCTCCTCGGTGAGGAAGGACGGGCGGGTCGTGGTCTCGCGCTGCGGCGAGCGACGGCGGCTTCGCCCGGACGATGCGGCGTGCGCAGATGCGTTCTGCGCGGACGCGTCGGCGGATCCGGCGGCGCGGGACTCGGCGGGTTCGGGGGACCGGGGGGACGCGGATGCGGATGCGTGGGCAGGGGACGCGACGGGTTCGGGGGACTGAGCGGATGCGGATGCGGGGGCAGGGGTGATGATCTCTGCCGGAGTGCTGGTGGGGGTGGGCGCCACAGCCGGCATCTGTGCCTGTGTCGGTGTCCGTACCGGTGTCGGTGTCGCGGTCGCGGTCACCGTCGGTGTCGGTGTCGGTGTCGCGGTCGGTGTCGGTGTCGGTGTCGGTGCCGGTGCCGGTGTCGGTGTCGGTGTCGGTGTCGGTATCTGTGTCGGTGTCGGTGTCGGTGCCTGTGTCGGTGCCGGTGTCGGTGTCGGTGTCGGTGCCTGTGTCGGTGCCGGTGTCGGTGTCGGTGCCTGTGCCTGTGTCGGTGCCGTTGCCGAGGCCGGTACCGGTGCCGAGGTCGGTGACGGTGTCGCGGCGCGCGTGGGTGCCGCGATCTGTGCGGGTGCGCGGGTGGGGGTGACCGCGGGGGTCGCGGACTGGGACGCGCGCCCCGAAGCGCGTGCGGGCCACGGCGCCGGGGAGGCGGACGACTCGGCGGCCGGGCGGGGAGCGGCCGAGCCGCGGATGGCGGACCGGGGGCGGGGGACGGCGATCTCCTGGTCGGCTCGGACGCGTCGGTACTCGGACGGGGGCCCTGGTTCTCGCGCTGACATCCGTAGCATGTTACCCGACGAAATGTCAGGCATGGATGGCGGCGCCGCTGCGACCGACGGCCGGCGTCATGCATTTGAGTGGGTGCCGACCGCCGCGGTAGCCTCGTGTGTCGCGCCCGCTCGGGCCGCAGAGACACCCGAACCAAGGACCCCATGAACGACTTCGCGCAGTCACCTTCGCTCACGCTCCTCCCCGCGGTGGACGTCGCCGGCGGCAAGGCCGTCCGACTCACCCAGGGCGAGGCAGGCACCGAGACGAGCTACGGCGACCCGCTCGACGCCGCAGGGGAGTGGGTCGCGCAGGGCGCCTCCTGGATCCACCTGGTCGACCTCGACGCGGCGTTCGGCCGCGGCAGCAACGCACCGATCCTGCGCAAGGTCATCAAGCAGTTCCGCGGCGTGAACGTGGAGCTCTCCGGAGGCATCCGCGACGATGCGAGCCTGGAGGCGGCGCTCGAGAGCGGCGCGGCGCGCATCAATCTCGGTACCGCCGCGCTGGAGAACCCGGAGTGGGCGGCCGACGTCATCAGCCGCTTCGGCGAGGCGATCGCGGTCGGCCTCGACGTGCGCGGCACCACTCTCGCCGCCCGCGGCTGGACCAAGGAGGGCGGCGACCTCTGGGAGGTGCTGGAGCGCCTGGAGGATGCCGGCTGCAGCCGCTACGTGGTCACCGACGTCACGAAGGACGGCACACTCCGCGGCCCGAACCTGGAGCTGCTGCGCGAGGTGACCTCGCGCACGCCGAAGCCGGTCGTGGCCTCCGGCGGGGTCTCCAACCTCGACGACATCGCGGCGCTGCGCGAGCTGGTGCCGCTGGGCGTCGAGGGTGCCATCGTCGGCAAGGCGCTCTACGCCGGAGCCTTCACCCTGGCCGAGGCGCTGGATGTCGCCGGAGACTGACCCCCACGGCCACGGCCCGGAGGCGCACAACCACGCCGATTCCGCGGGTGTTCCGTGGGAGGGTCGCAGCTTCGAGTCGAACCCGCACGCGGCCGACGACGGCTCCGCCGATCCCGCCCTGCTCGACGCCCTTCAGCGCTTCCGGGCGGGCGAGGGATCGCAGGCGGAGGTCGTCGACGCCTTCCGTGCCGCGCGCGTGCTGATCCCGCTGATCGCGGAGAAGGGCGAAGAGGGGGTCGCGCCGAGCGGGCTCGCGGTCGACAAGACCCAGGAGCTGTCGATCGTCACGGTCGCGGCGCCCGATGGCCGGCGCGTCCAGCCCGTGTTCTCCTCGGTCGAGGCGATGCAGCGGTGGGACGCGACGGCGCGACCGATCCCGGTGGAGGCGGTGCGTGCGGCTCTGGCCGCATCCGCGGAGGACACCGACCTGATCGTGCTCGACCCCACATCCGACACGGAGTTCGTGATCCGGCGCCCGGCGGTCTGGGCGGTCGCGCAGGGGCACGCGTGGGAGCCGAGCTTCCTGTCGCCCGAGGTGTTCACGGCGCTGCAGGAGAGCGTCGCGCATGAGCTCGCGGTGATCGACGTGGCCGTGGCCGCGGGCGACCCCGACGCCCGCCTGCGCGGGCCCGAGCTGGTCGTGATCCTCGAGCTGGTCGACGGGCTCGAGCGCGAGGTGCTCGACGCCGTGCTCGGTCGTCTGGCTCAGCGCTGGGCGGCCGACGACCGCATCGCCGTGCTCGCGGACTCGCTCACGGTCAAGCTCCGCCGCAGCGCCTGAACCGCGACGGGCGCCGGCTCAGGTGACCGGGCCGGTCCACTTCTCGCCGGGGCCCTTGCCGATCGGGTCGGGGATGGTCGATGCCTCGCGGAACGCGAGCTGGAGCGAGCGGAGGCCGTCGCGCAGCGACCGCGCGTGCATGTCGCTGATCTCGGGGGCGCCGGCGGTGATGAGCCCGGCGAGGGCGTTGATGAGCTTGCGGGCTTCGTCGAGGTCGAGCTGTTCGGCCGCGTCGGGCTCGTCGGCGAGGCCGAGCTTGACGGCGGCGGCGCTCATGAGGTGCACGGCCGCGGTCGTGATGACCTCGACGGCGGGGACGTCCGCGATGTCGCGAACCGCGGACGAGGCCGCCTCCTCCTGTCGTGCCCAGCGCTCTTCGCGCTCGCGTGCCGCCTCGTCGGGTGCCTGGTTCGTCACTTCGCCTTGCCTTCTGTTAGACTTTGGCGGGCTCCGGAGCGTCATGCTCTGGAACGAAAGAGGATTCACTTCCCACCCGCGCTTGCCGTTCCAGGCTACCGGGTCTTGCACTCCGCCGGTTCACTCGTCACGAGAGGACCGGTAGACAGGGTGTGGAGCCGGCGTCTGAGTGCCGGCGGGTGGGAGACGAGTTCGATTTCGCCCGGGATGCATCCGCATCACGGTGGCCGAATCACATCGTCTAAGGAGCTCCGCATCAGCGATCCCCGCACCAATGAGCGCATCCGAGTCCCCGAGGTCCGCCTCGTCGGCCCCTCGGGTGAGCAGATCGGCGTTGTCCGCATCGAGGCAGCGCTGCGTCTCGCACAGGAAGCCGATCTCGACCTCGTTGAGGTCGCCCCGAACTCGAAGCCGCCCGTGGTCAAGATCATGGACTACGGCAAGTTCAAGTACGAGGCCGCCCAGAAGGAGAAGGAAGCGCGTCGTAATCAGGCGAACACGATCCTCAAGGAAGTCCGCTTCCGACTGAAGATCGAGGCGCACGACTACACGACGAAGCTCAAGCGCGCCGAGGGCTTCCTCAAGGCCGGCGACAAGGTCAAGGCGATGATCCTCTTCCGCGGTCGCGAGCAGTCGCGCCCGGAGCAGGGTGTGCGTCTGCTGCGCAAGTTCGCGGAAGACGTCGCCGAGTTCGGCACCGTCGAGTCGAACCCGACGATCGATGGCCGCAACATGGTCATGGTGGTCGCGCCGATCAAGAGCAAGTCCGAGGCGAAGCAGGAGCAGAACGCGGTGCGCGACGCGCAGCGTGCGGCGAACAAGCAGGCTGCCCGCGACGCCAAGAGCGACTCGGCCGCCCCGGCCGCACCCGCCGCGGAGTGACATCCGCCCCACGAACTCCCGCAACGCGGGTAGACACCGTCGCCTGAGAAGGCGCCATCACGAAGGAAGAGAAGATGCCGAAGCAGAAGACCCACTCGGGTGCTAAGAAGCGCTTCAAGATCACCGGCAGCGGAAAGCTGAAGAAGCAGCAGGCGAACATGCGCCACAACCTCGAGCACAAGTCGAGCCGTCGCACCCGTCGTCTGAACCAGGACCAGGTGCTGTCGAAGGCTGACACCAAGGTCGCGAACAAGCTTCTCGGTCGCTGACGCGCCGAACGCACGATAGGAACACAGGAAAATGGCAAGAGTCAAGCGGGCAGTCAACGCCCACAAGAAGCGTCGGGTCATCCTCGAGCGCGCCTCCGGCTACCGCGGTCAGCGTTCGCGCCTCTACCGGAAGGCCAAGGAGCAGGTCATCCACTCCCTGGTCTACTCGTACCGGGACCGTCGCAAGCGCAAGGGTGACTTCCGTCGCCTCTGGATCCAGCGCATCAACGCCGCCGCGCGTCAGAACGGCATGACGTACAACCGCTTCATCCAGGGCCTCGGCCTCGCGGGCGTCACGGTCGACCGTCGCATGCTCGCCGACCTCGCGGTCAACGACGCGGCCACGTTCACCACGCTGGTCGAGACGGCGAAGAAGGCTCTGCCCTCCGACGTCAACGCGCCGAAGTCGGCTGCGTAAGCATCTCGCTCCGAACGGGCGTCTTCCTGCGGGAAGGCGCCCGTTCCGCGTTTCCGGGCGTCGTCGTCGCCCTAGACTGAGATCGTGCTGGAGAACCCTCGTTCCCCCCGAGTCCGTGCCGTCGCCAAGCTGACCAAGCGCAGCGCGCGCACCGAGACCGGGCTGTTCCTGCTGGAAGGACCGCAGTCGGTCCGCGAGGCGCTGACCTACCGCCCCGAGGCGATCGTCGAGCTGTTCGCGACACCCGGCGGCTGGGAGCGGCATCAGGACATCCGGGCGAAGGCGGCCGACGCCGACGTGCGGGTCGAATACGTCACCGAGGACGTGTTGCACGCGATGGCCGATACCGTCACCCCGCAGGGCCTCGTCGCTGTCGTGCGGCAGACCCCGACCTCGGTGCGCGACATCTTCGACGCGTCGCCCCGGCTGGTCGCGATCTGCGAGGAGGTGCGCGACCCGGGCAACCTGGGCACCATCATCCGCGCCGCGGATGCCGCAGGAGCGGACGCCGTGGTGCTGACGGGACGCACGGTCGACCCCTACAACCCGAAGGTCGTGCGCGCGACGACGGGCTCGCTCTTCCACCTGCCGGTGTCGGTCGGCGCCGAGCTGCCCGATGTCGTCGACCGCGCGCACGCCGCCGGTCTGCGCATCCTCGCGGCGGATGTGAAGGGCGACGACCTGCTGGGGGCGCGCGCGGACGGCGTGCTGGCCGAGCCCACCGCCTGGCTGTTCGGCAACGAGGCGCGCGGCCTGGAGGACGAGGCGCTGGAGCTCGCCGACCGCGTCCTGCGGCTGCCGATCTTCGGTCGTGCGGAGTCGCTCAACCTCGCCACGGCGGCGAGCGTGTGCCTGTACGAGAGCGCGTTCGCACAGCGCGCGGCGCCGACGGGCTGAGCGGGCGGGAAGAGCGGGGAAGCGGGGGCGATGAGGGTACTGATCGTCGAGGACGACGAGCGGGTCGCGGCGGCACTGGAGGCGTTCCTGGCGCGCTCCGGGTACGCGACGGTGCGGGCGTCCGACGGTGCGCAGGCGCTCACCCTCGTGGACGCCGACACCGAGGTCGTGCTGCTGGACCTCGGGCTGCCCGACGTGGACGGCATCGACCTGTGCCGTCGCATCCGTGGGCGCTCCGACGTGCCGATCGTGATCGTGACCGCCCGCAACCAGGTGGCCGAGCGCATCAAGGGGCTGCGGGCGGGCGCGGACGACTTCGTCGTGAAGCCGTACGACGTGCACGAGCTGCTGGCGCGCATCGAGGCCGTGACGCGACGCTCCCGTCCCCTGCGCACCGAGGCGGACACCCGGGTGCTGTTGCACGACGGGAGCGTGCACATCGACCTGGTGGCGCGCGAGGTGCGGGTCGACGGCGCCGTGGTGGGCCTGACCCGCAAGGAGTTCGACATCGTGGGTGTGCTCGCCCGCTACCCCGGGGTGGCGGTACCGAAGGAGCGGCTGATCCGGGAGGTGTGGAACACGGACTGGCGCGGCTTCGGGCACTCGCTCGAGGTGCACGTGGCGGCGATCCGACGCAAGACCGGCGACCGCGGCTTCATCGAGACGGTGCGCGGTGTCGGCTACCGGCTCGCGGAGTCCTGAGTCGTGCGCCGTCGCCTGATCGTCATGTTCCTGGTGCCGCTGGTCGCGGTCCTGGTGTCGCTCGGGGGAGTGGCGGCGTGGAGCGCGTCGCGCAGTGTCCAGCAGGCGTTCTACACCGAGCAGCTGGGCGACCTCGGCTACTTCGTCACCAGCGCACGACAGGCGCTGCGCTCGGGCAGCCCCGCGGTGGTCGACGCGGAGGTACGGCGCTTCCAGGAGGTGTACGGCATCGAGGTGACCGTGTTCGACCTCGCGGGGGCCGCGTGGGCCGCGGGCGCGCACGGCGACGCGGTGCTGTCGGAGGCGGATGCGGAGCGCGTGCGGCTGGCGCTCTCCGGCCGTCGTGCCGAGCAGCCCGCGCCCGCGCCGCCGTGGGCCGTACCGGATGCGGCGCTCGTGGAGCCGGTGTTCGACGACGGTGACGTGATCGGCGCGGTGCTGGTGGCCGGCGACGTCGACCGTCCTCGCGCCGCGATCCTGCAGCAGACGCTGCTCCTGGGCGCCGTCGTGGTGGTGCTGAGCGGGCTCGGCGTGCTTCTCGTGGCCGGGCTCGCGCGGTGGGTGCTCTCGCCGGTGCGACGGCTGGACGAGGCGATGGTGGCGATCGAGCGCGGCGAGATGGATGCCAGGGTCGCAGAGGACACCGGACCCCCGGAGCTGCGGCGCATGACGCGGGTGTTCAACGGCATGGCCGACGAGATCGAACGGGTGATGACGCGGCAGCAGGAGTTCGCGTTGAACGCCTCGCATGAGCTGCGCAACCCGCTGAACGCGCTGCTGCTGCGCGTCGAGCACCTCGCGACGGGGCTCGGAGCGGAGTGGGACGCCGACGTGGAGGAGACGCGTGAGGAGGGCCGGCGGATGAGCCGCATCCTGGAGACGCTGCTCGGGCTGGCCCGCGGCGGGCGCACGGACTCCACGCTGTCGGCCGTCGACCTGGCGGCCGTGGCGTCGCGGCGGCTGGAGGCCTGGCGCGACGTGGCCGAGCATCGGGGCATGACGCTGCACCGCACCGGCGAGGACTCGGTGATGACGATCACGGACCGCACGATCGTGGAGGCCGCCCTGGACGCGGCGATCGACAACGCCGTCAAGTACTCGCCCGCCGGAGGCACGATCGAGATCGGGGCGCGGCGCCACGCCGACGGGTGCCATCTCACGGTGCGCGACCACGGGGCGGGGCTCAGCCGGGATGACGCGGAGGCGGCGACGGATCGGTTCTGGCGCAGCGCCGACAGCGGCGACCAGCCGGGCACGGGCCTGGGGCTGGCGATCGCGACGGACCTGCTGACGACGGTCGGCGGAGAGCTGCGGGTGAGCTCGGCCGACGGCGGCGGGCTGCTGGTCGCTCTGGTGCTCCCCGCGGAGGGCGCCGCGTGAGCCGGGTGGGGCGCCTGGTCGCCGGACTGCTCGTGACGTGCCTGGCGCTGACGCTCGGGGCGTGTGCGACCCGGTCGGGCGAGTGGGGCGACGAGGAGTACACGATCGCGAGCGGAGGCTCGACGGGTGTGTACTTCGCCTACGGCACCGCGGTGGCCGACGCGGTGTCGAGCGCCAGGACGGTCGACCTGGTGGCGGAGCAGACGGCCGGATCGGTCGACAACCTGCTGCGGGTGAGCGCCGGGGAGGCGCTGCTGGGGTTCGCGCAGGGCGACGCCGCTGCCGACGCGGTGGCCGGGACGGGGGCTTTCACCGAGCCGCAGGACGTGACGGCGGTCGCACGGCTGTACGACGAGTACCTGCAGGTGGTCGTGCGCGGTGACTCCCCGGTGCACGACCTCGCCGATCTCGCCGGGATGACGGTGTCGCTTGGGGCGGAGAACTCGGGGGTCAACGTGATCGCGGGGCGCGTGCTGGACGCGGCGGGGGTGGACGCGGCGTCGATCCGCGACCCCCAGCTCGACCTCGGTGCGTCGATCGCGGCCATGGCGGAGGGCGAGATCGACGGGTTCTTCTGGGTGGGCGGGCTGCCGACCCCGGGGATCGCGCAGCTGGCACGGACCGCGGACGTGCGCCTGCTGCCGATCGAGCAGGAGTGGGTGAACGAGGTGAACGACCGCTACTCGCACGCGTACAGGCCTGCCGACGTGCCGGCGGGGACGTACGGGCTCGCTGCCGCGGTCACCACCCTCGCCGTGCCGAACTACCTGGTCACGGCGGGCTCGACGCCCGCGGGGGTGGTGCGCGATGTGCTGGCGACGCTGTTCGATGCCAGGACGGCTCTCGCGCAACAGGTGCCGGCGGCGGCGCTGCTCGACCGGAGGTCGGCCATCTTCACGGGTCCGGTGCCGTTGCACCCCGGCGCGCAGGAGTACTACCGCGACCTGCGGGGGTGATCCGCGGCGGCCGTCCGGCTGCTCAAGAAATCCTCAAGAAGTCGGACGGCACCTGAGCAGCTCTGCCAGGGTGAGGTCGATCGCACACGATCGGACACCTGCTGCCTGCTGTCGCTGGGAGCGTGGCAGCAGGGCGATCCCACGGCCCGAGGGGGCGGGCCGTGGGGCGACCCTGCACTGCCGCATTGTCGCCGCGATCAGGTGATTACGAACGTGTAAACCTCACCGTGGTGCCTGGAACCGCGCGCAACGCGTGGCTAGTTTGGAGAAATGATGACCTCTGAAACCCCTCTCGTCGTCGTGGAGAACGTCCAGAAGCACTACGGCGAGTTCCAGGCGCTCAGCGACATCGACCTGACCGTGAACACCGGCGAGGTCGTCGTCGTGATCGGCCCGTCCGGGTCGGGCAAGTCGACGCTGTGTCGCACGATCAACCGCCTGGAGACGATCACGAGCGGCTCGATCCGCATCGACGGCAAGGAGCTCCCCGCCGAGGGCAAGGCGCTCGCGCACCTGCGCGCCGACGTCGGCATGGTGTTCCAGTCGTTCAACCTCTTCGCCCACCTCACGATCCTGGAGAACGTGACGCTCGGGCCGATCAAGGTCCGCGGCCTCAAGAAGTCGGAGGCCGAGGCCGAGGCGATGACGCTGCTGAAGCGCGTGGGCGTCGCGCAGCAGGCGAACAAGCTCCCCGCGCAGCTCTCCGGCGGTCAGCAGCAGCGCGTCGCGATCGCGCGGGCCCTGGCGATGCAGCCCAAGGTCATGCTGTTCGACGAGCCCACCAGTGCGCTCGACCCGGAGATGATCAACGAGGTCCTCGACGTCATGGTCGAGCTCGCCCAGGACGGCATGACGATGATCGTCGTCACGCACGAGATGGGCTTCGCGCGCAAGGCCGCCGACCGTGTCGTGTTCATGGCCGACGGCCGGATCGTCGAGGAGGCGAAGCCGGAGGAGTTCTTCACCAACCCGAAGAGCGACCGCGCCAAGGACTTCCTCTCGAAGCTCCTCACCCACTGACCCCACCAGACCCTGCACCCACAGCACACGAAGGAGACGCACATGCGACGCACACGGACACTGGCAGGCATCGGGATCGCGGCGGCGGCGCTGCTCGCCCTGACCGCCTGCAACAGCGGCACCCCGTCCAGCACCGGAGCACCCGAGGACGGCGACGAGGACACCTCGAGCGCCACGCCGTGGACGGTGCTGGAGGACGTCAGCATCGACGGCAGCCCGACCTTCGACCGGATCTCGGAGTCGGGGACCGTCAAGGTCGGCGTCAAGGAGGACCAGCCCGGTCTCGGCTACCTCGACCCCGTGACCGGCGACCGCACCGGCTTCGACGTCGACATCGCGCGCTGGATGGCCGCATCGCTCGGCGTGGACCCGGAGAAGATCGAGTTCCAGGCGATCGCCTCCGCGAACCGCGAGCAGGCCATCGTCAACGGCGACATCGACTACTACGTCGGCACCTACTCGATCACCGACAAGCGCAAGGAGCAGATCTCCTTCGCCGGCCCGTACTTCGTCACCGGTCAGGGCCTCCTCGTCGGCGCCGACAGCGACATCGAGAGCGTGGACGACCTGAGCTCGTCCACCACGGTGTGCTCGGCGACCGGCTCGACCCCGATCCAGAACATCAAGACGAACTACCCCGATGTCCCGACCAAGGAGTACGACACGTACTCCAAGTGCGTCGAGGACCTGAAGAACGGTCAGGTCGACGCGGTCACGACCGACGAGGCCATCCTCATCGGCTACGCCGCGCAGGACCCCGACAACCTGAAGGTCGTCGGCGAGCCCTTCAGCGAGGAGCGCTACGGCATCGGCGTGGCCAAGGGCGACGACGCGCTGGTCGAGTACTTCAACACGCAGCTGACCGACGGTGGCGACATCTGGCAGCAGATCTTCGACAACAACCTCGGTGCCTCCGGTGTGAAGGCGGAGCAGCCCGAGGTCGACCCGGTCGGTTGATCACCGCGGGGCGGGCGGCACGGTCGCCCGCCCCGCTTCCGTCGCCTCATCTGACGTAGAAACGAACCGAAAGGCACAGCAGTGGGAGTGATCTCAGACCACCTCGATCTCTGGGGTGAAGCGCTGTGGGGGACCATCGCGCTGTTCCTCGGCGGTGGCCTCATCGCCGTGGTGCTCGGCCTCATCGTGGGCGCGGCCAGGGTGTCGCCGGTTCCGATCGCGCGCGCCGTCGGTGGCGTGTACGTGAACTGGATCCGCAACACCCCGCTCACGCTGGTGATGTTCTTCTTCGCGTTCTGCCTCCCGATCCTGCTGGGGGAGCGGGTCAACGCCCTGCTCCTCGCCGTGATCGCGCTGGGCCTCTACACCGCCACCTATGTCGCGGAGGCCATCCGCGCCGGCATCAACACGGTTCCGGTCGGGCAGGCGGAGGCCGCGCGGGCGATCGGACTGAACTTCGGCCAGGTCATGCGCTACGTCGTGCTCCCGCAGGCGACGCGGTCCGTGGTCCCGCCGCTCATGAGCGTGCTGATCGCCCTCATGAAGAACACCACGGTGGCCGCCGGGTTCTCGGTGGTCAACCTCGGCACCATCCGGGCGGCACTGAGCGAGCGCGGTGAGAACGCGCTGGTCGTGCTGCTGTGGGTCATGGTCATCTTCGTCGTGCTCGTGCTGCTGCTCAGCTGGGTGCAGCGCGTGCTCGAGAACAAGTGGAGGATCGCGCGATGAGTTCCGTCCTGTTCGACGTCCCCGGGCCCCGCGCGGTCGCCCGCAACCGTCTCATCGGCGCCGTCACGGTGCTGGTGGTGCTGGCCGTCCTCGGCTGGGTGGTGTGGCGGTTGTACGCCACCGGCCAGTTCGCCCCCGAGAAGTGGAACATCTTCACCTACTCCGCGGTCTGGGTGCGCTTCGGCGAGGGACTGCTGAGCACCCTGGCCGCCTTCGCGGTCGCGGGGGTCGGCTCCCTCGTGCTCGGTTTCGTCCTCGGCATCGGCCGGCTCTCCGAGCACGCCTGGGTGCGTGAGCCCGTGCGGTGGATCATCGAGATCCTGCGGGCCGTGCCCGTCCTGATCCTGATGATGCTGCTCTACTACGGTCTTCCCGTGCTCGGCGTCAAGATGCCGCCCTACTGGGCCGTGGTCATCGCGCTGATCGTCTACAACGGCTCCGTTCTCGCCGAGGTCCTGCGCGCCGGGATCGAGTCGCTGCCGCGCGGACAGCAGGAGGCCGGTTACGCGATCGGTCTGCGCAAGACGGGGGTCATGTCGCTCATCCTGCTCCCGCAGGCCGTGCGGGCCATGATGCCCGTGATCATCGCGCAGCTCGTGGTGGCGCTGAAGGACACCGCGCTCGGCTTCATCATCACGTATCAGGAGCTGCTGTACGTCATCAACCAGATCGGCAACCAGGCGCCCTACGGCTCGCCGCTGATCCCGGCGGCGATCGTCGGCGGCTCGATGTACGTCGCGGTCTGTCTCCTGCTCTCCTACATCGCCTACCGGCTGCAGCGTCGGGCGAAGCGCTCGCCGAAGGCGGGACCGGCCGAGCCCGATCCGCGGCAGCACGGCGGCGAGACCAACACCTCGCTCATCGTGCTCCAGAAGGGTGCGGGGAAGTTCGACGCCGACAGCGCCGGAGGTCCGGGTCTCTGAGTCGCGACCGGCGCGGGACGCTCGTCCCGCGCCGGTAGACTCGACTCCCGTGTCAGAGTCTCCGGAAATCACCCCCGACGCGGTCGAAGCCGCCGTCGCCGACGCCCTCGCGGCGATCGATGCGGCCGCCGACACCGCCGAGCTGAAAGCCGCCCGAGCCGCGCACGTCGCCGAGGGATCGCCGCTCGCGGTCCTGAACGCCTCGATGCGCCAGGTCGCCCCCGAGAACAAGGCCGCGTTCGGCAAGCTCGTGGGCCAGGGGCGGGGGCGCGTGACCCAGGCGCTCGCGGCGAAGGAGGCCGAGCTGGCCGCCGCCGAGGTCGCCGCACGGCTCGAGGCTGAGCGGGTCGACATCACCGCGGTCCCCTCGCGCACGCGCGTCGGTGCCCGCCACCCGCTCACGCTGCTCCAGGACCAGGTCGAGGACATCTTCGTCGGCATGGGATGGGAGATCGCGGAGGGGCCGGAGCTCGAGCACGAGTGGTTCAACTTCGACGCGCTGAACTTCGACGTCGATCACCCCGCTCGCCAGGAGCAGGACACGTTCTACGTCGACCCGACCTCGCGTCACCTGGTGATGCGCACGCACACCAGCCCGGTGCAGGTGCGCTCGATGCTCGACCGCGAGGTGCCGATCTACGTGCTGTGCCCCGGGCGGGTGTACCGCACCGACGAGTTCGACGCCACGCACCTGCCGGTGTTCACGCAGTTCGAGGGGCTCGTGATCGACAAGGGCATCACGATGGCGCACCTGAAGGGCACGCTCGACCACTTCGCGCGTCAGCTCTTCGGCCCGGAGGCGAAGATGCGCTTCCGCACCAACTACTTCCCCTTCACGGAGCCGTCCGCTGAGCTCGACCTGTGGCACCCGACCTTCAAGGGCGGCGCGCGCTGGATCGAGTGGGGCGGCTGCGGCATGGTCAACCCGAACGTGCTGCGCGCGGCAGGGATCGATCCAGAGGTCTACAGCGGCTTCGCGTTCGGCATGGGCATCGAGCGGGGACTCATGTTCCGCAGCGATGTGCAGGACATGCGCGACATGGCCGAGGGCGATGTCCGTTTCAGCGAGCAGTACGGGATGGTGGTGTGATGCGCGTCCCGCTTTCGTGGCTGCGTGAGTACGTCGATCTGGCTCCCGAGACCACGCCCGAGGATGTCCTCGCGGCGCTGGTGACGGTGGGCTTCGAAGAGGAGGACGTGCACCGCTTCGCCATCACGGGTCCCGTGGTGGTCGGCCAGGTCGTGTCGCTCGAACCGGAGCCCCAGTCCAACGGCAAGACCATCAACTGGTGCCAGGTGGACGTCGGTGAGGAGCACGGCGGCGTCCGCGGGATCGTCTGCGGGGCGCACAACTTCGCCGCCGGGGACAAGGTCGTCGTGACCCTTCCCGGTGCGGTGCTGCCCGGCCCGTTCCCGATCGCCGCGCGCAAGACCTACGGGCACGTGTCCGACGGGATGATCGCCTCCGCGCGCGAGCTCGGCCTCGGCGACGAGCACAACGGCATCGTCGTGCTGTCCGACCTCGGCATCGATGCCCCGGTGGGCACCGACGCCATCGCGCTGCTCGGCCTCGACGACGTCGCGGTGGAGATCAACGTGACGCCCGATCGCGGCTACGCCTTCTCGGTCCGCGGTGTCGCCCGCGAGTACGCCCACGCCACGGGCGCGACCTTCCGCGACCCCGCCGAGCGCGACTTCGCCGAGCTGCAGCCCGGCTCCGGTCACACGACCGTCGTCGACGACCGGGCCCCGGTGCGCGGCAACGTCGGTGCGAGCGAGTTCGTCACGCGCGTCGTGCGGGACGTGGACCCGTCGCGCCCGACGCCGCCGTGGATGATCGCCCGGCTGAGCCTCGCCGGCATGCGGTCGCTGGGCGTGCTGATCGACATCACGAACTATGTGATGCTCGAGCTCGGGCAGCCGCTGCACGGCTACGACCTGGACAAGCTCGCGGGCGGCATCACGGTGCGTCGCGCGACGCCGGGCGAGAAGATGACCACGCTCGACGGCGTGGAGCGTGCGCTGCACGAGGAGGACCTGCTCATCACGGACGAGTCCGGACCCATCGGCCTCGCCGGTGTCATGGGCGGCGGCACGACCGAGATGAGCGACACCACGCGCAACGTGCTGATCGAGGCGGCGACGTTCGACCCCACGACCATCGCCAGGACGGCCCGTCGCCACAAGCTGCCCAGCGAGGCCTCCAAGCGCTTCGAGCGGGGCGTCGACCCGCTGATCCCCTTCGTGGCGGCGCGTCGGGCGGCCGACCTCATGGTCGAGCTCGCCGGCGGGACGCTCACCGACGAGGGTGGCGCGCTGTTCGCCGAGGTGTTCGTGGGGGACATCGCGCTGCCGGCCGGCTTCGTGCAGGGGCTCATCGGCGTGGACTACACCGACGACGAGATCACGGGCGCCCTCACGACCATCGGCGCCGAGGTGACCGAGGCGGAAGCCGGCTGGACCGTGATCCCGCCCACCTGGCGACCCGACCTCACCGACAAGTGGACGCTCGCGGAGGAGGTCGCCCGCATCCACGGGCTCGACCGCATCCCCGCGGTGTTGCCGACGCCGCCGTCCGGTCGCGGCCTCACCGCCCACCAGCAGGGTCGTCGCCGCGTGGCGAACGCACTCGCGGCGGCGGGCTTCGTCGAGACGCCGACGTTCCCGTTCACGACCGAGGCGCAGAACGACCTGCACGGTTCCGCGTCGGGGGAGCACCTGCCGAGCATCCGCCTGGCGAACCCGCTCGACGGGCAGGCCCCGTACCTGCGCCGCTCGCTGATCCCGGGGCTGCTGCAGACCGCGCACCGCAACATCGCCCGCGGCATGACCGACCTGGCCCTCTTCGAGACGGGCCTCGTGTTCCTGCCGGAGCCGGGCGTCGAGTACGGAACCGACGAGGTGCCGCCGCTCGGCGTGCGCCCCTCCGACGAGACGCTCGCCGCGCTCGACGCGTCCATCCCGCCCCAGGAGCGCCACATCGCGGTGCTCCTCACCGGCAACGTGTCGCCGCGTCAGCCGGGTCGTCCCGCCGAGGCGTCGGGGCTGGTCGAGGCGCTCGACGCCGTGCGCGTGATCGCCGCCGCCGCGGGCATCGACATCGACGTGCGACAGGCGCAGCGCGCCGCGCTGCATCCCGGCCGCACCGGGGCGCTCGTCGCGGCCGGCGAGGAGGTCGGCTACGTCGGGGAGCTGCACCCCTCGGTGGCGGAGGACGCCGACCTGCCCGGTCGCGCCACCGTGCTCGAGCTCGACCTCGACCGCATCCTCACCCTCGCGGGGACGCGGATCGTGGCGGCCTCGCTGTCGACGTTCCCCGCGGCCACGCAGGACGTGTCGCTGACCGTGGCCGCCGATGTGCCGGCGGGCGAGGTGCGGGCGGCGCTCGCCGAGGGGGCGGGCGCGCTGCTGGAGTCGGTGCGACTGGTCGACGACTACCGCGGTGAGGGCGTGTCCGAGGGAGCCAAGAGCCTGACGTTCGCGCTGCGTTTCCGCGCCGACGACCGGACGCTCACCGCTGCGGAGGCGACCGACGCCAAGCTGGCGGGTGTCGCGGTCGCGGCGGAGCGATTCGGCGCCGCACTGCGCGACTGATCGACCCCGTCGCGAAGGCCTTCCGCTCTGCCCTGAGCGGAAGGCCTTCCGCGTTTCCCCGGATGCTGCTGGCATGGGCACATGACGGATGTGCTGATCCTGGGCGGGACGGGCTGGCTCTCGGGGCGGATCGCCCACGGCTGGCTGGAGGCGGGCGCGGACGTGACCTGCCTCGCGCGCGGGGGGCGTGCCGCTCCCGACGGCGCGGCGCTGATCGTCGCCGACCGGGACGCACCGGACGCCTATGCGGAGGCCGCCCGCCGCGAGTGGGATCACGTCGTGGACGTCTCCTCACGGGCGGCGCACGTCGCGGGGGCCGTCGCGGCCCTGGGCGATCGTGCGGCGCAGTGGACGTACGTGTCGTCGATGTCGGTGTACGCCGATGACATGACCGCGGGCGCCGACGAGTCCGCGCCGCGTCACGCGCCGGCGCGTGACGGCCAGGGGGAGGACGACTACGCGGCCCAGAAGGTCGCGGCGGAAGACGCCGTCGCGGCCCTCGGCGCACGCGCGCTCGTCGCGCGTCCCGGGCTGATCGTGGGCGACGGAGACCCCAGCGATCGCTTCGGCTACTGGGCCGCCGCCTTTCTCCGCGCGGCCGACGGTCCGGTGCTCCTGCCGCCCCTCGACGGGAAGACCGCGCAGGTGATCGATGTGGACGATCTGGCGGCGTTCCTCGTGACGGCGTCTCCCGGTTCTCCCGTGAATGCGATCGGCGACGCGCGTCCGCTCGGGGAGGTGCTGGACGCCGTGCGTCGTGCCGCTGGTCACGAGGGGGCGACGGTGATCGCCGACGCGGATCGGCTGGTGGCCCAGGGCGTGGAGTACTGGATGGGCCCGCATTCGCTCCCGCTCTGGTTGCCCGAGGAGATGACCGGATTCATGACGCGGTCGAACGCCGCCTATCGGGCGCGCGGCGGGGCGCTGCGTCCGCTGGCCGACACGATCGCGCGCGTGATCGACGACGAGCGCGCACGCGGCGTCGACCGGGAACGGAGGGCGGGGCTGACCCGCGCCGAGGAGCTGCGGATCCTCGCGGCCGTCACGGAGGGACCCGCCGGGGCTCGCTAGACTGCGAGGCAGTGACACGGGGTGCCGCATCCGCGGCTGAGATCACACCCGTCGAACCTGATCTAGTTCGTACTAGCGAAGGGATGTCGCGATGAGCGATCTTCTGCGTCCTGTTTCCACCCCCGACCTCGCCGCCTCGGCGGGAAGACTGCGGGAGGCGCTGCGGCAGTCGCCTCCGTTGACGCACTGCGTCACCAACGCGGTCGTCACGGGCTTCACCGCCAACGTGCTGCTCGCCCTGGGCGCCGCGCCCGCGATGGTCGACATCGTCGGCGAGGCCGAGATGTTCGCCGGTGTGGCCTCCGGTCTGCTGATCAACCTGGGCACGCCGACGCCCGAGCAGCGCGCCGCGAGCGTGGAGGCCGTGACGGGAGCCGCGGCGTCCGGCACCCCGTGGGTGCTCGACCCGGTCGCGATCGGCGTGCTGCCGGTGCGCACGACCCTCGCGCATGAGCTCGCGGCGCGGCGTCCGACCGCGATCCGCGGCAATGCGTCCGAGATCCTCGCCCTGGCAGGCCACACGGCCGGCGGTCGCGGCGTCGACGCGACCGACGGCACCGAGGCCGCTGCCGGGGCGGCGCAGGAGCTCGCCCGCACCACGGGAGCCGTGGTGGCCGTGTCCGGGCCCGTCGACCTGATCACCGACGGCGATCGCGTCGTGCGCATCGCCAACGGCCACGAACTGCTCACGCGCGTGACGGGTGGCGGCTGTGCTCTGGGCGCCGTGATGGCGGCCTTCCTCGGAACTGCTCAGCAGACGGGAGACGATGCGCTCACGGCGGTCGCCGCGGCGACCCTCGTCTACACCGTGGCGGCTGAGCACGCCGCCCCGGTCGCCGCAGGGCCCGGCACTTTCGCTGTCGCGCTGCTGGACGCGCTCGACGCCGTGACCGCGGATGACGTCGCCGCGGGCGCCCGCGTGTCGGAGGAGACCCGATGAGTGCCGACTTCTCGCTGTATCTCGTCACCGATCCCGGGCTGTGCGGGAAGCGCGGTGTGGTCGAGACCGTGCGCCGCGCGGTCGACGGCGGCGCACGCATCGTGCAGCTGCGCGACAAGAACGCCGCGCACGAGGAGACCGTCGAGCAGCTGATCGCGCTCTCCGCCGTGATCGACGGGCGGGCGCTGCTGATGGTCAACGATCGTCTGGACGCCGCTGTCGAGGCGCGGGCGCGCGGCGCGCGGGTCGACGGCGTGCATCTCGGCCAGGCCGATGCGTCGGTGCGGCGTGCGCGAGAGCTGCTCGGTCCGGACGCGCTCATCGGACTCACCGCGAACACCCGTGAACACCTCGATGCCGTGCGCGCACTGCCGCAGGGCACCGTCGATTACCTCGGTGTCGGGGTGATCCGCCCCACGAGCACCAAACCGGACCACCCGGAGCCGCTCGGCGTCGAGGGGTTCGCGGCCTTCGCGGCCGAGAGCCCGCTCCCGTGCGTCGCGATCGGCGGGGTCGGCATCGATGACACCGAGGCGCTCCAGGCCGCAGGCGCGGCGGGGCTCGCCGTGGTCTCCGCGCTCTGCGCCGCCGCGGACCCCGGGGAGACGGCCTCCGCGTTCCGTCGTCGTTGGCGGGCGGGGGTCGTGCCGCGTGTGCTCAGCATCGCCGGCAGCGACCCGTCGGGCGGCGCCGGCATCCAGGCCGACCTGAAGGCGATCGCCGCGAACGGCGGATACGGGATGGCGGCGCTCACCGCCCTCACGGCGCAGAACACGCGGGGAGTGCGGGCGGTCCACGTTCCTCCGGCGGATTTCCTCCGCGCGCAGCTGGACGCCGTGTCCGACGACATCGTCATCGACGCCGTGAAGATCGGGATGCTCGCCGACGCCGAGGTCATCCGCACGGTGGCCGACTGGCTCGATGTGCAGCGTCCCCCGGTGGTGGTGCTCGACCCGGTCATGGTGGCGACATCGGGCGACCGTCTGCTCGCCCCCGACGCGGAGCGTGAACTGCGGGGGCTGCTGACGCGCGCCACGGTGGTCACGCCGAACCTCGCCGAGCTCGCCGTGCTGGTCGGTCGCCCCGTCACCGACTGGCCGGATGCGCTCGCCGCTGCTGAGGAGCTGTCGGCCGACATCGGCGCCGCGGTGCTCGTGAAGGGCGGGCATCTCACGGGTGACGAGGCGCCGGATGCGCTGGTGGACGCGGACCGCGGCCTGCGGGACGAGTTCCCCGGAGCGCGCATCCCCACCACCAACACTCACGGCACCGGCTGTTCCCTGTCGTCGGCGCTCGCCACCCTGCTCGCCCGCGGTCTCACCCCGTCCGACGCGGTGCGTGCCGCGCGCGCCTGGCTGCGAGAGTCGCTGCGGGCGGCGGGTGCGCTCGCCGTGGGGCAGGGACATGGGCCCGTCCATCATTTCGCTGGAATGTGGGACCGCGGCGACCTGGAAACCCGGCAGACGGCGGAGGAGATCGCCGGCGACTGGTGGCAGGACATCTCCGACGTGCGCGACGGGATCGACGCGCTGCCCTTCCTCCGCGGTCTCGCCGACGGCACACTCGCGCGCGAGCCGTTCCTGTTCTACCTCGCGCAGGATGCGCTGTACCTGCGCGAGTACGCGAGGGTGCTCGCGGCCGCGGCGCGGACCGCTCCCACCTCGGCGGAGCAGGCGTTCTGGGCGCACGCGGCGCACGGATCGATCGTGGGGGAGCTGGAGCTGCACGCGTCGTGGCTCACGCCCGAGCGCGGGGTGAGCGCGGAGACGTTCGCGGCGGAACCCGCGCCCGCGACCACCGCGTACCTCGACCATCTGCGATCGGTCGCGTTCGGCGGCGATCATGCCGAGCTCGTCGCCGCCGTGCTGCCGTGCTTCTGGCTGTACACCGATCTGGGCAGGCGGCTGCACGCGGGAGACTTCGGCGTGGAGGCCCGTGATCCCGATCACCCCTATGCCTCGTGGCTGTCGACCTACGCCGATCCGGCGTTCGAGGAGGCGACGGCGCAGGCCATCGCTTTCGCGACCGCGGCGGCATCGCGGTCTGACGCCTCCGGACGGGAGCGCATGCGGCGCGCGTTCCGCACGTCGAGCGCACACGAGCTGGCGTTCTTCGCCGCGCCGCTGGAGGCCGCCGCCGTCGGATGACGGTGCGGATTTGCGGTGGCGACGACGGCCGCGCTACTGTCGCGACATGCCTTCGGCCGCCACCGCTCCTTCGACGCTCGCTCCGAGCGTCATCGCTGTGCGCCGACGCCGCGGCCGCCGACTCTAGGCGACCCCGCCCTCCTGCCTGCGCGTGCGCGGCGGTCGAGTGCCGGTGTCGCCGCCTTCGGCCCCGCCCCCGGTCCCGAAATCGTCGAGGACCCGACCGTTAAGGTAGAAGCATGACGTACTCCGTCGCCGTCTCCGGCGCATCGGGCTATGCAGGCGGCGAGATCCTCCGCCTCCTGGCCGCCCACCCCGACATCGAGATCCGCACCGTCACCGCGCACTCGAACGCCGGTCAACCGCTCGTCGACCACCAGCCGCACCTCCGCTCGCTCGCGCATCTCACGCTCCAGGACACGACTCCCGAGATCCTGGCCGGTCACGACATCGTGTTCCTCGCCCTCCCGCACGGCCAGTCGGGGCAGTACACCGACGCGCTCGGCGACGTCCCGCTGGTGATCGACGCGGGCGCCGACCACCGGCTCACCTCGTCGGCCGCCTGGGACGCCTTCTACGGCGGCGCGTTCCATGAGCCGTGGGCGTACGGCGTTCCCGAGCTGCCGGTCGCGGGCGGACGGCAGCGCGACGCGCTGCGCGGGGCGACGCGCATCGCGGCTCCCGGATGCAACGCCTCCACGGTCAGCCTGAGCCTCGCACCGGGTGTCGCCGCCGGAGTGATCGACCCGTCCGACATCGTGTCGGTCCTCGCCGTCGGCCCGTCCGGGGCGGGCAAGAGCCTCAAGCCGAACCTGCTCGCCAGCGAGATCCTCGGCTCGGCCAACCCCTACGCGGTCGGCGGCACCCACCGGCACATCCCGGAGATCCGGCAGGCGCTCGCTGCGGCCCGTCCGGCCGACGCCGACGCCTCGGGCGCCGACATCCGCATCTCGTTCACGCCGGTGCTCGTCCCGATGTCGCGGGGCATCCTCGCCACCTCCACCGCGCCGATCGTCGAGGGCGCGACCGACGCGGAGATCCGCGCGGCCTGGGAGAGCGCGTACGGCGAGGAGACCTTCGTGCAGCTGCTGCCGGCGGGCAGCTTCCCCCGCACCGCCGACGTCCTGGGCGCCAACACCGCCCTGATCGGCCTGGCGATCGACCGCTCCGCCAATCGGGTCACCGTCGTCACCGCCGTCGACAACCTCGTCAAGGGCACGGCCGGTGCCGCCATCCAGTCCATGAACATCGCGCTGGGGCTCCCCGAGGCCCGTGCCCTCTCGATCAACGGAGTCGCCCCGTGAGCGTTACCGCACCCGCAGGATTCGAAGCAGCCGGGGTCGCCGTCGGCCTCAAGTCCACTGGCAAGCCCGACGTCGCCGTGGTCGTGAACCGGGGCCCGCGCAAGGTCGGAGCCGCGGTGTTCACCAGCAACCGCGCCAAGGCGAACCCCATCATCTGGTCGCAGCAGGCCGTGGCCGACCGGGTGGTCGAGGCCGTGGTGCTCAACTCGGGCGGGGCGAACTGCTTCACCGGCAGCTTCGGCTTCCAGACCACGCACCAGACCGCCGAGACGGCCGCCGAGCTGCTGGGCATCAGCGCGGGCGACGTGCTCGTCTGCTCGACGGGCCTGATCGGCACGGGCGACGAGGCCTTCCGCGCCAAGGTGCTCGAGGGCACGGCGCAGGCCATCGCCGAGCTCAGCGCCGACGGGGGAGAGAGCGCCGCACACGCCATCATGACCACCGACACGGTCGCGAAGACCGCTGTCGTGTCGCGCGACGGCTGGACGATCGGCGGCATGGCGAAGGGCGCGGGCATGCTCGCCCCGGGCCTGGCGACCATGCTCGTGGTGCTCACGACCGACGCGGTGCTGGAGCCGCTGCAGGCCGATGAGGCGCTGCGCCGTGCGACGGGGCAGACGTTCGACCGGCTCGACTCGGACGGCTGCATGTCGACCAACGACCAGGTCACGCTGCTGGCCAACGGGGCCTCCGAGGTCGTGCCGGACCTCGACGACTTCGCGGAGGCGCTCACGGCGCTCTGCCAGGAGCTCGCGGTGAAGCTGCAGGGCGATGCCGAGGGAGCGAGCCACGACATCACGATCGAGGTGCGCCACGCGATCACCGAGCAGGAGGCCGTCGAGGTGGGCCGTTCGGTCGCCCGCAACAACCTCTTCAAGGCCGCGATCTTCGGCAACGACCCCAACTGGGGTCGGGTGCTCGCGGCGATCGGCACCACCAACGCGCAGTTCGACCCGTACGACGTGGACGTGTGGATGAACGGGGTCCGGGTGTGCACGGCGGGCGGCCCCGACCGTCCGCGCGAGGAGGTCGACCTCACGCCGCGCGCCACCCACCTGCTGATCGACCTCAAGGTCGGCGAGGCCACCGCGACGGTGCTCACGAACGACCTGACCCACGACTACGTGCACGAGAACAGCGCCTACGCCTCATGACCGACATCCAGGACACCACGCCCGACGTCGCCGCGCAGAAGGCGACCACGCTGATCGAGTCGCTGCCGTGGCTGAAGACCTTCCGCGACCAGATCGTCGTGGTCAAGTACGGCGGCAACGCCATGGTCTCGGACGAGCTGCAGGAGGCCTTCGCGCAGGACATCGCCTACCTCCGCTACGTCGGCGTGCAGCCCGTGGTCGTGCACGGCGGCGGGCCGCAGATCTCCGACATGCTGCAGCGGCTGGAGATCCCGAGCGAGTTCAAGGGCGGATACCGCGTCACCAACACCGAGGCGATCAGTGTCGTGCGCATGGTGCTCACCGGGCAGGTGAACCCGCAGCTCGTGGCGAAGATCAACTCGCACGGGCCGATCGCCACGGGGCTCAGCGGAGAGGACGCCGGTCTGTTCGGCGGGCGTCGCCGCGGCGTGGTCGTCGACGGCGAGGAGATCGACCTCGGCCGGGTCGGCGACGTGGTGCAGGTCGACCCCACCGCGGTGCTCGACCACCTCGCGGCCGGTCGCATCCCGGTCATCTCGAGCATCGCGCCCGACCTCGACCACCCCGGCCAGTCGCTGAACGTGAACGCGGATGCGGCCGCCGCGGCACTCGCCGTGGCGCTCGGGGCGCGCAAGCTGGTGATCCTCACCGACGTGCCGGGGTTGTACGCCGACTGGCCCAACCGCGACTCGCTCGTGTCGCACCTCACCTCGGATGCGCTGATCGAGATGCTGCCGCGCCTGGAGTCGGGCATGATCCCGAAGATGCGGGCGTGCCTGGACGCGGTCGAGGGCGGCGTGGACGCCGCGGCGATCATCGACGGACGGGTACCGCACTCGGTGCTCGTCGAACTGTTCACCAGCAAGGGAATCGGGACCGAAGTGGTCCTGGGAGAGAAAGGGGCGACGGCATGACCGTCTGGCAGGACGACGCGGCACGTGATCTCGTGCTCAACGCGGGGGAGCGGCTGGCGCTGCTGACCCGTGGAGAGGGCTCGTACCTGTGGGATGCCGACGGCCGACGCTACCTCGACTTCCTCGCCGGCATCGCCGTGACCTCGCTCGGTCACGCGCACCCGGTCTTCGTCGACGCGGTCGCCACGCAGGCGGCCACGCTCGCGCACGTCTCGAACTACTTCGCGACGCCGCCGCAGCTCGCGCTCGCCGCACGGCTCAAGCGTCTCGCGGGTGCCGGCATCGACGGGCGCGTGTTCTTCTCCAACTCGGGGGCCGAGGCCAACGAGGCCGCGTTCAAGCTCGCGCGCCTGCACGGTGGAGCGGAGCGCCCGCGCATCCTCGCGCTGGAGAACGGGTTCCACGGTCGCACCATGGGGTCCCTCGCGCTGACGGCGAAGGAGTCGATGCGCGCGCCGTTCGCTCCGATGCCGGGCGGGGTCGAGCACATCCCGGCCACCGTCGAGGCGTTGGAGGCCGCGATGGACGACCGGGTCGCGGCCGTCATCGTCGAGCCCATCCAGGGCGAGGCCGGTGTCGTCGAGCTGCCGGAGGGCTACCTCGCGGCGGCGCGCTCGCTCACGCTCGCGCACGGGGCTCTGCTGATCGTCGACGAGATCCAGACCGGTGCCGGCCGCACGGGCGAGTGGTTCGGCTTCAGTCACGAGGGCGTCACGCCCGACGCGATCACGCTCGCCAAGGGCATCGGCGGCGGGTTCCCGATCGGGGCCCTGGTCACGTACGGTGCCGCGAGCGCCCTGTTCACTCCCGGTTCCCACGGCTCCACGTTCGGCGGCAACCCGCTCGCGACCGCCGTGGCCGACGCGGTGCTGGCCGAGATCGAACGCGCGGATCTGGTCGGCAATGCGGCCCGCCGTGGCGCCGAGCTGCGCGAGATCATCCTGGGCATCGACTCGCCGCTCCTCGCGGGTGTCCGCGGCCGTGGCCTCCTCGTCGGCGTCGCGCTCACCGAGCCGGTCGCCGGAGCCGTGGTCGCGGCAGCCCAGGAGCGCGGTCTGATCGTGAACGCCGCGAACCCCGAGACCGTGCGCATCGCGCCCGCCCTCACGATCGGCGACGCCGAGCTGGCCGAGTTCCGCGAGCTGTTCGCGGCGAGCCTCGCCGACGTCCACTCCTCCGCCCCCGGAAAGGTACCCGCATGACCCGCCACCTGCTGCGCGACGACGACCTCACGCCCGCCGAGCAGGCGGAGATCCTCGACCTCGCCCTCGAGCTCAAGAAGGACCGCTGGGCCGACAAGAGCCTCGCGGGCCCGCAGACCGTCGCCGTGATCTTCGACAAGTCGTCCACCCGCACCCGGGTGTCGTTCGCGGTGGGCATCGCGGATCTGGGCGGCAGCCCGCTGATCATCTCGACCGCGAGCAGCCAGCTGGGCGGCAAGGAGACGCCGTCCGACACCGCACGGGTGCTGGAGCGCCAGGTCGCCGCGATCGTGTGGCGCACGTACGCGCAGGCGGGACTCGAGGAGATGGCGGAGGGCACCCGCGTTCCCGTCATCAACGCCCTGTCCGACGACTTCCACCCCTGTCAGCTCCTCGCCGACCTGCTGACCATCCGCGAGCACAAGGGCGACCTGAAGGGACTGACCCTGACGTTCTTCGGTGACGGGCAGAGCAACATGGCCCACTCCTACGCGCTCGCCGGGGTCACGGCGGGCATGCACGTGCGGATCGCCTCGCCCGAGGACTACGCGCCGCGCGCCGATGTGATCGAGGCCGCCGACCGCCGTGCGGCGGAGACCGGCGGCTCCATCACCCTGTTCACCGACCCGGTCGAGGCGGCGGCCGGTGCCGACGTCGTGGTGACCGACACCTGGGTGTCGATGGGCAAGGAAGAGGAGAAGATCGCACGCATCCGCGATCTGGGCGGTTACAAGGTGACGCCGGAGACCATGCAGCTCGCCGACGACGAGGCGATCTTCATCCACTGCCTGCCCGCTGATCGTGGCTACGAGGTGGACTCGTCGGTGATCGACGGGCCGCAGAGCGTGGTGTGGGACGAGGCGGAGAACCGCCTGCACGCGCAGAAGGCGCTGCTGGTGTGGCTGCTCGGCAAGAAGGACGCGTGATGACCGGACAGACGCACGAGGGCACGAACGAGGGCGCGCTGTGGGGCGCCCGCTTCGCCACGGGCCCCTCGCCCGAGCTGGTGGAGCTCAGCCGCTCGACCCACTTCGACTGGATCCTGGCGCCGTACGACATCGCGGGTTCGCACGCGCACGCCACGGCGCTCGCCGCGGCCGGATATCTGGAGCCGGACGAGGCCCAGCGCATGCACGACGGGCTGGACGCGGTGGCTCGCAGGGTCGCCGACGGCACGCTGCTGCCCGTCCCGACCGATGAGGACGTGCACGGTGCGCTGGAGCAGGCGCTGATCGCGGAGCTCGGGCCGGAACTGGGCGGTCGGCTGCGCGCCGGACGCAGCCGGAACGACCAGATCGCCACCCTCGTCCGGATGTACCTGATCGATCACGCCCGGGTGATCGCGCGCGACCTGCTGCGGGTGATCGATGCCCTGGTGGCGCAGGCCGAGGCCCACCCGGAGGCGATCCTTCCCGGCCGCACGCACCTGCAGCACGCTCAGCCCGTGCTCCTCGCGCACCACCTCCAGGCGCACGCGTGGCCGCTCGTGCGCGAGCTGGAGCGCCTGGTCGATTGGCGTCGTCGCGCGGGCGTCTCGCCCTACGGCGGGGGAGCGCTCGCCGGCTCGACGCTGGGGCTGGACCCGGCTCTCGTCGCGACCGAGCTGGGCCTCGATCGCCCGGCCGAGAACTCGCTCGACGGCACGGCCGCGCGCGATGTGGTGGCCGAGTTCGCGTTCATCGCGGCGATGACGGGCGTGGATCTGTCGCGCCTGTCGGAGGAGATCATCCTCTGGAACACCCGCGAGTTCGGCTTCGTCACGCTCGACGACGGGTACTCGACGGGCTCGAGCATCATGCCGCAGAAGAAGAACCCCGACATTGCCGAGCTCGCGCGCGGGAAGTCGGGGCGGCTGATCGGCAACCTGTCCGGTCTGCTGGCGACGCTCAAGGGCCTCCCGCTCGCGTACAACCGCGACCTGCAGGAGGACAAGGAGCCGGTGTTCGATTCGGTGCAGACCCTCGAGGTCGTGCTGCCGGCGTTCGCGGGGATGATCGCGACGCTGCGCTTCGACACGGAGCGGATGGCGGAGCTGGCGCCGCAGGGCTTCTCCCTGGCGACCGACGTGGCGGAGTGGCTCGTGAAGCAGCGGGTGCCGTTCCGCGATGCGCACGAGATCTCCGGCGCGCTGGTGCGCGCGTGCGAAGAGCAGGGGATCGGTCTGGAGGAGGCGTCGGACGAGCTGCTGCGGTCGGTGTCCGAGCACCTGGTTCCCGCGGTGCGGGAGGTGCTGACGATCGAGGGGTCCGTGGCGTCCCGGTCGGGCGTGGGCGGGACCGCGCCGGTGCGCGTGGCCGAGCAGCGCGCCGAGCTGGTGGCCAGGGCCCAGGCGGCGGCGCACGCTCTCGGGCTGTGAGCGGAGGGGGCCGCGGTCGTCCGCGGCCCGCTCCCGTCTCGGCGGTCTCGACCCGCGCGGCTAGTGCAGGTCGGCGTCTGCGGCGGTCCGCTCCCAGCGTGTGAAGCGGACGGTGAGCCCGGCGCGCGTAGGGGCGGCGAGGAACGGTCCGGCCGCGGCGGGGGCCTCGCCGTCGAAGGGCGCGACCCGCACGAGACGCCAGGGTCCGCCGTCGGCGGCGGCGCGGACGATCAGCGCGTCGCGCCAGCGGCTGACGCGGACGGTGATCTCGCTGTCCCGCCAGTCGTCGACGTGTCCGACCGACCAGTCGGAGACCACGGCGGTGACGACGGCGCCGAGCCCGAGGTGGCCGTCGGCGTGTTCGATGCCCGCCTTGACCCAGTGCTCGTCTTCGGCGCGCACGAAGAGGCCGGCCTGGTCGAACTGTCCTTCCCAGGGGGCGCGGAACGACACCTCCATCGCCTCGCCGACGGCCAGGGGAGCGAGGAGTGCGTGCTCGGTGTCGTGCACGAAGCCGTACGCGGTGTGCCGCCAGGCGTCGCTGCCCTCGGCGGCGGTCACGTCGAGGTGCGCTCCGCTGCCCGCGACGTCGGCGGGCGCGTGGGTCCAGGTTCCTGCACTCCAGGGCATGATGCTCATATCAGGCATATCTCCGATCTATAACCAAAAGATGCATAAACTCAGCTTATTCGTGCTACGGTTATGCCATGGTCATCGCCGTGATCGCCGACATCGTGGGCTCCCGCGAGCTCGACGACCGCAGTGCCGCCCAGCGGGCGCTCGACGACGCCATCGCCGAGGTCGAGTCCGACCGACCTCTCGCACTGCAGCCGCTCACGCCCACGGTAGGGGACGAGCAGCAGGCCGTCTATCGAGAGCTGACCGATGCGCTCACCTCGCTCCTGATGATCCAGCTGCGGCTGCCGGACGACCTCGCCTTCCGCTTCGGGATCGGCGTGGGGGAGGTGCGCGCGGTCGATTCGGTCCACGGTGAGCTCGCGGACGGGCCGGGATGGTATGCCGCGCGCGCCGCGATCGAGACCGTCCATGCCCGCGAACAGCGCGCCGTGCCGCGGACGCGCACCTGGATTGTCGGTGCCCCGGGTCAGGATGAGGTCATGCCCGCCGTGATCGCCGCCGCCAACGCCTACGTCCTCGTCCGCGACGAGCTCGTCGGCGCCATGACCGCGCGCGAGCGACGCCTCACCTACGGTCGGCTGATCGGCCGGTCGCAGCAGGAGCTGGCGGCACAGGAGAGCATCACGCAGCCCAGCGTCTCCAAGTCCCTGCGCAGTGCGGGGGCGGCGGCGCTCATCGAGGGACTGGCGGCGTTGCGAGGGGAGGGCGCATGATCCTCGCCGGCTTCCTGCTCCTCGCCATCGGCGCGGCCGATCTGGTGCGTCAGTTCGTGCCCCGTCGCTGGCTCGGATACGTGGTCGCCGCCGCGGTCATCGTGCTGCTCGGCATCGGAGGGGAGGCGCTCCTCTGGGCCGTCCTGGGCCTCGCCGGAGGTGCCCTCTGGGTGTGGAGCATGCCGGACGGCCGACCCTCCCGCGCCGGCTTCTGGCCCGCGGTCGCAGTGGCCGCCCTCAGCATCGGCGCGGTCGTGTGGGTGGGTGCGCGCGACGAGACCGGGCTCATCGGCGAGCTCTGGACGCTGCGGTCGCCCTTCGGCGAGGTGTCGTTCGACCTCGCCGTGCTCGCGCTCGGAGCCGGGGTCTTCCTGCTGGAGTCGTCGAACCTCGTGGTGCGGGCGGCCCTCGACGGCGAGCACACCTGGCGGCCGGCCGACCCCGCCCCGATCGCGGTCGCCCCGGAGCCGTCGTCGCCCGAGACTGCCGAACCCGCCGCGGCGCGTGCGGCGCAGGCCCCGGTGGAGGCGGTCCTGCCGGCGACCGATCCGCGCAACGGCTTCAAGGGCGGTCGGCTCATCGGACCGCTCGAGCGCGTGCTGGTGATGATCCTCACCCTCGCGGCCGCCTATCCCGTGCTGGCGGCCATGCTCGCGGCCAAGGGCATCGTCCGGTTCCCCGAGATCTCCCGCGACGGCGAGACCGGCGCCAGGGCCGAGTACTTCCTGGTCGGCAGTCTCGTCAGCTGGGTCATCGGGCTCGGTGCCGCGTTCCTGGTGTGGTGGGCCGCGCACACCTGAGTCAGGCCAGCTGCCTCCGGTACCAGGTCAGCTTCTCCTGGAGGCGGTGCTGCTGCGCGAGGACCTCCGCGAGCTGCCGCTCCACGGTCTCGGCGTGTTCCTCCAGGAGGGCGATCCGCTCGGGGATGGTGTCGTCGTCGCGGCACAGCTGTCCGTACCGCCGGAGACGCTCCACGGGCATCCCGGTCTCGCGCAGGCACTTGAGGAACTCGAGCAGCCCGAGCTCCGCATCGGTGTACACCCGGTGGCCTCCGGCCGTGCGCGGCACCGCGGGCAGGATGCCCTCGCGCTCGTAGTACCGCAGGGTGTCGATGCTGAAGCCGGAGCGGGCGGCGGTCTCGGCCGGCGTGTAGGTCGTGGTCATGCCGTGATCCTAGGGCTTGACCTGGAGTGCGCTCCAGGTTGCATGCTTCCTGCATGACCGCTTCTCCGCATCGCGCATCCCCGATCGTCCTCGGTGCCATGTCCTTCGGCACCCTCATCGATGAGGACACCGCCTTCGCCCTGCTCGACCGCTTCGTCGAACGCGGCGGCAGCTGGATCGACACCGCCGACTGCTACAGCTTCTGGGCCAGCGACACCGGGCACGGCGGGGCGTCCGAGGCGGTGATCGGTCGGTGGCTCGCCGCTCGCCCCGGTGTCCGCGAGCGCATCCGTCTGTCGACGAAGGTCGGTGCCGAACCGCTGTGGCCGGGCTCGTGGCCCGCGCACCGCACGGGCCTGTCGCCGCGGGCGATCGCGCAGGCGGTCGAGGGCAGTCTGTCGCGCCTGGGCGTCGACACCATCGATCTGCTCTGGCTGCACCAGGAGGATCGCGCTGTCCCCATCGAGCGGACGGTCGACGGCCTCGCGTCGCTCACCGGCAGCGGGACGGTCCGGCGCGTCGGCGCGTCCAATCATCCCGCCTGGCGCATCGAGCGGGCCCGCGCTCACGCGACGGCGATCGGCAGCGCGCCGCTCGATGCGCTCCAGCTCAACGCGACCTATCTGCGCGCGCGCCCCGGCACGTTGCCGCCGGGGGTGGTGCACCCGTTCGGCGTGCTGAGCGACGAGCAGCGCGACTACGCCGCCGCGAACGGTCTGGAGACCTGGGCGTACACGCCCCTGCTGTCCGGGGCGTACGACAACGCGGCGAAGGCGATCCCCGAGGTCTACGACCACCCCGGCACCGCGCGGCGCCTCGCGGTCCTCGACCGGATCGCGCACGCGCACGACGCCCAGCGCGGGCAGATCGTGCTGGCATGGCTGCTCGCGCACGGCATCCGGCCGATCCTCGGGGGGAGCAAGATCGCGCAGCTCGACACCGCGCTGGACGCGGCCGAGCTCGCCCTCGCGCCCGAGGAGATCGCCGAGCTCGACGGTGCGGTGTGAGGCGGGATGCCGCACCGCGCGCTGCTAGCCTGGAGCGCGTGTCAACTCCCGACCTGACGACCGCACCCCAGGCGATCGATCCCACGTTCGAGAACGTGTGGGACGAGATCGTGTGGCGTGGCCTGGTCCACGTGTCCACCGACCAGGAGGCGCTGCGCGCCCTGCTCGCGGGAGACCCCATCACGTATTACTGCGGGTTCGATCCGACCGCGCCGAGCCTGCACCTGGGTCACCTGGTGCAGCTGCTCCTGCTGCGTCGGCTCCAGCTCGCCGGGCACCGGCCGCTGGGTCTCGTCGGCGGCTCGACCGGGCTCATCGGCGATCCCCGTCCGACCGCGGAGCGCACGCTCAACACACGCGAGACGGTGGCCGAGTGGGTGGATCGCCTGCGGGGACAGGTGGAGCGCTACCTCAGCTTCGAGGGCGACAACGCGGCCCGCATGGTGAACAACCTCGACTGGACCGCGCCGCTGTCCGCCATCGACTTCCTGCGGGAGATCGGCAAGCACTACCGGGTCGGCACGATGCTGAAGAAGGATGCGGTCGCCGCGCGCCTCAACTCGGACGCGGGCATCAGCTACACCGAGTTCAGCTACCAGATCCTGCAGGGTCTCGACTTCCTGGAGCTCTACCGTCAGTACGACTGCCGTCTGCAGACGGGCGGGTCCGATCAGTGGGGCAACCTGACCAGCGGCACCGATCTGATCCACCGTGTCGAGGGTGTGTCCGTGCACGCGATCGGCACGCCCCTGATCACGAACAGCGACGGCACCAAGTTCGGCAAGAGCGAGGGCAACGCGATCTGGATCGATGCGGAGCTCACCAGCCCGTACGCGTTCTACCAGTTCTGGCTGTCGACGGCCGACGCCGACGTGATCGAGCGGCTCAAGGTGTTCACGTTCCTGACCAGGGCCGAGATCGAGGAGTACGCCGAGCTCGTCGCGACCGAGCCGTTCCGCCGCGCTGCGCAGAAGCGTCTGGCGCTCGAGGTCGTGGCGACCGTGCACGGCGTCGAGGCGACGGCGGCCGTGATCGCCGCGTCGGAGGCACTGTTCGGACAGGGCGACCTGACCGCTCTCGACCCGGCGACGCTGCGTTCCGCGCTCGATGAGCTGCCGCATGCGACCGTGGCGCCCGGCACTCCCGTGGTCGATGCGCTGGTCGCGACCGGGCTCGTGTCGAGTCTGTCGGAGGCGCGTCGGGCGATCACTCAGGGCGGTGTGTCGCTCGACGGTGAGCGGGTGGCGGACGACACGGCGACCGTGCAGGGCACGCTCCCCGGTGGGGTCTCGGTGCTGCGCCGAGGCAAGAAGACCCTCGCCGGCGTGTTCCTGAGCTGACGCGGCGTCCGGATGCCGTTCACGCCGAGTCACGCGATCGTCGCGCTGCCGTTCGTGCGCACGCCCCTCGTGCCCGCGGCGATCGCGATCGGTGCGATGACGCCGGATCTCCCGCTTTTCCTGCGCGGGGTGGGTCTCGACTACTCGTTCACGCACTCCGTGGCCAACGTGCTCTGGACGGCGCTGCTGGCCTTCGTGCTCTTCCTGCTCTGGCGTGTGGTGCTGCGGCCGTCGGTCGGTGAGCTGGTGCCGCTGTGGGTCGCGCGTCGGCTGCCGCGCGAGTGGGACGACCGCGGCTCCGTGGCCGCGGGCCGTGCGGTGGGGGTCGGCCTCGGTCGCCCCTGGTATCCGCTGCTGCTCGCGGTGTCGCTCGTGCTCGGCGTGCTGTCGCACATCGCGTGGGACGCGTTCACGCACGAGGGGCGCTGGGGCGTCGCGCTGTTCCCGATGCTGGATGAGCAGTGGGGTCCGCTGCTCGGGTACAAGTGGGTGCAGCACGGTTCGAGTGTGCTGGCGCTGCTCGGCCTCGGGCTGTGGGCGGCGCTGCGGCTGCAGCGTGCGGTGCCTCGCGACGCGGTCACCCGGTGGCTGCCCTCGCCGGTGCGGGTGACCTGGTGGCTCTCGCTGCCGGCGATCCTGGTGGCGGCGTGGGTGATCGGTCTCGCGGTGCTCGGTCCCCTCACGGCGGAGTTCACCGTCGCTCACCTGGCGTATCGCGTGCTGCCTCCGGCGTGCGCGGTGTGGGGTGCGCTCACTCTCGTGCTGTGTGCCGTGGTGGCTCTGCGCCGAGGGGACCCGGTCCGGTCGCGCTGACCGCGCGCGTCACCAGCGCGGTCGTCACCAGCGCGGTGCGTCCGACCCCCACGGGTGCGGCGCCGTGAACGCCGTGCCGGGGATGACCGGTGCCGCGGTGACGAGGGATACCCCGTCGACGTCGAACCTCGCCTCGTGCGAGGCCGCGTCCGGATCCGGCGCAGCGACCGGGTCCGTGCGGCGCGGCATCCCGAGAAGTTCGGCGGCGACCCGGCGCAGCGAGGTGCGTGCGATCCAGGATCCGCTCTCGCGCGCACGCCGTCCGAGCAGCGTGGTCACCGCCGCGGCGAGCAGGTAGCCGCTGCTGTGGTCGAGCGCCTGTGCGGGCAGCGCTCCGGGTACGCCGTCGTCGCCCTCGATCACCGCGATTCCGCTCTCCGCCTGCACCAGGCTGTCGAAGCCCGCGCGCTCCGGCGCGTCGGCACCCCACGCGCTGAGCTCGGCCACGACGAGACCGGGGTACCTCTCGACGAGGGTGTCGGGAGACAGGCCGAGTCGTGCGAGCGACGCCGGACGGTACCCCAGGACGACCACGTCGGCGGTGGCGAGCAGAGCGGACATCGCCGGGTCACGGGCATCGAGGATCGTGCTGCGCTTCCCGTGACCGGTGTCGAGGTGCTGCCAGGGGAGCTCGGCGATGGCCGGGGGATCGATCCGCAGCACGTCGGCACCGAGCAGGGCGAGTGTGCGTGTGCAGACGGGACCGGCGATCACGCGCGTGAGATCGAGCACGCGGATTCCGGCGAGGGGAGACGGAGGCCCGGACGTCGGACGACCGGAGGGCGCGGCATCGCCGACACGGGCCACCTCGATCAGAGGCATGGTGCGGAGACGGGCGTCGTGCTCCGGCTGCTCGGCCCGCACGGAGACCGCGAGTCCTCCGTGGTGCACGATCCGCCGGACGGCTTCGTCGCGGGGGAGCGCGGCGAGAGCTGCGGCGACGTCGGGGCGGCCGGCGTCAGGCGCGAGCCCCAGGGCGGATCGGAGCCCGCGAGCGTGATGGGGGTAGTTGCCGTGCGTCCGGATCCACCCGTCGGCGGTGGGCCAGAACCCCGACAGGGGAGACCAGACGGGCGGGGGAGCATCGTCGACCGTGAGGAGGCGGTCGCTCCGGTATGCGGCGGCGACCCGGGCGACATCCAGGTCCGCGACCCTGCGCCCCGCCGCCAGCGTCGCGGCGGCCGTGCTCCCCAGCGCGAGTTCCCCGGCGGCGGTACGGGCAGGGAGCGGGACGTCGCCTAGACCGGCGAGGTCTGGGAGCGCGTCGTGCACGGCAGCGGGCTCTCCGCCGATCTCTGTCCAGACCCGGCGCAGCAGGGCGGCGCTCGGACGGGTCCTCGCGGGAGCGGCGGCACGGGGGGAGGGACGGTGGGGGCCCATGGCGCGATGCTACTCCGCGGCTTCCGAGCGGAAAAACCCGGCTGATCCGGGCTGATGTGGTCCTGTCGCGGTGCCGACACGCCCGGGGGTGGTGCCCCGATTTGCCAGAACCCCGGAACCCACGTAACTTATTACTTGTTCGCCCCACAGGGAAGCGGAGAAGCCCAGAGCTTCACCCCCCTCAAGCGGAGAACCACCTCCCATTCCTTCTCTCTTGAGAGATCAGGCGCGTGCGTCTAGGATGGGAGATCCACCCCTTCTGCGGCTGTCTCAGCTGCGCAGCGGATCCTCGATCCGCCCGGCGCGCTGATTTGACAAGCGAGTCGGGATGGCTAAGATAGAGAAGTTGCCCTGCGGGCCTGGTTGTGATGGCTGGGTCGTGGGAGCATCCGATCCTTGAGAACTCAACAGCGTGCACTTGTCAAATGCCAAATTATCCTCGTTCAG